>JAGABD010000088.1 GCA_017614795.1 Bacteroidales bacterium
GATCCCGAGGCGCGCATCGCCCGCAATATTGACAACTTCCTCAAAACCATCCGCTGATATGATCGAGCGCTATTCCAGAAAAGTAATGCGGGACGTCTGGTCCGAGCAGAACAAATTCGACGCATACCTCAAGGTAGAACTCCTTTCCTGCGAAGCCTGGAGCGAGCTCGGGGTCATCCCCAAGGAAGATGTCGCAAAGCTTTGGGCAGGCGCCCGCTTCGACATCCCCCGCATCAAGGAGATAGAAGAGCAGACGCGCCACGACGTGGTGGCGTTCACCCGTGCCGTCAGCGAAAGCCTCGGACCCGAGCGCAAGTGGGTGCATTACGGCCTCACTTCCACCGACGTGGTGGACACAGCCAACGGATATCTGCTGAAGCAGGCCGACGCGATTCTGCTGAAGGACCTGGAGGATTTTCTGGAAGTGCTCCGCAAACGAGCGAAGGAATTCAAGAACACCCCCTGCATAGGCCGCACCCACGGCATTCACGCCGACATCACCAGCTTCGGCCTCAAATGGGCCCTCTGGTTCGAGGAGATGAAGCGCAACATCGCTCGTTTCAAGGCCGCCGCGGCGGGAGTTGAAGCGGGCAAGATGAGCGGCGCGGTGGGCAACTTCGCCAACATCCCCCCGTTCATCCAGGATTATGTGTGCGGCAAGCTGGGAATCGCCTCTGCAGATATCTCCACGCAGGTGCTCCAGCGCGACAGGCACGCCTGCTACGTAGGCACGCTCGCGCTCATAGCCGCGACGCTCGAGCAGATGGCTTTCGAGGTACGCAATCTCCAGAGAACCGAAATCCGCGAAGCGGAAGAAGCGTTCGCAAAGGGGCAGAAAGGCTCCAGCGCGATGCCTCACAAGCGCAATCCCATCAGCAGCGAGAACATCTGCGGATGCGCGCGCGTAATGCGCGGTTATATGGCTACCGCTTACGAGAACGTGGCGCTCTGGCACGAGAGGGACATTTCCCATTCATCCACCGAGCGCATAGTTCTGCCCGACGCGACGGAGCTCCTGGACTATATGCTCACCCGTTTCAAGGGCATACTCGAAAACCTCGTGGTGTATCCCGAGAACATGCTCGCGAACATCTACAAAACCAAGGGCGTAATCTTCGCGCAGAGGGTTATGAACGCGCTTATCGGCAAGGGCCTTTCCCGCGAACAGGCCTACGACACCGTGCAGCCCGTGGCGATGAAGGCCTGGACCGAGAATCTGGACTACAGGACTCTTCTGGGCGAGAACGAGACTGTCACCTCCCTGCTCACGCCGGAGGAGCTCGACGGGTGCTTCACCCTCGACTATTATTTCAAGAACGTGGATTACATTTTCGGCCGGGTGGGCATTTAGCGCACCACGGTCGAAACACGGTCCGGACCGACTGACACTATCTTGATGCGGCAGTCGGTGGAATCCTCTATGAAATTGATGTAGTCTTTGAATTCCTTCGGGAAGTCATTGTAGCACTTCATTCCGCCGAGGCTGGTCTTCCAGCCCGGGAATTCGCGGTACACGGGCTCGATGTCGGCTCCGCCGTCGTACGGGAAGTCTTCCAGCAGTTGGCCGTCCTTCGTCTTGTAGGCCACTGCCACCTTGATTGTGTCGAAACCGTCCATCACGTCGGATTTCATCATAATGAGGTCGGTCACGCCGTTCATCATCACAGAATACTTCAGGGCAACCATATCGAGCCAGCCGGTGCGGCGGGGACGTCCTGTGGTGGCGCCGTATTCGTGGCCTATCTTGCGCAGTTCGTCGCCGTCGGCGTCGAAGAGCTCGGTCGGGAACGGACCGCTGCCCACGCGGGTGCAGTAAGCCTTGAATATGCCGTAAACCTTTCCTATGCGCGAAGGAGCGAGGCCGAGGCCAATGCAAACGCCGGCGGAAAGGGTGTTGGAAGAAGTCACGTAAGGATATGTGCCGAAGTCGATGTCCAGAAGGCTCCCCTGAGCGCCCTCCGCAAGAACGGGAACGCCCTCGTCGAGAGCGTGGTTGATGAACACCTCGCTGTCGATGAGTTCGAAACGCTTAAGACCTTCCGCGGCCTCCAGCCAGCGCTTTTCGTATTCTTCTATATTGAGTTCGAAGCCGTCGTACTGCGCCAGCATCTTGAGATGGGCGGCCTTGCGGGCCTCGTACCTCTCCTTGAAGTCGGGAAGAAGGATATCCCCCACCCTGAGTCCGCGGCGTCCTGCCTTGTCGGTATAGGTGGGGCCGATGCCCTTGAGGGTGGAGCCTATCTTCGCCTTGCCCATGGCGCTTTCGCTGGCTGCATCCAGGGCCCTGTGGGTGGGAAGGATGAGGTTGGCCCTCTTGGAGATGAAAAGGCGCCCGTCGACGTTCACCCCGCGGGCTTCGATATTCTCGATTTCCTCCATCAGGATGACCGGATCGATGACGACTCCGTTGCCGATCACGTTAAGCGTGCCCTCGCGGAAAATGCCCGACGGGACGGTATGAAGCACGAAGGCCGTACCGTCGAACACCAGCGAATGACCCGCGTTGGGACCACCCTGGAAACGTGCGACAATCTTGTAATCGGGAGACAATACGTCCACGACTTTGCCTTTGCCCTCGTCGCCCCACTGGAGGCCGAGAACAACATCGATTTGGTTTGCTTTCATCTGCTAATAAAGGTAATACTCGAATTTCGGTTTGAATTTAACGAATTTTTCTGATAAAAGCAAGGGTATTTTTTTATTATATTTGCAGAATATGGCAGCAAAAAAGAAATCCGGCATCGACCCGCGTTACCTCGACAAAGAGCGGGCGGCCCTCAAGCGCAGCTCGCGCAAGAGCGTATTTTTCAACAAGAAGGAACTCGCAGCTATAGACCAGTACTGCAAACTCTTCGGAGTGCGCTCCCGCAGCGCCCTCATCCGCCAGGCCACAATGGAGCACATTCTCCAAACCCTGGATGAAAACCACCCCAAACTGTTTTAACACTGAACCAACCATATGAAGAAGATTCTTCTGGCCATCGCCGCGCTGGCGATTCTGGCCGTTTCCTGCGGAAAGGATGAGATAGCAACCAAGAAGGAAATCGAAAAGCATGACCCGACTTCCATCAGTTTCAGCAAAAGCTCGCTGAGTCTTATCGAAGGGCAGTCCGAAACTGTTTCCATCAAATGGAGTCCGAGTTATGCCAAAGAGCCCGTCCTTTCCGTGACGGATGCCAAAACTCAGACCGCCCTGGTGATTTCCAGCAACGACGAATCCGTAGCCCGCGCAGTCGGGACCAAAATCGTAGCCGTGTCGCCCGGCAATGCCGTCATCACAGCCAAACTCGCCAACGATCCTTCCGTGAATGCGACCTGCAGCGTCGAAGTCGGCGAAGATATCCACGCTTCCGCTGTCGAATCCATAATAGTATCTTCGAGCAGTTGCACCCTCTGCGACCTGAATTCGGAGGGAACCGGCGACGATTATGGCATCAATGTCCTGTTCAGCCCTTCGGAAAGGACCTGGGACGATGTCACAGTGTTTGCCGACGACAATCGTCTTACCATCACCAAGGGCGAGAGGAAATCCGACGGCCGCTATGAACTTCGCGTGAAGATTGCCGCGAACACCGGCCACTACCCTACCGACGAGCGCACGGCCAAGGTTACCATCAAGGCGAAGAAGGGCGACGTATCCAAGGTCCTCAGCGTCGACATCCGCGGACACATATACGGAATAAGCATTCCGAAGCTGGAAAGCAAGACCGACAATATGGTTTATATGGGCAAGGTCCGCCTCGTAAAGGGAAAAACTTTCGACCTGGAGACGGAAATCCTGAAGACCGGCGCGAACGCCAAGGGAACGGTCACCTATACTTCCAACAAATCCGACGTGCTGTCCGTCACTTCTTCGGGCGTGCTCAGCGTCTCCGGAACTCCCGAAGGCGGCTCCGTCCAGCGCAAGGTAACCGTATCGTGCAGCGCGGCGTACGGAGTATCCCCGATAGAAGTGCCGGTTTATACTTACGCTGTTCCCACGAGCTATACCATCACAAGAAGAGTCGGCGACAATACGGAAACCTACAGTTCAGGATCCACAGTTCAATTGTTTGCCAAAACCACTTACAGACTCAACATAACCGCCTCGCCTTCAACTGCGCTTTGCGACCTGATAATTAAAGGATCCGTGCCTTCTTACGACGGAATTGATTATTTGACAGAAGTGAGCGTCAACAATGACAAGAACACTGCCACAGTTGATTTCACAACCTCTTCATACGGAACCAAGACCACCAGCAATACGCTTGCTCTCACCAGTTGGGTGGACAATGTCACTCTCAGTTGGAAATTCTATACGGATGTTTACACGGCTGACGACGTCAAGCTTGGCGATTATGTCTATTACAACAAGAGCACAGATCCGAACTATTTCTACCGCTCGGACGGAGGTCTGCGCGCCGTCGGTCCCAATTATTCCTGGGTGCGCCAGGATGGCGTTGCCCCGAAATCGACATCGACCTTGATCGGCTTTATCTATGATGTCGAACAGAGTTACAGCATCAAAGACCTGAAATTGCGCGGTTTCCGCAATTATGGCACTACTGACTGGGCGTATTCCAACCATGTCTTTGTCCACGCCGCCGTCATTTCGGCCAAGAGCCCCGAGGCTGGAACTTACACCTGGCAATGGGCCGACAGCGATTTCGATCTGGCTGCGGATTCCAGATGGGATAAAGCAACGTGGGGAGAGGCCCCAAAGGAGAATGCGGGTACCAATGCATACTGCGTGTATGAAGGCTTAAGGAGATGGAATGCCGCCAAGAACGAAAACAGGGTCAAAGCCATTTACGCTGTGGACAATTACAACGATTATGACGGAATGACTGCAAACGCCGGCAAAACCGGAGCCTGTCCCCTTAAAATAGCCACATCTTCAGCATATGGATCCACAGGATGGGTTTTGCCTCTCAAGAAGGATATGGAAAAATTGATTGAAAGGCTGACGATAGTCAACAACTCCATCTCGCGCGCAAGGAGCGCCTCCACGTCCTGCGCCGATCTGCTTGTCAACAGTTCCAATCAACAGGACGGCAGATATTGGCTGGCTTCGTACAGCACCCAAACGGAGGTGGTAGACAATTGGACCAAGCAATGGAGATTCGCCTACTATTGGGATAACGGCTCAATACTTACCACTTACAAAACCACTACTTATCGCACCCGCCCCATCGTATTCATCTAGGATACGACTGCATAACAGAAAGGCCTCCGTTTCCAGGAGGCCTTTTCTTATTTATATAATTAGGTATCAATAAGGTCGGAAAGCGAGACACGCATTATGTCCTCCGAAACCTAAACTGTCGGAAATTCCCAGCGTGCACTGCAGCTTCACTGCCTTGTTGGGGGTGTAGTCCAGGTCGCACTCGGGATCGGGAGTGTCGAGGTTGATGGTCGGAGTGATTATGCCTTCCTTCAGCGTAAGCACCGTGGCAATCGCTTCAGCCGCGCCTGCCGCGCCGAACATATGGCCTGTCATACTCTTGATGGACGTGATGTGGGCCTTGTAGGCGTCGTCGCCAAGGGCGAGCTTGTATGCGGTGGTTTCGCTGATGTCGTTCAGGTGGGTGCCGGTGCCGTGCGCGTTGATGTAGAGAACGTCCTTGCCGGACTCGTAGCCAGCTTCGTCCAGGGCCTGGCGCAGGCAGTGGGCCTGGGTGGTGCCTTCCGGACGCGGCGCGGTGGAATGGTAGGCGTCGCAGGTGTTGCCGTAGCCGACCACCTCGCCGTAAATCTTCGCTCCGCGGGCAAGTGCGTGCTCCATCTCCTCGAAAACAAGGATGGCGCCGCCGTCGCCCATCACGAATCCGCCGCGGTTGGCGTTGAACGGAAGCGAAGCGTACTTGGGGTTCTCGGCACGTGAAAGCGCCTTGGAATTGGCGAATCCCGCGATGCCCAGAGGAATTGTCGCATATTCGCAGCCGCCGGTGATGATGGCGTCGGCATAACCGTACTTGATGGCGCGGTAGGCCTCGCCGAGGCAGTGCGACGACGTGGCGCAGGCGGTGACTATATCGAGGCAGACGCCCTGCGCGTGGTTCTTTATTGCGATGTGGCCCGCTGCGATATTGGAAATCATCGAAGGGATGAACAGAGGCGAGATCCACTGTCCCGAAGGGTCCTCGAGCATCTTCAGAGTCTCGCGGTACTGAATCTCGAAGCCGCCGATGCCGCTGCCCACGTACACGCCGAGGCGGAACGGGTCGATGTTCGCATCGTCACCCTCGCTGTGGAGCCCCGCGTCCTGCATAGCCTGGTAGGCCGCCGCCACGCCGTACTGCGTGAAGAGGCCCTGCTTGCGCACGAAGGCCTTGTCCATTCCGTACTGCAGAGGATCGAAGTTCTTGATCTGGCCGGCTATATGCACCGGCAGAAGAGAAGTGTCGTAATCGGTAATCGTTTCGATACCGCACACTCCGTCACATAAGTTTTTCCAAAAGGTAGGTACGTCGTTGCCAATCGGGGTTATTACCCCCATACCCGTTACTGCCACTCGTTTCATAGTTCCACAAAGATAGTAAAAATTACTTCTTCAAGAACAAGTTGCGAAGCAAGAGCAAAAGCAGAAGCAGAAAAGCGAAGACGCAGATGCGCCCGGGAACGTCGCCAAGGCGCGCGAACAGAGTCTTGCGGGTGGAGAGATGCACGGTGCCGGCGAGGGTCTCGCGCGTCCACCAGTCCCCTTTCGAAACGATGTCGCCGCGTCCGTTTATGAAGGCCGAAATGCCCGTGTTGCCGCAGCGGGCAAGGTCGCGGCGCAGTTCTATAGCGCGAAGGGCGGCGAAGGAAAGATGCTGCCTGTACCCGGGAGTGTCGCCCCACCACGCGTCGTTGGTGATTACCGTCATAAACTGCGCGCCCTTGCGGACGTACTCCGCGCAATACTCGCCGTAGACCGATTCGTAGCAGATGGCGCAGCCAAATGGAACCGAGGTGCTGTCGTCGGGATAATACTCCAGCACATCCGGTTTGCTAGGTCCGACAAGGCGTCCCATGACGCTGCCCAGCATATTGTCAATCGGAACGAACAGCTTGGGATACGGCGTCGCCTCCACTCCCACAACCAGCTTGCCCTTGTGGCAAAGCGAATAGCGGCCGTCGGAAGCCATCGAGATGGCGCTGTTGTGCCCTATTCGCCAGAATTCCTCGTCGAGCTGTCGGCTCAGGGGGTTATGCGGATCCTCGAAGAAATACTCGTATGTGCCGGCCCCGAAAAGCAGGCATTCGTCGGGATAAGTCTTAAGGAACGACTTGAACGTGCGGAAAGTTGTCCCTTCCGCCACGTCGGGCAGAATCACATCGTTGGTAAAGGTCTCGGGTGCTATCAGAAGACCCTTCCAGCTTGCATCGCCCGCAAGAGCGGAATCCGCAAGCTCGAGCAGGATTGCGTTCTGCATCTTCTGGCTGAGCGCCTGGAACTTGTGGTAAGGGTCGAAGTTGGGCTGCAGCACCAGCGCATCGATTTTCTCTTCGGGCTCTTCGTAATGATAGTAAAGATGCAGCGAAGCCGCTACGGGCAGGAAAAGCGCCAGCGCGAGGACGGAGAATGCCGCTATGCGGATCTTGCGCGAAGCCTCCGCAAGTTTTCCCTTGCGCCAGGCCTCCAGCAGGGCGAAGATGCCGAGGTTGCAGGCCCATACCCACGCCGAACCGCCCAGAGTGCCGGTGAATTCGTACCACTGAACGAGTTTCGTCGTGCGGGCGAAAGCGCCGCCCAGCACCAGCCAGGGCCAGGAAATCTGCGAACCGGTGAGGTACCAGCGCTCCCAGGCGATCCAGGCGAACGCCAGCAGCAGATAAGGAAGCACTCCGTGCAGATGCCTCTTTCCGAGTCGGAAAAGCCCGAACACCAGCGACATCTGGAGCGCGTTCGCAAGAATGGCGAAGACGGCCCCGCCGGGAGTCGCGTTCCATACCCAGAAGGTGGTTATCGCGTTCCAGAGCACGAAGCAGGCGTAATGCACATAGCGGAAACGCCTAAGCTTCATCTCGTCCGCCAGGCTGTCCGCAAGAAGCAGCGGCACAAAGCCAACGAGCGCAAGCACGCCCGTCCCCGGAACCATCCAGGGAAGGCTCAGAAGAAGCGCCGACGCCAAAGCCAGCAGCCATATAGTACTAAGACGCGCCTTGAACATACTTTCTCCATTTTTCCAGCAGCGCCGTCATATCTTCGGGCAGCTGCGAGTCGAAACGCATCCATTTTCTCGTGGCCGGATGCTCGAAGCCTATTGTCTTTGCGTGAAGGGCCTGCCTGGGACAGATCTCCATGCAATTGTGAATGAACTGCTTGTATTTCGCGTAGATGGTTCCCTGGCGGATTTCGGTGCCGCCGTAACGCTCGTCGCCGAAAAGCGGGTGCCCGAGCGAAGCCATATGCACGCGAATCTGGTGCGTGCGCCCGGTCTCCAGCCTGCACTCGATATAGGTGATGAAACCGAAGCGTTCCAGCACCTTCCAGTGCGTAACCGCCCATTTGCCGCTATCCTCGTCCGGCACCACGCGAAAGCGCAGGCGGTCGTTGGTGTCGCGCCCGATATAGCCTTCCACCGTGCCCTCGTCCTCGGGCATATTGCCCCAGACTATCGCGCGGTAGCATCTTTCTATGGAATGGTCGTAGAACTGGCGGGCCAGATGCATCTGCGACTCGTCGTTTTTCGCGACAAGAAGAAGGCCGCTGGTATCCTTATCTATTCGGTGGACCAGGATTCCCGCCTTCGCATCGTCGTCATCCGACGCTTCCCCGCTTTCGGCCTCGCGGCCGAGATGGAACAGCAGAGCGTTCACCAGAGTGCCGTCGAAGTGGCCGTGGCCCGGGTGAACCACCATTCCGGCGGGCTTGTTTACCACAAGCACGTCGTCATCTTCATAAACTATATCGAGGGGAATATCCTGCGGCTTTATGTCCACGCCGCGACGGCGGTAGGGCATCACGAACCGCACCACATCGCCGGGGCGCACTATGTAATTGGCCTTGACGGTCTTCTCCCCCACCTGCACGAATCCTTCCTTGATGGCGCACTGAATGCGGTGACGCGAAGTGTCCTCGAGGTGTGCCGACATCCATTTGTCGATCCTTACGGGCTCCTGCCCGGGATCGACATTGAGCCGGAAATGCTCGAACATCTCCTGCTCTTCCTCGGGTGCCGGTATCTGCCAGTCCATCAGAGGTCGGCGATTTTGTCGGGATTGGTGGAGAGATACAGGGAGATGCCGGTTCCCATCGTGAGGGAGCCGATTGCGGAAGTGGGACGCTGTTCGTAGACGACCGCGTTGAGCGAGTCGCTGTAGTTCACAACTTCCTTGTCGAAGACGAGCCTCGCGACATTGAGCGAATTGTCGTGGATGGCGTCCACTGCGCGGAGATATTTCATACCCACCACCTTGGGCACCCAGGTGCTGCCGTCGGAGCCGTTCAGGCCTACCATCAGGTCGATGACGGAGCCGGAATCGATATTGGTGCCGGGACGTATGTCGGAGTTCCTGTAAAGCTGGCGCAGGACATTGTTGGTGGCAATGTCGCTCACATAAATGAGACGGCCCAGCATCAGTCCCTTCGCCGCTAGTTCGGACTTGGCCTGGCGCATCGAGCAACCGACCAGGGAAGGCATCGTCACCTGCTTCGCGGTGAGCGCGTTGATGGTCACGAGGACGCGGCGGCCCCTTTTCACCTGGCTTCCCGCCTTGGGGTTCTGGGAGTACACTGCGCCGCGTTTCATCCTGCGGACGAACACGGAATCGCCCACCTCGACCTTCACTCCTGCCTTGGCCGCGACGTGCTCCGCCTCCGCCACCGTCAGGTTGGTGAAGTCGGGAACGCTGAACTCGCGGTTGTGACGGGTCACGAGGCCCAGAAAAAGGTTGGTGAGAAGTATGATCAGGATGAGAGCCCCCGCTGCGAGCAGGAGGTTCTTCACTATCCAGTTGTTCAAGATTGCTTTGATGTCCATATCGTACAAATATATGAAATATTTGCGATATGGCGCACTACCTCATCCCGCGGGGAGGGCCGAAGCCGCCGGGGCCGCCGCGCATCTTGCTGCGGTCGAATTTTCCGAAACGCCAGGTGAAGGAAGCCATGATGTAGCGCCCGAGAGTATTGTTCACCGTCTCCTGGTGGTAGTTGGACGCGTCGGTCACCGTGTAGTTCTTGGCCTGGTCGAGTATGTCGTAGCACTTCAGCGAGAGGGTCGCCTTGCGGCGGAAGAGCGTCTTCTGCAGTTCGGCGTTCAGCACTATCTCGCTGGGCTGTTCGGTGGCGTAGCCGTTGTACCAGTTGTAGGCTCCGTCGGTCTTGAGGGTTATGCCGGGACGCTCCCAGGTCCAGGCTCCGTTCAGGGATATCTGGTTGTTCCAGGTGGTCGTCTGCGAAGCGTCCTTGGAGATGGTGTACCAGCTGCGGTTCACGCGGGTGCGGCCCTGCAGGCCGACCTCCAGCGCGTTGTTGCGGTAGGTTATCTTGAGTCTCTCGGTACCGGACAGCGTCTGGATGGTGTTGGTCACGAAATGCGCGTCGAAATACGCCTTGTCCGCGAAATTGCGGGCGATTTCATACATAAAGGCGCTGTAGTCGCCGTTCTCGTAGGTTGCCATATCGATGTTCGAGCCCACATAGGACGAAGACTTGCTCCAGTTCACGCGGGTGAAGTCGGACAGGGTGAATGCGCGCTTCCTTCCCAGAGGGATGTTGAAGAAGCCGTTGGCTCCCGCATTCGCCGCGTCGGGGCCGTTGAAGGGCATCGAATACTGCGCTCCCCTGTTGTACCAGGTCGCGCTGACGATGGGGCTCTGGGTGTAGCTTCCGTTGAAACGGATGTTGAAGGACGAGAAGTTCTTCTTGTTGTTGTAGCGGACGTCGCCGCGGACATTGTGCGAGAAATACGGTTTCAGGCGGAGGTTACCGAAGCTCACGTTCATAGGGTCTGTGTTGTCCGGCACCGGCATCAACTGCTTGGTGGAAGGCTGCTCGGAGCTTCCGCGGTAGAAGATTCGGGCGTTCGCGTTGTCGTTGAATTCCCACCAGGCCATCAGGCGCGGCGAAAAACGCCACTGGAAGTTGTCGTAGGTAACGTCCACGAGGGCCTGCTCCGCCGAATTGTAGCGGCGGGAGTAGTTGTGCGTGCTGGTAGGCATCGCGGAGAAGCCCGCCTGGGCGCGCGACTTGCCCTTCTGGTACATAAAGTTGAATCCTATCTCCTGGGTGGTCGTCTCGTTCTCCACGTGGTTGGAATAGGTGGAGTCGACCTTGTTCAGAATATTGTCCCAGGTGTCCTTGTCGGACACGCTCTTGCTCCAGGACATGCGGTAGTTGGCCTCTACGTAGAAATTGCCTCCGAGCGGCTCCGTATAGGTGATTCGGCCCATCAACGAGGAGGAATTGGACTCCTGCCCTATCGTCTGGTTGATGTTCTCGGCCGCGTTCCAGCCCGCATTGCCCATTACCGACACGCTCGAGACGTTCCTGCTGTCCATTTCGTTGTGGCTGAAGCTGTAGCGTCCCATCACGGTGAGGGTACGGCCAGGGATGCCAAGCCTCTGGCGGAAGAGGGCGAAGCCGCTGGTGGAGATGTTGCTGTTGTCGCCCCAGTTGTGAGTGAAACCCTTGTTGGTGGAATCGGGAGCCGCTCCGCGGAGGCTGTCGGTGAGGGTGGTGTACTCGTTGCGCTCGTCGAAGCTTCCGCCGCCCCAGTTAAGCCTCGGCTCGAAGAGGATGGAGGTGTTCTTCGAGAACTTATGGTCTATCCTGACGCCGATGCGGTGGCCTCCGGTGCGGGTCTCGCTCGAACCCTTGGAATGGTAGAGCAGGTCCGCTCCGTCGAGGTAGGTGCGCTTGTCGGTGGTCTCCAGCACGTCCTTGTCGGTGTCGTTGTAGAGATAGTTTCCGCTGAGCTCCATCTTGTCGTCGAAGAGGTCCCAGCTGCCGTTGGCGCCCGCCATCCAGGATGTGGTGATGCCGTTGCCGGTACCCCAGCCGCCCTGGCCGCGTCCCATTCCGCCGCCACCTCCGCGCATGCCGCCCATCATGGAGCCGGCTATGTCGTTGAAGCCGCGGTTGTTGGTGTTGTTGCCGTTCAGGATTATGCTCAGCTGCTGCCTCTTGGTGAACTTGCCCATGAAGCCCGCGCCCTGGAAACGCCAGTCGTTGGGGGCTCCGGCCGCCTTCTTGTCGGCGGAAGGCAGGTCGTGTCCGATGCCTCCCATAACGTTGCCGAAGGCGCCCTTCATCATTCCGGGCTTGATGGTGAGGTCTATCACCTTCTCCTCCTCGCCGTCGTCGATGCCGGTGAATTCGGCCTGCTCGCTCTTCTTGTTGATTATCTTAAGCTTGTTGATGACCTTCGCCGGGATGTTCTTGGAAGCCAGCTGGGGGTCGTCGAGGAAGAATGTCTTGCCGTCGATGGTAATCTTGGAGATGGTCTCGCCGTTGACGCTGATGCTGCCGTCCTCGCTGACCTCGACGCCGGGAAGCTTCTTCAGAAGGTCCTCAAGCACGTCGTTGTCGACCGTCTTAAAAGAACTCGCATTGTATTCGATGGTGTCCTTCTTGATTATTATGCTGTTGCCAACCGCCGAAACGCTGGCCGCGTCGAGCATCTTGGTGTCGGGATCCATCTTCAACTCTCCCAGGTCGATGGACTCCCCTTTCACGGTGATGTTCTTTTCCATGCTCAGGTAACCCAGAAGCTCCGCCTTGAACAAATAGCTGCCGTTCCTCACCTTCTCGATGGTTACCGCGCCCGCATCGGTGCTGAGTGCGTAGTTGGAGGCTTTCTTCGCTCCGGGAACGTGGAGCGAAACAGTCGCGAAGGCAATCGGCTCGCCGGTATGGGAGTCCTTGAGGACGGCCGTCACCGTGTTCTGCGCGAACAGGCCCGCCCAGGAGAGGACGGCCGCGACGCTGGTCAGTAAAAATCGTTTCATATCTGTTCTTTGACGCAGATAAACCTGGAAGGTTTAAAGGCAATAACTACTTTTTTATCCGGTCCGGATTCTCTTTCACGAACTGTTCCCAGCTCGTGCTGGCTTTCCGGGTGGCTTTCCTTGCGGGAGCCGCCGGAATCGGGGATGCGAGCGTATAGTAATGGCACATCGCGAGAGCAAGGGCGTCCGTGGCGTCGAGATACTTGCTCAGGATGTCGATTCCCAGCGTCTTCTCGACTATCAGCGCGACCTGCTCCTTGGACGCGGCGCCATTGCCGCAGATGACCATCTTGGCCTTGCGGGGCGCATACTCTATCACATTCACGCCGTGGGCCACCGCCGCCACCATGGCGCTCCCCTGCGCCCGTCCGAGCTTGAAGGGCACCTGGGCGTTCTTGGCATAGAAGGGAGATTCTATCGCGAGGTCGTCGGGCCTGTGCTGTTCGCAGAGGGCCGACACTTTTTCGTGGATGACCAGAAGTTTGGTGTAGGGGTCCCCTATCTTGCGGAGATCCAGCACTCCCATATCCACGAAATGCGGCTTGCCGTCGGCTTCAACACGCACGACCCCGAAACCAAGCAGGTTGGTTCCGGGATCGATTCCGAGTATGGTACGGGGCTCAGTCAATTTTGTCGAAGCCCGTGTATGGACGCAGCACCTCCGGGATGATTATTCCGTCCGGAGTCTGGTTGTCTTCGAGCAGGGCGGCGACGACGCGCGGCAGAGCCAGCGAAGAACCGTTCAGGGTATGGGCGAGCTGCACCTTGCCGTTTTCGTCGCGATAGCGGCAGTGCAGGCGGTTCGCCTGGTAGGTTTCGAAGTTGGACACCGAGGAAATCTCGAGCCAGCGGCCCTGAGCGGCGCTCCAGAGTTCGAAATCGTAGGTGATGGCGGAGGTGAAGCTCATATCGCCGCCGCAGAGTCGCAGAATCCTGTACTTCAGACCGAGCGCGTTCACAAGGCTTTCCACGTGGGCTATCATCTCGTCCAGGGCGGCATAGGAGTCTTCGGGCTTCTCCACGCGGACTATCTCCACCTTGTCGAACTGGTGCAGACGGTTCAGGCCGCGCACGTCCTTGCCGTAGGAGCCGGCTTCGCGGCGGAAGCAGGGAGTGTATGCGGTGAGCTTGCAGGGAAGCTGCGAATTCTCGAGGATGACGTCGCGGAAGATGTTGGTGACGGGCACCTCGGCGGTAGGCACGAGGTAAAAGTCGTCAAGGCCTACATAGTACATCTGGGCCTCCTTGTCGGGAAGCTGGCCCGTGCCGAAGCCGGAAGCGGCGTTCACCACTACCGGGGGCTCGGTCTCCTGGTATCCCGCCGCGGTGTTGCGGTCGAGGAAGAAGTTGATGAGGGCCCTCTGCAGGCGCGCGCCCTCGCCCTTGTATACGGGGAAGCCGGCGCCGGTGATCTTCACGCCGAGGTCGAAGTCGATTATGTCGTACTTCCTGGCGAGTTCCCAGTGAGGTAGCGCTCCCTCGGGGAGCTTTACTTCTTCGGGACCTCCCATCTTGACGACGAGGTTATCCTCTGCGCCCTTTCCCGGAGGAACGAGCTTGTAAGGGGTATTGGGAAGAAGCACCAGCTGCGCTTCGAGTTCCTTCGCCGCATCTTCGCCCTTTGCGAGGAGTTCGTTGCTGCGGGCCTTGAGGGCCGCGACTTCCGCCTTGGCCGCTTCCGCCGCATCGCGCTGTCCCTGCTTCATCAGGGCGCCGATCTCGGCCGCCTTCTTCTTCTGTTCCGCGAGAAGGGCGTCGCTTTCCTGCTGGCAGGCCCTGCGGACAGCGTCAAGCTCCAGGACCTTGTCCACTATGGGTTTGGCGTCGAAATTCTTGATTTTGAGTCTTGCGACAATCTCGTCCGGATTGTCACGTAACGCTTTGAGAGTAATCATAAGGCAAATATAATAAAAAAGGCCTGTACTTGTTCACCAAGCGCAGGCCTTTAACTATTCATAACCCTTCGGGATTAGTTCTCGAAAGGAACGACGGAGACGTAGGACTTGTCTTCCTTCTTGCGGGTGAACTTCACGGTTCCGTCCACAAGTGCATAAAGAGTGTGGTCCTTGCCCATTCCGACGTTTTTGTCGGGATTGTGGACAGTGCCCCTCTGACGTACGATGATGTTGCCGGCCTTAACGACTTCGCCGCCGAACTTCTTGAGGCCGAGACGCTTGCTATGCGACTCACGACCGTTCTTGGAACTGGATTGACCTTTCTTGTGTGCCATAATGCTTAAGCGATTTCGTTAATACGGATTTTGGACAGTTTCTGACGGTGGCCGTTCAGTTTCTGGAAGCCCTTGCGACGGATCTTCTTGAAAACGAGCACCTTGTCAGCCTTTGCATCGTCGTCGAGCACGGTGGCCTTCACCACAGCGCCCTTAACATAGGGAGCACCGACTTTGACCTTTCCCCCGTTGTCGACGAGGAGAACAGTGTCAAACTCTACATTTTCGTCTTTGGCCTGGGGCAGTCTCTGCACGAAAATTTCATTTCCTGCTTCCACTTTGAACTGCTGGCCTGCAATTTCTACGATTGCGTACATTTCAAAAAACTTTTACAAGTTTTGACCGCAGGCGGATGTCTTGTGTGGCATCTCTTGGCGAGCCCGAACGGCCTTCAATTATTTAAGGACCGCAAAGGTAGCAATTATTTCGAAAATAACAAACTAATTTTCAATTATATCCTTTCGCAATATTGCATATCTTTACGGAAACAAACGGCAGATATGAAAAAGCGCATCGCAGTACTCTCCGGCGCGGGTGTAAGCGCCGAAAGCGGGCTCGAGACCTTCCGCGACGCAGGCGGTCTCTGGGAGCATGAAAATCCTTACGAGGTGGCGTCCATCGACGGATGGTACCGCGACCGCGGCAGAGCGCTGTATTTTTACAACAAGCTTCGCCGGCAGGTGGGAGAGGCCCAGCCCAACGAAGCCCACAGGCTCATCGCGGAACTGGAGAAGGATTATGTCGTGGACGTGATCACCCAGAACGTCGACGACCTGCACGAACGCGCCGGCAGCACCCACGTGGTGCATCTGCACGGCGAAATCAACAAGGTGCGGCCCGAGAACTGCTACAACGAAGAGGACGGCTTCAGCGAGGACAATGTTTTCGAAGTGGGTTACGGCGAAGTGAATCTCGGCGACAAAGCCCCCAACGGGGTCCAGCTGCGTCCGCATATAGTCTTTTTCGGAGAGGCGGTGCCGAAGATGGAAAAGGCCATCGAACTGGTATCGAAGGCCGACATCGTAATAATAGTCGGCACTTCCCTGCAGGTCTATCCCGCAGCGGGGCTCTACCGCTATGCCAAGGCGGAAGCTCCCATCTATATCATCGACCCGGCCGACTTGAAAGTGTGGGACCCCAGGCTCCAGCATATAAAGAAAACCGCCACCCAGGGGATGGCGGAAGTGATAAAGTTACTGTAGGATAAGAGCTTAGGCCTCCTCCTCAGTACGAAGCTTCTGAACGTAGATAGCCTTTTCTTTGGCGAGACGACGCTTCTCCGAAGGTTTCGCGAAGTTCTTGCGCGAGCGGAGCTCACGGACCGCACCGGTCTTCTCGAATTTACGCTTGAATTTCTTTAATGCGCGTTCGATGTTGTCGCCGTCTTTTACAGGTACTATGATCATTACTTTACCACCTCCTTTTTCTTTGGGGCAGCAAATATAGATATTTTTTTCAATCTAAAAAACAAAAGTGGCCACAATCGGATAATGATCGGAAAGGAAAGGCACTCCGTAGTCGTCCGTGACCACCCTGAAGGACGGGCATCCGGCAAAGCCCGAGCAATAGATGTAGTCGATTATCCTCGGGCTTTCAGATTCGATGTCGCTCTGCCTGCCCCAGGCGTTGAAGGTAGGACCTCCGTCGGTCACGAAAGCGATCATCCTGGAATCCGTCATCTTGCCCTCGAGGGCCTTGAGGCAGGGATCCGAAGGCAAAACGTTGAAATCTCCCCCCAGCAGCATCGGCCAGCCTTCGGGGTTCATCCTGGCGATATTGTCCACGATGAGCGACAGCCCCTTGAGTCGGGCGTCCTTTCCGCGGTGGTCGAGATGGGTGTTCACGTAGAAGAACTTCTGCCCCGTCGCGCGGTCCTTGAAGAGAGTCCAGGTGGCGGTGCGCTTGCAATAGGCGTCCCAGCCCTTGGAAGGCTTGTCCGGGGTCTCGCTGAGCCAGTATGTCCCCCACTTGACGAGTTTCAGGCGCTTGCGGTTGTAAAAGACGGCCATAGTCTCCCCTTCGCTCCTGCCGTCCTCGCGGCCGACGCCGACGCACCTGTACTGAGGTGCCTTCTCGAGGATATAATCCAGCTGGAAAGAAAGGGCCTCCTGCACACCGAAGACGTCGGGCGCCTGCGCCGCAAGCATCGCGGGGGTGCCGGCCTTGCGCTTGTCCCAGGAATTCGCCCCGTCCTTCGCGGTGCCGAACCTTATATTATAGGATGCGACCTTCAGCGAAACGGGCTTGCCAGCCACCATCTCGACGAAAGCGGCGGCATTGTTGATTTCATCCTCTCGCCAGGACGCCGACACTATGCTGGTATTGAGCTCGGACGCCGGCTTCGAAATCAGGCGGAAAGCTCCGCCGATATCCTCTATCTTCTCGAATTTCTTCTTCTGGAAGCGCATTCCCCCGCCCATAGGACCCGGGTTCTGCGACACGTTGGCGGGATGGATGCCCCAGACGGCGATATAGTCCTCGCCGCACTTGAGCACCGACCCGGGATGGTAGTTTACGCCCGTGGCGAACTGCACCTTCCTGCCGTTCAGCTCCTTCGCGGTCACGTTCGCCCAGCGGCTGCCGTCGTAGACATCCACGCGCAGGCTGATATCGACCTTCTCTCCCTTATACTCGACGCCGTAGGCGGTCATCTCCATCCAGACGTTGTTGCCCCTGCGTCCGACTATGCTCCGGCGTCCGGCAGTGCCGTCCAGCCGCACCTCCTTCTCTCCGTCCCAGAGGCGCACGCCCCCGAGACCCACGGTCTTGCCCACGAAATACTCGTCGCATCCCGCGCCTTCGTTCTTCTGCTGCTCCTCGGTGGGATACCAGTGCCACTTGCCGAGTTCGTCGTCGATCTTGCCGGTCTTGCTGTAGATGTCGATGGCGCCGCGCCCGTCATAGTAGAAGCGCAGGGCCATATACTGGTTCTCGACCGCCGGGCCGTGATGCCCGATCTGCCTGAACTCGTTGTCCTGGGGGCTCCAGAGTTCGGTCACCTGCTGTTTGTCGGTCAGGCGGAACTGGCTGTAGAAGCAATGCTGCTGGGCATAAGCCGCGGCGCCTGCCAAGATGGCCAGGACGCAGAGAAGAGTCTTTTTCATAGGCTAAAAACCGAAGACCAGACCAACTGTCCAGTATTTCATATCGTTCTTGGGCGAGCCGTCGATGGAACCGTCGCGGAAGATGGATTTCGGACTGTACCTGAAATAAACTCCAAGGCCGTCGAAATCGATGGAAGCGAAATAGTTTATAACGGTGTTCTCGACCTTGGGCTTGCGGTCCCTCGCGCTGGCTTCTATTGTCTTGTTCGTAACGAAATTGGTCTTGATGGAGGTATATTTGTTTATGTTGAAATCCACTTCGGCGCCACCCCTAACGGAGAACCACGGAGCGTGGAAGCCGAGCGACACGGGAACCGCGAGCGCGAAGGTGCGGATGCGCTGGTTGAAGTCTTCCACATCGTGGCCATAAAGAGTTTGCGGGTCGCTGAAATAGAAACTCTTGCCGACCAGCCCCACGGCATATCCCTTGGCCAGCTCGAACTGGTTCCACTTGAGGTCCAGGCCAGTTTCGAGAGACACCCAGGATGCGGGGTGGAAACCTAACTGGAGGGCGTTCAGGCCTATTTCGTGCGACTGGAAGAACTTGCCTTCAAGTTCCTTCCGGCCGCTCACCTGATGGAATCCGAAATAAAAGTACGACAGGCCATCTGCGCTGAAAAGGTTTTCGCGCTTGGCCATCTTGCGCTTGTGCGCGTTGACGGTCATCTGTTCGATTTCCTTGAGGCGGTCCTTTGCGCTGGTCTGTGCCAGCATATCGTTGGTTGCACAGGCGAGAAGGATGCCCAGTGCCAAAAATATCTTTTTCATTATTCTGCGATGTTAACGGGGTCGATAGTAAAATAAGGCATGATGGCCATTGCATTGAAGCCTGGGCGCATAATCTGCTTCACCCTTGCGAGAGGCTCTTTCTTCTTCTCGTCGCCGGACTTCAGGCTCTCCATAAAGGACTTCTTGGCGGGGTAGCTGACGAGACGGTAGTTCTTGAGGCCCACCAGCTTGGCGGTGTACTCCACCGCGTCGAGCAGGGTGCCCTTTTCATCCGCAAGGCCGTTGCCGAGAGCGTCCTTCCCGGACCAGACGCGGCCCTGGGCTATCTCGTCCACAGCCTCGGTGCTCATCGAGCGGCCCTTGGAAACCACCCCCACGAAGGTATCATAGATGCCCTCTATCTCCTGCTGATACCAGGCTTCCTCCTCCGCGTTGAGGGGGTTGACGCCCGTTCCCATACCGCTGTGGGCGTTTGTGCCGACGCTCACGAGGTTCACGTGCAGGTTCTTGCTCACCGCTTTGCCGAAGGAAGGTATCATTCCGAAGACTCCGATGGAGCCGGTAAGGGTGGCGTTGTCCACGAAGATGCGCTTGCAGCCCGCGGAGATGAGGTATCCGCCCGAAGCCGCATAGGAGCCGTAGCTTGCGATGACCGGCTTGTCCTTGCCCAGAAGTTCGATTTCGCGGCGGATCATATCGGCCGCGACGACCTCTCCGCCGGGAGTGTTCACGCGGAACACCACGGCCTTGACGGTGGAATCGGCGCGCACCGCCGCAATCTCCCTCGCAAGCTTCTCGCCCACGAGTCCGTCGCCGCCGCGCACAATCTCGCCTTCGGCGTAAATGACCGCTATCTTCTTGGAAGAAGAACCTTTCTTGAGGTCCTTGATGTAGTCCTTGAGGGCGACCGTCTTCACATCGTCGGCATCTGTGGTGCCGAACAGATGGCAGAGGTAGTCCTCCATCTCGTCGCGGTACTTCAGGCCGTCCACCAGGCCGTTGTCCAACCACGATTTGGCCGTGCCGAGCGCCAGGCCGTCAGCCATCGCGTTGAGCTCTTCGACGCTCTTGCCGCGGGACTCCGCAATCTCGCTCACGAAACTTCCCCAGATGGAGCCGAGGAGTTCTTCATACTGCTGGCGGTTCTCCGGGCTGATGTCGTTGCGGATATACATCTCGCCCGCCGATTTGTATTTGCCGTGACGGATCAGCTGAACCTCTATTCCAAGAGTGTCCAGGAGGTCTTTCACGAAATACTGAGTGCTTCCCAGGCCGTTCAGGGTGCCGCCTCCCTGCGGATGCAGGAACAGACGGTCAGCCACCGAACCGAGGTAATAGCTGCCGTTGCCGAGCGATGCAGCCCAGGCCACGACGGGCTTGCCCTTGGCGCTGAAACGCTTCAGATATCCGCGCACCTCTTCCACGACCGCGGTGCTGCCGGAGAAATGGTCGAGGTTAAGGTATACCATTGCGATGTCCTTGTCGTCGGCAGCCTTCTGCAGGGCGCGTTCCACTCCGAGGAGCGAAAGGGTGGAGCTGGTGTTGATGCCGCCGAGGCCGATGGAGAAAGCGGATCCTCCCCTTTCGGCTATCGACTCTTTCAAATCAATCTTGAGAATCTTCCCCTTCAGGAAGCCTTTTTCCGCGGAGAATGCGCCAGTGCACAGAAGCAGGCAGGCGGCCGCGGAGAGAATAAGTTTCTTCATAAACCGGATAGTTTTAATACGGTCAGCGAATTTAGCAAAAATTTGGCCAAAAATCCGAAATCCCGCATTTTTACTATCTTTGCAGTCCACCAAGCGGGTGTGTTGAAATTGGTAGACAAGCCAGACTTAGGATCTGGTGCCTTACGGCGTATGGGTTCGAGTCCCTTCACCCGCACTTTCCGAAGCGCTCCCTCCCGGGGCGCTTTCGTCATGCCCGGCTCCGACCGGGCATCTCGTGCGGGTGAAGATTGTGTCCATTGAGGGGCGTTCCCCTCAAACTCCCTGCGTCGGCTTCGCCTCCGAAATCCCCCCACCGGCCTTTCAGCCGGCTTTTTCGCGTGCCAAGGTGATCCCGACCTCTCAAATTTTGCGAGGTCAGGATCATTTTGGGCCGTTTTTGAGCTCAACCTCATTATTTCGGCGAGGTTGGGATCACCTTTTCATCAGAATTATTCAGTATATTTGTGGATAAACACAAATAAACTACAATGAAAAGAATTCTTCTGCTTGCGGCGATGGTTCTGCCGATAGCTTTCTTCTCCTGCAAGAAAGACAACCATGCCTCCAACCCCTATAAGGGCAAAGAGTGCGTGACCCTCGACGTCACGAACATCGGCCCGGTAACCGCGACGCTCCATGGGTATTTCGACCCGAAGCAATCCGCCCACTGGACTGGGTACTATTTTATTGTGAGCTTCGACAAAGCCGGTTGCGACGTAGACTCCCTGCTCAATGGCAAAGAACACATACCTTTCGGTGCTTACGATGTATTGCCCCCGGAGGGAGCGGAGCAGGTGATCCTTCCTTCCAACCACAAATTGAAGCGGACTGCCAGCCTGCCTTTCAGCGACACCACCTACTTCGTACGCGCTCTCATCTATTACGCAGACACGGTGCTCCAAAAAGAATGGTTCATCCAGGCGGACAATATCAAGAGTTTCAGCACCAAATCGCTCAGTATGAAGGTCCTGACGAAGGATGCTACCGACATCACGCCCTTTACAGCGGTCCTGGGTGGCCAGGTGGAGACGAATGCCGGCAAAGATGCCGATATCGAAACCAGGTTCATCGTGGGTCCCGAAGGCGCCAGTCTGGATAAACTTATCAGCGACGGTTACCGTACCGACTGGAAAACCCTTGAACCGGCCGGAGACCTTTCTTTCTCCGACAGCCTCAAGTACACGAGTCTTGATTTCTCTACCACATACAGTTATGTTGCCTGCGTAAGAGTAAACGGGCCGGAGTACTACGGAGAAGTCAAGAGCTTCACAACGGCGGATTTCAACCCGACCGTTACCACTCTCGCGGCTGAAGCCGGTCCCATCAAGGCCGCCCTCAAGGCGACAGTATCACCCTGCTTCAAGCCCAAATATGGGGATATGCAGTTCCTGCTGGGGCCCGCGGGATCCACCATAGAATCGCTCAAAGCCAGTCCCGAGGCGATAATTAACGCCTCGCAGGGAGACGATTACGCCAGTTTCTCGGCAACGACCGGACTTCTTAAGATGTCCACTACCTATTGCGTGGCCGCTTATGCCAGGATTGCCGGGAAGGAAGCGTACGGCAATGTGGTTTCGTTTACGACCACATCGCGCACGGCGCCTTCCGACGCAGTGGAGATGGGACTCAGCGTATTCTGGGCTCCCAACAATGTCGGTGCGACATCGCCTGAAGGTGTAGGCGGCTATTACGCCTGGGGCGAGGTCGAGACCAAGGCGTATTACGAAAAGGAGAATTACAAGTGGGACGAGGGTGAAGGAACCAAATGGGTACTGACGAAATACCTCTCTTCTACAACCTGGGGACCAGTCGTCGACAACAAATACGTTCTGGACCCCGAAGACGATGCCGCCACGGTCGTGATGGGCTCACCCTGGCGAATGCCTACGGTGAATGAGTTTGGTGAGCTGCTCGATTATTGCGACTGGGAAAAGAAAGAAATCAACGGGCAAACCGGATTCCAGGTTACCAGCCGTCTCACCGGGAACAGCATCTTCCTCCCGCTGTCCGGTCTTTACGATGGCGACTATGTTCGTGATTATTTAGCCTATTACTACTCCAACCAGACAAACGGCGGTTTCTCCGCCTATGCGCTGAGAGTATACAACGATTCGTTTGTGAACGAAGCGCCGTCCATAACCTCATCATTCCGTTGTTATGGCACAAATATCAGGGCTGTCAGGGAATAAACAAATGAAGAAGTATCTTTTAATGGCAGCGTCCCTGCTTCTTGCAGCGGCCTGCGGACAGAGGCCTGGCTCGGACAGATAACCACACCGGTTATATCAATAAGAACAATGCCGACTGGTGAGTGAGGTGAAAAAGTAGCAAAAGTTGGTGGATTCGTTGCAATGAATCCGGTGGAGATTGGCGTACTTTGCCTATCGAGAACCGTTGATTATATGAAGATTATGCGAATCCTGACTGTTTGTACGCTGGTGGCGGCATCGTTCGCCTCCCTGTGCGCCGTTTCCTGCAACAAAGATTCGAACCCGGAGAAGACCAAGCCTAAGGACCCTGAGGCCCCCGTGGTGTCGAAGGGCGCCTACAAACACGTCGTCATCATCGGCGTCGACGGCGCCGGTGCATTCTTCAAGGACACCCCCACCCCACGCTGCGACGAGATTTTCGCCGGCGGTGCGACGACGCTCAGGTCTATGACCTCCTTCCCGACTATCAGCGCGCAATGCTGGGGCTCGCTACTCCACGGAGTCCTTCCGGAATATCACGGAATGACGAATGCCATAGCCGAAGACAAGGACCTTTCGTATCCCGTTAAAAGCCCATATCCTTCTATATTCAGAGTCGCGCGCGAGGCTCATCCGGACGCGAAACTGGCTTCCTTCGTGAGTTGGTACGCTATCAACAACGGCATTATCGAGCATAATCTCTGCATTGAGATGGGAGAAACCAAGGACGTCGATCCGGAAATAGCGCGTATGGTCGTGCATTATCTCTCCGAAAATGCTCCGATGCTGCTGTTCGTACATTTCGGTTCGCCGGATGTCGTAGGTGAGAAGCAGGGATTCGGCACTGAAGCCCAACTTAAAGCCATCAGCGACCTGGATACTTACATAGGATGGATTTACGATCAACTTAAACTCAAGGATCTTCTCGACGAAAGCCTGTTTATCGTTACCGCCGATCACGGTGGAAAGGGCAAGACCCACGGCGGAAACTCGGACGAAGAAAGATATGTATTTCTCGGAGTTGCCGGGAAGACCGTGTCGGAGGGTTCCATCGTGGGTGCCGAAACCCAGGACGTCGCGGCGATTGCCGCGTATGCGCTCGGGCTTGAAGCCCCAGACACCTGGACCGGGCGCGTTCCTTCCGGCGTGTTCAAGGATATCCCTTATGCCAGCGCGCGCAAAGCCGGAGTGTCCCCGGGTGACGCATACCGCGGGCACACGACGAAGGCAACCCCTGCCCTTAGCACCGTACAATCCTTACTTGCCGGGCACAGCCTCAAGGCTTACCTCCCCTTCGACGGAAACATCAATGACGCGTTCGGCAATCTGCAGACCACCTCATCCGGAACGCTTCAGTATTCCGACGCATACTTAGGAAAGGGCGTCGACCTGAATAACGGATACGTCACCCTGAAGAATCTGTCCGTCGGCACCGGCTCCTTCTCCGTGGCCTTCTGGCTGAAGGCCGCGCTTCCCTCGCCCAAGGCGGCCGATCCGGGACTGGTTTCCAACAAAGACTGGGAGGAGGGCGTGTACAAAGGTTTCATACTGTCCCTCAGAGGTTCCGCCGACATCAAGTTCAACGTTGGAGACGGCAACAATAACAGGATGGATTTCACCCGTCCGCTGCCGTACGACTACGACCAGGGCTGGATGCACGTCATCCTGACCGTGGACCGCGGGAACAGAAAAGTGCGCATCTACTATGACTTCGTCGACGGGCACGAGGCCGACATTCCCAACGCCCTTGCCACAACATCTTTCGACTCGCTGGACTTCAACCTGGGCCAGGACGGCACGGGCGCTTTGGCATATGCACTCCCCGCACAAATCGACGAACTCATAATTACTGCCGACGTCCTGAACGAAGACGACATCGCAGCCCTCAAGGCCCACTATACCGCTCTGTAGAGGCAGTATTATTCCAACACTGGCGGAAAAGTCGCAAAAGTTGGCGGATTCGTTGCAATCAATGCGGCAAGGATTCATTATCTTTGTCGAAAATAAATTTTCGATATGAAAGACAATTCACAAAAATCCCTGATGTCTCCGTACTATCCTCCGGAGATGCAGGAAATGTGTGTCTCGCTGGTGAACTGTTTAGCAGTATCCGGTGAGGCCGAGCATGAGGGTTATATTTCCGAAGACCTGTTCGATTAAAAGTATTGCGACTATGAAACAGATCAGAATATTTGCACTGATTGCGCTTGCGGTACTTACCGCAGCTTGCGCAAAGGAAATTAGAACGAATAACGAGGAGCAGGAGCCTTCGCTCGGCCCGAATGTCATCGTCTTTACCGCCAACGCCCCCAGCAAGACGGCCATCGACAGCAATGACGAGACCGTAACCTGGGTTGCAGGCGATGAGGTCAGATTCTCCTGGGACGGCGGTTATGCCATCGCCGCGGCGGCGTCTTCCGGCGCCACCACCACCTTCACGGTGGAGGTCGACGACAATGTCGATGAGATATATGCCGTCTATCCCGCTTCCGCCGGCGGAAGCGTCAGCGAAGGCAAGGTGACCGTGCATTACAGCGGTTCCAGAACCGATGGGACCTTCGAAGCCAACGATATCTGCGTCGCCAGGGCCGTCAAGAGCGGAAACGCTTGGAACACCTCTCTTGCTTTCAAGAACGCGGCCTGCGTCCTTAAAATCGGAGTGACTAGCAGCGATATCGTCAAAATCCGGGTTGAGGCCGTAGGCGGAGAAGTAATTTCCGGAGCCTTCGAAGTGAGCATGGACGGC
Organism: Bacteroidales bacterium; assembly: GCA_017614795.1. The sequence continues at coordinate 25,623 of JAGABD010000088.1, forward strand.
AGCGGCAATCCTGTCGTTGGAGATGCAGTGGGCGAACCGGGAACAATGTCCCGTATGGATGTTTCCGGCCCCGGGAACTATTATATCCCCATCAAGCCGGGCGTCACGCTGACCAACGGCTTCCGCGTGAGCCGTTTCACCGGTGAATCAGATCAGGTGACTCCGTTCTATTATAATGGAGAGTTTATAACGACACGTGGCCAAATCATCAAAATCGCTGATATCGATTCTCATGCAGGTCAGTATTATGTAACCCCGAACGGAGCAGGCTCCAAGGCCGGTCAGAGCTGGAGCAACGCCATGTCCGCCGCCCAGTTCAAGACGTTTGTGGAGAATCAGGACAACCACTTCCTCCTAAAGGGTTCCACCTTCCATTTCTCCGCGGAAGAGTTCTCCTTCGGCGATGACTATGTAAAGCCTAACTATCCTGATCACGCCAATGTCATTTTCACTATAGAAGGCACCGTGACTCCTACGGATACCACGACCTTCCTCGGAAGGACAGCGACTTCCGGCACTACCGCCGGTGTACTGTGGCCCCAGGCAAATTCTTACCTTACCGTCAAGAATGTCAAGTTCACCGGCACCAATGGCGCATCCAATGCTTCCGCCATCCGTATCAATAACGGCGCAGTGGAAGTGAATCTGGATCACTGCTATTTCAGGAACAACCAGACCTCCGGCAACGGCGGTTCGATTTCTCTGTTTAATTCTGCCACGGTAACGATCAAGAACTGCTCGTTCTCTGGCAATATTGGAGCCGGCGGACTCATCCACGTGAACAACACCAGCGCAAATGTTATTATTCAGGATACAGAGGTCAAAGGTTGCTCCAAAAATGCCGTCTATGCGCAATCTGCCCAGGCGGTTACGCTGACGAGAGTAACATTTAAGGACAATGATGATGCCGGCGAGTATGGCGCTGCCGCATTTATTGGAGATGGTAACAGTAGTGTATCCTTCGTCGACTGTGACTTTTTACGAAACCATTCAACC
>JAGABD010000010.1 GCA_017614795.1 Bacteroidales bacterium
CCCACTACTATGACGACTATATGAACCGCGCCATCCTCAAGAGGATCGCGGAGAAGTGCTACCTGCCTATGAACGCCCTGCTGCTCAAAGCGATAAAGGCATCCAAGGGCTCGTTCAAAGTTGCCTTTTCCATAACCGGCTGCGCACTCGACCAGTTCTCGCGCTACGCTCCCGAGATCATCGACAGCTTCAAGAAGCTGGCGGCGACCGGGAAGGTCGAGTTCCTCTGCGAGACCTACAACCACTCGCTGGTTTCGCTGCAGAACGAGCACGAATTCAGGCACCAGGTGATGCGCCACAAGGCGGCCATCAAGGAATACTTCGGCGTGGAGCCCACCGCCTTCCGCAATACCGAGCTCATCTATTCGGATGCCATCGGCGCCCAGGTTTACGATATGGGATTCAAGACGATGCTCACCGAAGGGGCGAGGCACATCCTCGGATGGCGCAGCCCCGACTATCTCTACTGGAACGACCGCCAGCCCAACCTCAAGCTGCTGCTCCGCAACTACGGGCTCAGCGACGACATCGCCTTCCGCTTCTCCAATAGGGGATGGGAAGGATGGCCGCTCACCGCGGACAAGTTCCTGGACAAGGTGGTGGAGGCCGACGGCGACATCGTGAACCTCTTTATGGACTACGAGACCTTCGGCGAGCACCAGAGCGCCGACTGCGGCATCTTCGAGTTCATGGAGGCCCTTCCCGTCAGGGCCAAGGCCCGCGGCGGATTCAAGTTCGTCACTCCTTCCGAGGCGGCGGAGGCGCTGAAGCCGGTTTCCGAGCTCGAGGTTCCCGAACCCATCTCCTGGGCCGACGAAGAGCGCGACATCACCGCCTGGCTGGGCAACGAGCTCCAGCAGGACTCCTTCAACAAGCTTTACGGACTTGTGGAGAAACTCTCCATCCTCGACGACCCCCAGCTCTGGGGCGACTTCGGAAAACTCCAGGAGAGCGACCACTTCTACTATATGTGCACCAAGTTCTTCTCGGACGGCGACGTGCACAAGTACTTCAACCCGTACAATACGCCTTACGAGGCATTTATCAACTATATGAACGTATTGAGCGATTTCATTATCAGAGTAAACGACGAATATGCAACAAGGAATTGAGATTAGCACACCCTCCTGGGCCAGCGTGCGCGTGACTCGCCACCTCCCCGGAGAGCTCGAGGGGCTGGAAACGCTTTGCAAGAACCTTTGGTGGTGCTGGAACGACCGCGCGAAAGCACTTTTCAAATATGTGGATCCGGAACTATGGCACCGTTCGAGGCACAACCCGATGGTTATTCTGGACCAGGTAAGCCTGAAGAGATATAAACAACTGGCCAAGGACTCCCAGTTCTGCGCGCAGCTTCGCGCCGTCCTGGACGAGTTCAACGGCTATATGGCGGAGAAAGAACGCCGCGGCACGCCTTCCATAGCCTATTTCTGCATGGAATACGGCCTCGACGCTTCGCTGCAGATCTACTCCGGAGGCCTCGGCATCCTTGCCGGCGACTACCTCAAGGAGAGCAGTGATATGAACGTCAATATGGTGGCAGTCGGTCTGCTGTACCGATATGGATATTTCACCCAGAAGATAACGCCCCAGGGCAACCAGGTCGCGGAATACAACGCGCAGGACTTCCTTAAGATTCCCGCAGAGCCCGTAACCGACGCCGAGGGCCACTGGGCCACCGTTTCGATGCAGATGCCCGGACGCGAGCTCCGCGCCCGCATCTGGAAGGTGCCCGTAGGACGCACCGACCTCTATCTGCTCGACACCGACTTCGAGGACAACGCTCCCGAAGACCGCCAGATCACGCATCAGCTCTACGGCGGCGATTGGGAGAACCGTCTGAAGCAGGAGATCCTGCTCGGCATCGGAGGCATCCGCGCGCTGCGCCTTCTGAACCTCCATCCGCAGATCTATCACTGCAACGAAGGCCACGCCGCGTTCATCGGCCTGGAGCGTCTGCGCGAGTATATGACCGAGCAGAAGATGGACTACTCCGAGGCGATCGAACTGGTCCGCGCCAGCGGCCTTTTCACCACCCATACGCCCGTTCCCGCGGGGCACGACGCTTTCGAAGAGAGCATGCTCTTCAAGTATCTCGGCCACTATCCCGCCCGCTTCGGCATCAGCTGGGAAACCCTCCTTTCGATGGGCAAGGTGCACGTCGAGGACAAGAACGAGCGCTTCAGCATGAGTGTTCTCGCGGCCAACTGCTCGCAGAACGTCAATGGCGTGTCGATGCTCCACGGCAAGGTGTCGCAGGACATCTTCGCGAATATGTACCCGGGCTACCTCCCCGAGGAACTCCATATCAGCTATGTCACCAACGGCGTACATTACCCGACTTGGGCCGCCAAGGAGTGGCAGTGGGTGCACGCCAAGGTCTTCGGGCCCGACTTCTGGACGCATCATTACGACAAGCGCTGCTTCGAAGGCATCTACAACATCAGCGACGAAGAGGTTTGGGAGACCCGCAAGACCCTCAAGCACGAACTGGTGCGCCAGATGGGCGACCGTCTTGCCAATCCCGACACCACGACCCACTATTCCCCCAGCCAGGTAGTCGAAATCAAGGAGAAGTTCCGCGAGGATGTTCTCACGATAGGTTTCGCGAGGCGTTTCGCGACCTACAAGCGTGCCACGCTGCTCTTCTCGGACCTCGACCGTCTGGATGCGATAGTGAACAATCCCAAGATGCCCGTGCAGTTCATCTTCGCAGGCAAGGCGCATCCCGCCGACGGTATGGGACAGGACCTCATCAAGCAGATAATCGAAATCTCCAAGCAGCCCAGGTTCCTCGGCAAGATAGTCTTCGTTCCCGGATACGACATTTCGCTCGCGAAGAGGATGGTGCAGGGCGTGGACGTGTGGCTGAACAACCCCACCCGTCCTCTCGAAGCCTCCGGAACCTCCGGCGAAAAGGCAGCGATGAACGGCGTGATGCACTTCAGCGTGCTCGACGGCTGGTGGGTGGAAGGTTATAAGGAAGGCGCCGGCTGGGCCCTGCCTCTTGAAAAGACCTACGACGACCAGAACTACCAGAACGAACTGGACGCCGCCACCATCTACGCCATCATCGAGAACGAGATTGCTCCCGCATACTACAACATCGACCCCGCCACGGGACGCAGCTCCCAGTGGATTGGCTACATCAAGAACACCATCGCCAAGGTCGCGTGCGAGTTCACCACGAACCGTATGATGGAGGACTACTGCATCCGCTACTACCAGCCGCAGTACGACCGCTACAACCAGCTCGTCGCGGACGGTTGCGCCAAGGCGCGCGAGATAGCCGCCTGGAAGAAGCGCGTGCTCGAGGCCTGGCCGAACATCCAGGTGAAGAACTACACCGCCCCGGCCGCTTCCTACGTGCTTTCGCAGGACAATCCTTTCGAGAGCGAAGTGGTGCTGGATCTTGCAGGGCTTTCGCCCGAAGATGTGGGAGTGGAGATGCTCTTCGCCGTCACCGACAAGAAGAACAGGCTTCACATCCAGGAGAAGCTCGATTTCGAGGCGGGCGAATTCAAGGACGGAATCGCGTCGTACCACGCATCCATCCTTCCCGACCGCACCGGTATGTACAAGATAGGCGTCAGGGTTTATCCCAAGAACGAACTGCTGCCTCACAGGCAGGATTTCCCTCTCACTAAATGGCTGTAGTCGCGACCGGTTTCTTCGACGGCGTGCACATAGGCCACCGCCTTGTTCTCGAATCCCTCGTGGCTACCGCGAGGGAGAGGGGCGAGGAGTCGGTGGTGCTGAGCTTCTGGCCGCATCCGCGCATCGTTCTCCAGGACGATGCCATCGGCCTTCGGCTGCTCAATACGCCCGAGGAGAAAAAGGAGCTTCTGACCGGCCTCGGAGTGGACAGGGTGGAGATAATCCCGTTCACGAAGGAATTCAGCATGCTTGGGGCGGAGGAATATCTCCGCGACTGGGTAAAGGGGCGTTTCGGGGGCACCGCGATGCTTCTGGGCTACGACAACCGAATTGGCCACGAGCCTCTCACCCCGGTGCAGACGCAGGAAATCGCTTCGCGCCTCGGCATAGAGGTCATCCGCACCGACAAGGTGTCGTCCGTGGGCATAGCGGTGAGTTCCACAAAGATACGCGCGGCCCTGGCGGCCGGCGACGTGGAGCTCGCGTCGAAGTTCCTCTGCTACCCCTACACCATAGCGGGTGAGGTGGTCCACGGCAAGAAACTGGGCCGCACCATCGGGTATCCGACCGCAAACCTGTTCACCGACCCGCTGAAGCTGGTTCCCGCCGAGGGAGTCTACCTCACGAAAGTGCATCTGGACGGGCGCGAAATGCACGGTATGACCAATATCGCATTCGGAGGACTCATCGAAACCCACATTTTCGATTTCGACGAAGACATTTACGGACGGACGCTCCGCGTCGACTTCCTGCGGCGTCTTCGCGGCGAAAAGACCTTCGCCACCCTCGACGAGTTGAAAGCGCAGCTTACCGAGGATGAACGGGCGCTCAGATTGTTGATTTAAAGTATTTTTCATTTATATGGCAAACGTTTACTATATGAGCCAGGACGGGCTCGACAAACTTAAAAAGGAATTGGCAGAGGCGATTGCACAGCGTCCCGAGATAGCTGCGGCCATCGCGGAGGCGCGTGAGAAGGGCGACCTGTCCGAAAACGCGGAGTACGAATCGGCGCGTGAGGCTCAGGGGCTTCTCGAGCTCAAGATAGCCACGCTTCAGGACAAGGTGGCGAACGCCAAGGTCGTGGACGCATCGCAGATCAACACCGACAAGGTGCAGATGCTCAACAAGGTGAAGGTACAGAACCTCGCCGCGGGCGCTGTGATGGAGTTCACCATCGTGGGCGAATCGGAAGCCGACTTCTCCAAGGGCCGTCTCGCGGCCACCACTCCCATCGCCAAGGCACTTCTCGGCCACGGCAAGGGCGAGGTCGTCGAGGCCCAGGTGCCTTCGGGCGTGATCAAGTTCAAGATTCTCGACATTTCAATCTAAGCCTATGGCAACGATTTTCACCCGCATCGCAAAGGGCGAAATCCCTTCATACAAGGTGGCCGAGAGCGAAGACTACTATGCCTTCCTCGACATCAGCCCCCTCACCCCCGGGCACACGCTCGTAATCCCCAAGCACATCGAGGACGACTACATCTTCAATCTTCCCGAAGACGTGTACGAGGGCCTCTGGGCATTTGCCCGCAAGGTGGCGCTGGCAATCAAGGCCGCGGTGCCCTGCAAGCGCGTCGGAGTGGCGGTTCTCGGAATGGAAGTTCCACATACCCACATCCATCTGGTGCCCCTCCAGACCGAGGGAGACCTCGATTTCAGGAAGAAGAAGCCCGAGGTGAGCGACGAACAGAAGGCCGCCATCGCGGCCGCAATACTTGCCGAATATGAGAAGCTTTAAGTTCCTGGGCATTGCCGCCGCCCTGCTGCTCTGCTCGTGCGGCGAAAAGGCGAGCGTGCGCGGCGTCATCGAAGGCGCGCCCGAAACGCAGATCCTGGTCCGCCAGCTCAACTCCCGTTCCCCTATGGACACCATCGTCACCGGGAAGAACGGGTCCTTCCGTTTCAAGCTCGACGTCAAGAAAGGCGAACCCGAGTTCATCTATCTCTATAAGGGAGATGTCAAACTGGCGTCCCTGCTGCTCGAGAGCGGCGAGAGGGCGAAGGTCCAGGCCGATACCTTCGGCCATTACCGCGTGGAAGGCTCCGAGGGCTCGCTCCTGCTGGCGCAGGTGGAAGAGGACTTCGCGGGCGTGAACCGCACCATCCAGACGCTGCAGGACGCAGGCGCCCCCGGCAAGGACATCACCAAGGCGTATATCGACTACTATCGCGCCTCGCTCAAGTTCGCGCTGGAGCACAGCAAGTCGATGGCGGTCATCCCGCTGATGTACGGCAATCTGGGCGGCGTGCTTCCGGTGTTCAGCCAGGAGACCGACGCAATCCTTTTCCGTATGGTCTGCGACTCTCTCAAGACCGTCTATCCCCGCTCCCGCTATGTCGCCTCTTTCGAGAAGGAGACCGAGCGCCGCGAGAATCTTATGGAACTCCGTTCGAGGCTCGGCGCCGTCGAGGCACGCGACTTCCCCGAACTGCTTATGCCTGGAATGAACGGCTCTCCCGTCAGCCTTTCCGGCCTGTTCGAGGGGGAGAATCCCGCCAAGGCGGTGCTTGTGCATTTCTGGAGCGCGGCGGTGGCGGAACAGAAGATGTTCAACCTCGACACGCTTCTTCCCCTTTACGAAAAATGGCATTCACGCGGACTGGAGATCTACTCCGTCTGCCTCTCCGCCGACAAGGTGACGTGGGGCTCCGTAGTGAAGTCGCAGGCCCTGCCGTGGGTGAACGTGAACGACGGCAAGGGCAATACCTCCCCTTCGATAGCGCTCTACAACATAAACGAGATTCCCTCCTCGGTGCTGGTGGCTTCCGGCACCGTCAAGAGGATTTCGGGTATCAACGCGCTGGAGAAGGAGCTTGCAAGACTGCTTAAATAACTGATAACCAATTGTTATGAAAAAAGTTATCCTTACTATGATTGCCCTGGCAGCAGCTGTCACGGCATTCGCACAGTTCCCGAAAGGCCTCAGCGTAGGCGCCGGTTACGGTATGGGAAGCAAAACGTATTCCAGCCCTGGAGTCGATCAAACCATCGATATGGCAGGTTTCTACGGCGGACTGTCGTATAACCTCGCAATCGGGCAGTCAGGCCTCGGCATACAGCCCGGATTATATGTGCATATGGAAACTGGCGACGTCAGCGACCTTGGCCTTGCCGATGTCGATTTGAAAGAAACCAGCATCGATATCCCCGTGCTTGTCAACTACGCGATTCCCGTGATGGACATCCTTAAGGTCACTCCTTATGTCGGGCCTACATTTATGTACAATCTTACGGCGAAGTTCGAATCCAAGGACTACGAGCAGGATTTGTATAAAGACGGCCCCGGCTACGAGTCCTTCTACAAGCATCCCAATCTTTTCGTAGGCGGCGGCGTGGCTCTCGACATTGCGGACATCATCCGCGTGAGCGTGGGATACGACCTCGGTCTTCTCGACCGCTCATCCGACAGCGATAACAGCATCAAGGAGAACCGCCTGCACTTCGGCGTGTCGTTCCTGTTCTAGTCTTTATCGCACAACTAAAAAGACCGGCCATTTCGACCGGTCTTTTTTTTATGGCTCTTTTGCGAAAAACTTCCAGTGGAAGAGGAGGAGCCAGAAGGCTCCGACCGTCACGCAGGAATCGGCGAAATTGAATACGGGCGCGAAGAAGATCACCTTGTCGCCGTTTTCTATTATAGGGAAATAAAGCATATCGACCACCTTGCCGAACATAAAGGGAGCGTAGTCCCATATGAGGCCGTAGAACAGGCAGTCGATTATGTTGCCGAAGGCGCCGGCGGTGATGAGCGTGAGGCCGAGAACCACCCCGTTGGGAACGGGAGGCTGCCGCTTGAGCAGTTTGCCGATCCACCACACAAGGACGCCGCAAAGCACGATGCGGAAGAGGCTGAGGAGAAACTTTCCGACCATTCCGCCGAACTTCATCCCGAAGGCCATGCCGGCGTTCTCCACGAAGCAGATGCGGAACCACTGTCCTATCACGGGAATCTGTTCACCGAGGTCCATATTGGTTTTGACCAGGTATTTGGTTACCTGGTCAATCACCACTAGCAGTATGCCTAGTGCAAGATACTTCGCTCCCTTGGAGATTTTCATAGGAGCCTAGTTCTTTCCCTGCTTTGCGAGCATTTCTTTGGCCTCCACGGTGAGCGTGGCGTGAGGCACGAGACGAAGGCGTTCCTTGGGAATGAGCTTGCCCGTAACCCTGCAGATGCCATAGGTCTTGTTCTCGATGCGCACGAGCGCTGCTTCGAGATTCTTGATGAATTTGTACTGGCGTTGCGCAAGCTGGCTTGCTTCCTCTTTCGTAAGTTGGTTGGCGCCATCGTCCTCCACCGTCCTGAATGAGGGCGACGTATCCTCGATGTCGTTGTTGCCACCGTGCATCACAACCTGACGCAGGGTGTTGTACTCAGCTTTGGCCTGCTCGAGCATACCCTCGATGATGGTCTTGAACTCTGCAAGCTCCTCATCGGAATAACGAGTTTTGATTTCGTCTGCCATAGTTGATTTTATTTTCGGGTTACTAATATACGAATAATTCCGTCATTCCACTCCACTTCGGCCCCACGATTTCCGCCTTTTTCCAACGAGATATCAACAGA
>JAGABD010000089.1 GCA_017614795.1 Bacteroidales bacterium
CCCTGGTCGACCATGGACCACGCGACCTTGATGAAGCCCGCGAGGTTGGCGCCCTTCACATAGTCGATGCCGCCGTCTTCCTTGCGCCCGTATTTCACGCAGGAGGCGTGGATGTCGGACATGATGCGGTGCAGGTGCTCGTCGACCTCTTCGGCCGTCCATTTCTGGCGGATGCTGTTCTGGGTCATCTCAAGTCCGGAAGTGGCCACGCCGCCGGCGTTGGAAGCCTTGCCCGGAGAATAGAGGATGCCGGCGTTCTGGAACACCTCGATGGCCTCTGGAGTGGAAGGCATATTGGCGCCTTCGGTCACGCAGATGCAGCCGTTCGCCACAAGCGTGCGGGCCGCCTCGCCGTCGAGTTCATTCTGGGTGGCGCAAGGCATAGCGATGTCGCACTTGATTCCCCAGGGCTTCTGTCCGCCGCCGAAGTACTGGGCGGTGGGATATTTCTTCGCGTACTCGCTGATGCGGCCGCGGAGCATGTTCTTGAGGGTCATGACATACTGCCATTTCTCCTCGTCGAGGCCGTCGGGATCGTATACGAAGCCGTCGGAGTCGGAAAGGGTGACAACCTTTGCGCCGAGCTGCATCGCCTTCTTGGCCGCATACTGGGCCACATTGCCCGCACCGGAAATGACCACCGTCTTGCCCTTGAAGCCATCGCCTTTTGTCGCGAGCATTTCCTGGGCGAAGTAGCAGGCGCCGAAACCGGTGGCTTCGGGACGGAGGAGAGAACCGCCCCAGGAAAGTCCCTTGCCGGTGAGGGTGCCGGTGAATTCGTCGCGCAGGCGCTTGTACTGTCCGAAGAGATAGCCGATTTCGCGGCCGCCCACTCCGATGTCGCCGGCGGGAACGTCGGTGTCCTGTCCGATGTGGCGCTGGAGTTCGGTCATGAAGCTCTGGCAGAAACGCATCACCTCGGCGTCGGACTTGCCTCGGGGGCTGAAGTTGGAACCGCCCTTGCCGCCGCCCATAGGCAGAGTGGTGAGGGCGTTCTTGAAGGTCTGTTCGAAAGCGAGGAACTTCATGATGCTGAGGTTCACGCTCTCGTGGAAGCGGATACCGCCCTTGTAAGGGCCTATCGCGCTATTCATCTGTACGCGGTAACCGCGGTTCACCTGAACCTGTCCACGGTCGTCCACCCAGGGCACGCGGAAGGAGATGACCCTTTCGGGCTCCACCAGCCTTTCCATCACCTTGAGTTCCCTCAACTGAGGATACTCCATAATGTAGGGTGCCACGCTCGTGAGCACTTCGCGAACCGCCTGCGCGAATTCCTTCTCGCCGGGGTTTGCCGCTTCGAGACCCGCCATAAAGGTCTCTACGTACTTTTTGCTGAAATTGTCCATAAATATTACACTGAATAACTAACTGTCGTGTTCTTTCTTGGGTATCTGCACCTTGCGGTAACGCTTCTGCCTCTTCTCCCAGCGCTCCTTGGCGAACTTCTGCATATCGCTCACCTCGTCGCTCTCGTCCATTATCTCGAGACCGAACACGGTTTCGATTATGTCTTCCAGCGTGAGGATGCCCTGGAAGCAGCCGTACTCGTCGATAATGAGCGCTATCTGCTCCTTGCGGCGGAGCAGGGCCTCCCAGATGTCGCTGAGTGGAGTTTCTTCGTTGAAGAAGGAGACGTCGCGGCGGATGTCCTTCAGAGTCTTGTCGAACTTGTCTTCGGCGAGGTCCTCGAGGGCGTCGTCGCGCAGGATATAGCCGGTTATGTACTCGGGAGACTCGGCGTACACCGGAATCCTGGAATGGTGCTCGAACTCCTCGGTGTCGAAGTATTCCTCGAGAGTCATCGACTCGGGGGCGGTGGAGCACACCACGCGGGGCGTCATCGCATCGTACGCGAGCACGTTGTCCAGTTTGATGATGTTCTGGATCACGCGGTTTTCCTCCTTGTCTATCACGCCTTCCTCTTCTCCCACGTTCGCCATCGCCATCACCTCCTCGCGGCTGACAGCCGCCTCGTCGCCTTCTCCGCCGAAGCGCTTGCCCACGTACTGCACCAGCAGGACCAGGGGATACATAAGGAACATCAGCACCGAGATGCCGCGGGTGGTGAATCCCATCAGCTTCTTGTAGCCGCGCGTGCCTATGGTCTTGGGGATTATCTCGGCGCAGAAGAGGATGAGCACGGTGACCACCGCTGACATCACCCCCACCCACGCGCTGCCGAGGGCCCTTGCGGTGAAAACGCCCACAAGGGATGCCCCGAAGGTGTTGGCTATGGTGTTCATCGACAGGATGGCCGCTATGGGCTTGTCGATGTCGGTCTTGTACTGCTTGAATTTGCGGGCCGGCCTGTAGCCTTCTTCCTCCTTGGCGGAGATGAAGGACAGCGGCGTGGACATCAGCACCGACTCGAGTATCGAGCAGAGGAACGAGATGCCTACCGTAAAGAAAAGGTCCAGCAGCAGCGGAAGAATGTATGATGCGTCTCTTTCGGGCATGGACTAACGGTTTTTGTACATCTGTTCGTAATACTTCTGGTAATCGCCGCTGGTGACGTTGTCCAGCCAGTCCTGGTTGTCCAGATACCACTTCACCGTCTTGCGGATGCCCTCTTCGAACTGCAGGGAAGGTTCCCAGCCGAGCTCGCGCTGGAGCTTGCGGGAATCGATGGCGTAGCGCAGGTCGTGGCCGGCGCGGTCCGTCACGAAGGTGATGAGGTCGTCGTCGGCTCCCTCGGGACGTCCGAGAAGCTCGTCGGTGGTGCGGATGAGCACCTTGATGATATCGATGTTCTTCCACTCGTTGAATCCGCCGATGTTGTAGGTGTCGCCGGGCTTGCCTTTGTGGAAGATGAGGTCGATCGCCCTGGCGTGGTCCTCCACGAACAGCCAGTCGCGCACGTTCTCGCCCTTGCCGTATACGGGGAGGGGCTTGCGGTGGCGGATGTTGTTTATGAAGAGGGGTATGAGCTTTTCGGGGAACTGGTAGGGGCCGTAGTTGTTGGAGCAGTTGGTCACTATCGTGGGCATTCCGTAGGTGTCGTGGAACGCGCGCACGAAATGGTCGCTGCTCGCCTTGCTTGCGCTGTACGGGCTGTGCGGGTCGTAGCGGGTTTCTTCCGTGAACAGGGTGCCGTCGAACTCGAGGGCGCCGTACACCTCGTCGGTGCTGATGTGGTAGAAGCGCTTGCCTTCCCACTCCCCGTTCCACGCGGCCTTGGCGGCCTGGAGCATCGAGAGGGTGCCGAGCACGTTGGTGCGGGCGAAGGTGAAGGGATCCTTGATGCTGCGGTCCACGTGGGATTCCGCGGCGAGATGGATCACTCCGTCGACGTGTTCACGCTGCATAAGCGCGAGGATGGCGTCGAAATCGCAGACGTCCAGGCGCTCGAAGCTGTAGTTGGGTTTGTCCTCGACGTCCTTGAGATTGGCGAGATTGCCCGCGTAGGTGAGCTTGTCGACGTTGATTATGTGATATTCGGGGTATTTGTTCACGAGGAGACGGACCAGATGGGATCCGATGAATCCCGCGCCGCCTGTGACGATGATAGTTCTCTTATCCATACAAACTACAAAAATAACAAAAATCTTGGTATATCACTTATTGCATAAGTGTTTTTCTTTCCACTCCTGCGGGCTGCAGCCTGAAACTTCGCAGAACTGCCTGCGGAAATTCGCCCGGTCGATGCCTACCGAATCCGCCAGCTGGGCTATGGAGATGGTCGGATCTTCATCCATAAGACGCTGAGATTCAACGATTCTCAATTCTTTGCGCCAGGTCCGGAAACTCTTTCCAAGGACGTTCAGGCAGTACGTCGACAGGCGTTCCCTGCTTATTCCCATACGATTCGCCACGGTCGCCATATCGGCATCGGGCGAGCAGAATCCTCGGTCTTCCACCCAGCGGTGGACCATAATCGTAACTCTTGAAACGCTTTGTTTCTGATAATCCTTTGTCCGGGAGGAATAACGGCGGAACAGCGCCATAAGGACCTTGTTGATAAAGTTGAGCATAAGAAATGAAATGGTTAAGATAGGTTGGTGTCGGATTTTTCCGTATTTTTGCGCCGCTATGTTTGAAAATCTATCCGAAAGGCTCGAACGCTCCTTCAAGATTTTGAAGGGTGAGGGCAAGATAACCGAAATAAACGTCGCCGAAACCATGAAGGACGTCCGCAGGGCCCTGCTGGACGCCGACGTGAGCTACAAGGTCGCGAAGGAATTCTGCGACCGCGTGAAGGACAAGGCGATAGGAACGGGTGTTCTCACCGCCGTCAAGCCCCAGCAGATGATGGTGAAGATCGTCCACGACGAGCTCGCCGAGTTTATGGGAAGCAACGCCGTCGAGGTGAACTTCAAGGGCAATCCCGGAGTGGTGCTCGTGGCCGGCCTCAACGGTTCCGGCAAAACCACCTTCTGCGGCAAGTTCGCCCTTCGCCTGAAGAGCAAAGGGGTGAAGGTGATGCTCGCCGCCTGCGACACCTTCCGTCCCGCCGCAATCGACCAGCTCAAGACGCTGGGAGAGCAGGTCGGAGTGCCCGTGTTCAGCCTCGAAGGAGAAAAAGACCCGGTGAAAGTCGCGAAGGCGGCGGTTTCCAAAGCGGGCCAGGAAGGATACAGCACGGTCATAGTCGATACCGCCGGACGGCTTGCGGTGGATGCCGAACTGATGGATGAAATCCGCACACTGCACTCCGCCCTCAAGCCTTCCGAAAGCCTTTTCGTGGTGGATGCGATGACCGGCCAGGACGCGGTGGAATCCGCAAAGGCCTTCAACGAAGCCATCGACTACGAAGGCGTGGTCCTCACCAAGCTGGACGGCGACACCCGCGGAGGCGCCGCGCTTTCCATCAAGGCCGTCACGGGCAAGCCCATAAAGTTCGTCAGCACGGGAGAAAAGATGGAGGCCCTCGACCTCTTCCACCCTTCCCGCGTGGCGGACAGGATTCTCGGAATGGGCGACGTGGTCTCCCTCGTGGAAAAGGCCCAGGAAGCGTTCGACGAACAGCAGGCGCGCGAAACCCGCAAGAAACTCGCGAAGAACCAGTTCAACCTCAACGATTTCTACAACCAGATCCAGCAAGTGCGCAAGATGGGCGACATCAAGGACCTTGCGTCGATGATTCCCGGAATGGGCAAGATGATGAAGGACGTCGACATCGACAACGACGCCGCGTTCAAGAGCACCGAAGCCATCTACCACTCGATGACCCCCTTCGAAAGGGAGCATCCCGAATCCATCAACGGCAGCCGCAGGCGCCGCATAGCTGAAGGCAGCGGCACCACGATAGCCGACGTCAACAAACTCCTCAAGCAGTTCGAGGGGTCTCGCAAGATGATGAAGATGGCAGTCGACGGAAGTCTCGCCGCCAAACTCAAGAATTTCAGGGGCTAGGGCCTCTCCGGGAACAGCAGCGCCATATCGGCCGCTATCCCCTCCTCAGCCTTCTTTTCAGGAATGAACCGCCACTCCCCGAGAGTCCGGCGGTTTTCCATAGTATCGTGGTCCAAAAGGCCCTTCTCTTCGACGAATCGGTAGATAAGTTCACGGATTTCGGGATACTTGCCGGTAGTGCGCGAAGGGAGCTCCTCCTTGGGAATGCCGGCGCCCTTTATCATCAGGTCTCCCCCGCCGTTGGCACGGTACGAGGTCATCGCCACCGAATAATGCGCATTCTCGTCGAAAGGAGTGCCGTCGGCAAGGCCGAGGATGGAGATCCTGCTGCCGGCAGGCTTGTCGATATCCACCGTGTAGTTGATGCCCGCCGCCGAATCGAAGTTGTACGAACGGTTGCGGAACGACCAGGAAGCCTGGTTGTTGCGGGGGTCGTCGCGCGGTATAATGTCCAGCACATGGCCCGAACCCGGAGCCGCCAGGCGTATGCCATAGGCATATTCAAGCAGGTTCTTTATTTCGGCCCCGCTCATATCCATCTTGAACAGGGTGTTCTCGAAGGGATAGATCGTGAACATGTCGTTGTATAGCAGCACCCCGGCAGCGACCTTTCCATTGTAGGTCAGCGGCGCCGCGAGGGAAATCTGCGCTCCGCTTCCTGCCAGCTGGACTGTATGCAGAAGGCTGATGTAGTCGCACATGCCCTTGTAGGCGTCTCGGGTGTAAAGGTCCTCGGAAAGCATGCCGACCTCACGGAGGGTAAAGGTCCTGACCGCCTCGTAATCTCCCCGGAAAGTTTCGCGCATCGCGGCATCGGCCCTGTCCTTATCGACCTTTACGAGTCCTGCGGAGATGTTCCTGGAAACCACCTTGCGGTCCTTTACCTCAACCTCTATCTTCCCTATTCCAAGATACTTGGCCTTGGTGCCGGTATTGATGAGGGCGATGCTGTCGTTCTGGACCGTGGTCTGCCTATGGTCGTGCGCGCAAAGCACGAAGTCCACCCCGCGAAGGCTTTTGTAGAGGTCGAGTCCCTGGCTCTCCAGCATGCTGCCGTCGCCTAGCCCGGTGCCCGAATGTACGGCCACTATGGTGACCTGCGGATTATAGCGCGCCTTTAGCCAGTAAACGTCCTCCTGGGCCAGCGGGATGAGGTTCTTGAAGTCCATTCCGCTCCAGATGCTCTCGTCCAGCCAAGCCCTCATATTGGGATTTGTGTACCCTATTACGAGCACTTTGAGACCGGCCCGGCGGAATATCTTGAAACTGCGCCAGTAGGGCTTGCCGCCGTCGTTGCGTATGGCATTGCCGGCAAGGAAAGGGATGCCCCTGCGGCGAAGCTGCTTCGTAACCCTGTCGTAAACCGGATGACCCGTTTCCACGTCGTGGTTCCCCACCACAATGGCATCGTATTTCATATAGTCTGCAATGCGCACGAAAAGATGCTCGGAGACCGTATCGACATAATTGTAGTAATATGCCGCATTGTCGCCCTGAAGGCAGTCTCCGGCATCGACGAACAGCACGTTCTCCGCCCCGTCGGCGGCACGCACGCTGTCCACGTAAGTGTTGAGCGCCATCAAGCTGGTGCGGTTGCTTCCGTCCACATAGGAGGAGTCGAACCAAGCGCCGTGGACGTCATCTGTTTCAAGTATCGTAAGTGTATGGATACCGTCTTTCGGGCCGCAGGCGCAGATGAGCGCCGCCGCGGCAATCGTTATGCAGAATCTTTTCATCGTCTAATACATATAGTAGCTGCGGAACACCTTTTCGCGTCGGGTCATTCCGATGCGGCCGGCGCCCCAGCCGGGATGGCGGAAGGCGTCGAGGTTAAGGAACAGCGACAGCTTCTGCTGGCAGCCCATAAATCCGCCTTCGTCGAAGTGGAAACGGGCGGACGCGCGGAAGAACAGCCATTCGGTGAGCTTGGGTTCCCAGTACAGCTCGAGGAGATTGTAGAACTTGCGGTAGAACGGCGAGCCGAGGTAGAGGTTGCCCGCATAGGGATTGCCTCCCGTGTCGACGCCGTAGTAGTAAGGCATCAGGTTGTCGCCCACATAGGTGGTGTTCTGGAGCCATACGTTCCAGTTACGAGTGGTTATCACCATCTCGCCGCCGCAGGGAAGCATCGGATGCGGGTCGCGCACGCGGTCGTACTGGTAGCTGAGCAGAGGCGAGAACTTGATCGACAGTTCCTGTAGATGCGTCAGTTTGCCGGCGTCGAACTCGATGTATGTCTGGAGCAGATGGTTGTCCACAACGCCCGGAGCCTGCCTGCTGCCCGCATAATGGTAGAAGGTGCCGGCGAAGCCCATCTTGAACCAGTGAGCCGGAATCCAGTCGCCTGCGAAGAAGAGCTGGAAACGCTCCTTCCGGGTGACGCCCGCCTTGCCCATCCAGTCGGCGCCAAACTCCATATAGAAGTTGCGCGTCATGTACTTGAGGATGGCTCCGTCGAGGTTATGGTCGTAGAACAGGAGCGAATCGGTGAAGAAGACCTCGCTGTACTCCCCTTCCATATATCTGCGGGGGAACACTCCCGCCACGGCCTCGAAGAGGGCGCCGTTGCGGAAACGCTTGTGGAAGTCGTAATTGAAGATGATTTCGCGCAGGTCCCTGTCCGGATCGCTCCCCTCGCCCATATCGCGGTAATAGTCGAAACCCGCCGTCACCCGATGGTCGGCATCGTCGCCCTGCTGGATGCTGAAGCCCACCGTAGGCGCTCCCACCACAGAAAAAATGGTGGAAGAACGCATATACTTGCCGTTGGGATAGTCGAATTCGCGGTTGTCGAAATGGAAGAGGAAATCCAGGCCGTATTCCAACTTCGGATTCCGCAATTCCTGCTTCGCCAGCGCCGGGGCTATGTAGAGGCTGTCCTGCGCGGACGCCAGGAGCGATACGGAAAGAAGAAGTATGGGCAGAAGCAATTTTTTCATCTGTCGGTCAAATTCCGCCCAAATATAATTAATTTTGCGCTATGTTGAAACTCGTAACCCTGGTAGAAACCGCGGCTCTTCCCGTGCAGATATGTCCTGAGGACAGGATTATGGTGCTAGGCAGCTGCTTCGCAGACAGCATCGGAGAAAAGCTCGCCACAGGCGGATTCAACGTGTGCTTGAACCCTTTCGGAACGCTGTACAATCCCGTATCGGTCGCAAATTCCATCGCCAGGCTTGGCGCCGGGGCGGAATTCGGCCCTGAGGATTGCGTGCAGATGGGTGCGGGCGCCGGGCTCGTCTGCTCGTGGTGGCACCACACCCGTTTCGCGAGGCCTTCGGCAGAGGAGTTTCTTGCAGATGCCAACGCGTCGTTCCGGCAGGCAGCGGAATTCTGGAAGAGCTGCAACAAGGTGATAATAACCCTAGGCACGGCGATGGTATGGAAACTAGCAGCCAACGGCGAGGTGGTGTCAAACTGCCTTAAACGCCCTGCCGCGGAGTTCTCGCACGAGATGCTTAGCATCGCACAGACGGCCGCCGTGCTTCAGCGTCTGGTCAAGGCGAACCCGGGGAAGGAGTTCATCTTCACCGTCAGCCCCATAAGGCATCTGGGCGAAGGGGCGCACCTCAACACGCTTTCGAAGGCCACGCTGCACCTGGCCTTGCAGCAGATTGGCAATGACGGGCATCTCGCCTACTTCCCTGCGTACGAGATAGTTCTTGACGAGCTGCGCGACTACCGATTCTACGCCGAAGACCTCGTCCATCCATCCCCCACTGCTGTGGAACTCATCTGGCAGCGATTCCTAGACGCCGCCGTTCCCCGGCAATACCACGAAGCCATACATAACGCCGAAAAGGCGGCCCGCCGGGCCGCCCATCGGAGTTTGCGCTAGCCTTTCGGCCGGGCAATGCCGGGGTGGGTTCCCCTTGTGGGACACACCACGGCCCTTTGCCAGGCGCGGAGGGTTTATTCTTCGTTGCCAGTGTTGCCGACGTTGCCGCCCATGCCGCCGCCGCGCGAACCGGCCTCGACATCATCGTTGGTGATGGTCTTGTTGGCCTTCTTCACGCTGATGCCCTGACGGCCGAAGGTCCAGCTGATCTCGAAGCGGATGGAGCGGAGTGCCACGCTGGTGACATTCAAATTGGTATAGCCGCGTCCCTCGGTATAGTTCTTGAACTCCGCATTGCCCTTGCTGACATTGGTCATTCCCATCAGGCTGATGCTGAGCTTGTCGTCAAGGAAGGACTTCGTCACGCCCATATTGAAGAACGGGCAGCCGCTGTTCCAGCCCTGGAGATCATAATCCTTGGACGACCAGAACAGTCCTGAAGTCAGGCGGATGTCCCAAGGAAGCGTCTGCTGCAGACCGGCATAAGCCCTTGCGTGCCAGCCGCTGTTCTTGAGATTCTCCCTGGCTGCCTCCATCTGCTTGTAACCGCCGGAAAAATTGCAGTAGACGCGCGTCTTCTTGCTGGCGTTCCAGTTGGCAAAAATGCCGCCCCCGGTATCGTGCATTCTGAGTATGTTGCCGTAGGTCGTGTGAAGCAGGCCGTCGCCCGCATCGAAGAAACTGTACTCGCTGATGCCGTCATTGCAGAAATTATAGGTTCCGCGTGCGCTCACCATCACCTTGGGGCTGAAGAAATTGTACTTCAGTTCCATGCGGTGGGTATTTGCCGGCGTAATATCGGTATTGCCATACTCCTTCGAGAACGGGGTTTCTATCACAAAAGGATTCAGCACCGAGATGCCAGGCCTGCGGATACGCATGTTCCAGGTAAAGGCAATGTTCTGTATCTCCGAGATGTTATACTGGAGGCTGAGGTTGGGAACGGGACTGCCGAAGCGGGCGGTGAAGTTCTTCTCCGGAGTGGCGGCAAAGTCGACCTTCTGCCAGGTATACTCGTAGCGGAAACCTGCCTTGCCGGTAAACTTGCCGACAGTGGCCTTGTACTCCGCATAAGCTGCCGCAATGTTATTGTAGT
Source organism: Bacteroidales bacterium (assembly GCA_017614795.1). Next base: position 10,290 of record JAGABD010000089.1, read on the forward strand.
GGTTGTACAGCACGCTCTGTGCCGGATCATAGACTCCGTTGGCGTAGTACTTGTCGTCCGCCTTGTTGTGGCGGAAGATATACTTGGCGCCCAGGTTCAATTCCTGGCTCTTGCCCAGCGGCGTGGTGAAGTCGGCCTGGATCGTATGCTCGTCGGTACGGTCCTTCTGCTTGAAGGAATACGGAGCGACGGGAGCGATGTTACCAGAAAAATCCCTGAAGTCGAGGGTGCTTTCGTCATTCTGGGGGTCTCCCGAATAACGGTAGGACATGATGAAGTAGCGGTCCTTGTTGTTTGCCCAGAGATGCTGCCAGTCGATGCTGGCCTTGAAGCCCGTACTCTGCCACGTGTTGTAGGAATCGACGTTGTAGCTGTAATCTTCGCTGCCGTCGGGCTTGTAATAGGCGATGGTGCCTTCGACGTCGTTGCGGTTGCCGAAGCTGTCCACTCCGAGCTGCGCGGAGAGCAGGTTCAGGGTGTCGATATCGTAGCTCATGCTGGCGCTGCCCCATATGAAGGGAACTTTATTGCCCACATCGGTACGCTGCGTCATCCTGCTGCCGTCATCCTCGGTACGGTCGAAGTTCACGTGGGCATGCGGATGGCGCATATAGCCTGCGTAAATATTGGTACCGAAGGTGAGCTTGCCCTTGCGCGCGTTCAGGTTCAGGCCTCCGTTCAGTCCCCCGCGGGTATCCACGGAAGAAGACACGGTGCCGTTGACGCCGTCGGGAAGGGCGCTCTTGCCGGAGCTGCGGTCGGTGATGAGGTTGAGCACGCCACCAGTGCCCTCGGCGTCATACTTCGCGCCCGGATTGGTGATGACCTCGATGTTCTTGATGCTGCTTGCGGGCACGTTCTTCAGAGTCTTCGAAGGGTTCGAACTCAGCATCTGGTCGGGCTTGCCGTCCACGTATATCTTGAAATCGCTGCTGCCGTTCACCGTGATGTTGTCCTGTGCGTCGACGGTGACCATAGGCACCTTGCGGAGCATGTCCAGAAGGGTGTTCGCCTTGGAATCGGCGTCGCTCTCGACATCGTAGGTTATCTTGTCGGCATCCATCTTCACGAGGGTCTTGAGATCCGTGACGGTGGCGCCTTTGAGCATCTGCGAATCGGTTTCGAGCGCGATGTCCCCGAGCTCCAGTCCTTCGGCCGGAACGCTGATGCCGCGGGTATGGTCCTTTCGGCCCATGCTGCTGACGGTGAGTTCATAATCTCCCGGAGCCAGGTTCAGGGTAAACACGCCTGCGGAATCGGCCACCGCATATGCGCCGTTGCCGGCCATCACCACGGCGCCCACTTCGGGAACGCCGCTTCCCGCTTCTACCGCCCTGCCCTTTACAGGGGCCTGTGCGAATGCCTGGAGCGCCATCGCCGCCAAAACAACTAAAACAACCAGTCTTTTCATAGTCAGAAGTTGAAATGTTTCTTTATTTCGTCGCCGGAAACTCCCAGCAGCTTCGCCTTCTCCGCCACTGCGGGAAGTTCTTCTTCGAGGAAACGCCTGCGGGCATCGGCGAGTATCGCCTCCCTGGCGCCCGTGGCGACATAAAAACCTATGCCGCGCTTGTTGTATATCACACCGAGATCGGTGAGTTTCTCGTAGGACCTCGCGACGGTGTTGGGGTTGACGCCTATGTCGGCGCCGAACTCGCGCACCGAGGGGACGCGGTCCTCCTCCTTGAGTTCACCTGACAGGATACGGTTGCAGAAACCGTCCATTATCTGCAGGTAAATCGGTTTGTTGCTGTCGAATTCCATAGTCTAGTGCTTTATGGTTTTGATGCGGAGCCAGATGCATCCGAGCAGAATCGTGAATTCCACGACGTACAGGGCGGCCATGATCACGTTGAACCAGTGGCTTACAATCTCGGGGGTCAGTGTCGAGCAGTCCGGTCCGATAACCAGGTCGCCGTCGATGATGTTGGAGCCGAGAATCGCCACGCTTGCCATCGAGATCGCCATGCTGAGGCCCATCAGCACGAGGAAGCCGTAGACGATCTTGTACTTGCGGAAGAAGATGGATGAAAGGGTGAAAAAGAGGATGTTCGCGCACCAGCTGAGCCAGAGGGCGGGAACGGGACCGATGAAGATTTTGAAGCCTTCGCCGCCCAGTTCCGAATAGATCTCCGCGATTCCTCCGATTGCCGCCTTCAGCGCCATGCCTTCGCAAAGATTGGGGAACAGGAGGCACAGGAGACCGTCGCTCGCCGCTATCACCGCGAACCAAACGGCGGGAACCACCAGGCAGGTCACTATGATCATCGAAAGGAACTTCTCCAGCTGCGAGGCGGGAAGCAGTATCCAGTTCGAGCCCGCTTCACGGTCGGTAAGGCCGCCGTACTGGCGCACCGGGAACGACAGCACCACAATCGTGAAGGACACGAAGTATGCGATGATTATAGCCCAGGTGGGAATGGTTACCAGGTGGTGCGAGAACACCAGCGCGAACATTTCGGCGATCACGAAAGTGAATATGGGCATGCAGGCGTTGATGAGGACCGTAAGTCCGGCATTCTGCCAGGCGCGGGTGAGGTCGTAGGAAAGATACTTTCCGAAACGGCCGGTATCGAATGTGCTATTCATTGTTGAAAATTCCTTTAATGAGTTCTTTGTTGGAATGTACCGCGTTGAAGAGGGCTTCGACGTTCATCTTGCTGTCCTCTCCGGTAGTGTTCAGACGGACCTGCAGCAGGCCTCCGGGAACGGTCTCTGCGTAGAGAGCGTCGGGATAGGCCGTGTTGCCGTAGTCGAAATAGAGGTTCTCGGTAATCTTCTCGACGCTTGCGTTCAGAAGCACCGCACGCCTGTCGAGGATTACTATGGGGTCGATGATGTTTTCGAGGTCCTTGACCTGATGGGTGGAGATGAGAATCACGGAATCGTCCGCGGTATAGCTCATGACCGCCTTGCGGAACTGCGCCTTGGAAGGAATGTCCAGGCCGTTGGTGGGCTCATCAAGATAAAGGTACTTGGGCGTACACGCGAGCGCGAAGGAAATGTAGGTCTTCTTGAGCTGTCCGGCGGACATCGCGTTCATCTTCTGCCCGGGGTCCATCTCGAAGATCTTCATTATCTCTATGAACTTCTCCTGCGAGTAGCGGGGCCAAAACTTGCCGGTGGAGGCTGCGAAATCCGCCGCCTTTGCATTGACGGGGGCAACCTGGTCGGCAAGATAGTATTGGTTTGCGAGCAACTCGGGATTGCGGTCGAAAGGATTGAGGCCGTCGACGGAGATGCTGCCCGCCTGGGCCTTCTTGAGCCCGCAGAGCAGAGTGAGGAGGGTGGTCTTCCCTACCCCGTTCTCGCCCAGCAGACCGTAGATCTTACCCTCTTCCAGACTGAGGGAAATGTTCTCCAGGCACGGTACGATGCCGTAGCTGAATGAAAGATTGTCTACCTTTATCATAGTGTATTAGTTCATTAGTACACTGCAAAGGTAGACATAATTTTTATATGTGCAACATTTTTTCGATTTTTTTTTGAAAAATGTTGCCGTGGCACCCAACTCATTAATTATCAATAAAATAAAAAAACCTTCTACCCTTTTTTTGCGGTAGAAGGTTTTAGTAAAGTA
>JAGABD010000011.1 GCA_017614795.1 Bacteroidales bacterium
CAACGTCTGGCGCCTGTTCGGCTGGCAGCTGCGTCTGCACGACGCTTCGCTGCAGGGCCTGCGGGTGGCAGCCCACGCCTATCCGGATTCGGCGGCGAACTGGAACATCTTCAAGTCTTCCGAAAAGGAAAAGGACACCACGGGCAAGTCTTTCCCGCTGCCGCCGATCAGCATCGGTCCGGTACGTATGGACGGCCCGGTGGTGGTTTATACTTCGCAGACCGATACCCTCTACGCCCTGGCCGGCATGAAGGCCATGGCGCTTCAGGGAAAGGTCCGTCTTCCTAACGAAAAACGCGGTCTGCAGTTCAGCAGGCTGCGCTTCGACATCGACTCGCTGGGAGTTTCCGGCCGCCTGCCAGCCGACACGGTGGGAGTGCTGCTGGAAAGGCTCCGCGTGAAGTCGCCCCGCAAGAATACGGTGGATTTGAATGCCGCCGTCAAGACGTTGATGGTGAGCGGCAAACTCGGCTATCTGCACGTGCCTTTCGGGCTCGACACCCGCGTATCCTTCGACCAGAAGCCAGAGGAGACGGTAGTGGACGTGCCGCATCTGGATCTCGACCTGGCCTATATCCCCGTTCATGCGGAGGGCCTTCTGAGGATGCTGCCCGACAGCAATTACGTGCGCGCTGCGCTGAACATCAAGGACTGCGACCTGGGCAAGGTGCTGCGGGCATACGCCGACGGCATCGTTCCCGCGGCTGCCGATTTGAATACCGACGCCCGCCTCTCCCTGGCCGCCAATGCAGACGGCTGGCTTTCCGAGGACTCGGTGCCGGCTGTGGACTTCTCGCTAAAGCTGCCCCGCAGCAAGGTACAGTACAGGCCTATGGACCTGGTGGCCCGGCTGGCGCTGGACGTGGACGGTTCGATGACTCCGGCCAAATACGTTACTGCCGTCGTCAACCGCTTCGAGGCTGCAACAGACGGACTCGACGTGCAGCTTAACGGCCGCGGCAGCGACCTGCTGGGTTCCGACCCCGGCGTGGCGGCCCATCTGGCGGGAAATGCCGACTTCGGGTCCCTGAGCCGCTTCCTTTCCGACAGCCTTGCGCTCGACGGTCTTCTGGATGTGCTGATCGACGCCGACGTACGTCTCTCCGAAATCAAGGCCCTGCGGTTCCGCAGCGGCAGCGTCTCGGGAAAGATAACTTCGCCGCAGCTCACGGCTTCAATGCCTTACGATACCGTTTCTGCACGTCTCGACCGCACTAAAGTGCTGCTTTCATCGGCCGGAGGCGGACTCAAGGCAGACATACTTTTCGACACTGTCGCCTTCCGCAAGAGCACGGCTATGAGCGCGCGCATTGCAGGAATGGCCAACAGGGCGGAGTTCACAAGGGTGACTTCGCGCGGACGCAAGGTGCCGCGTGTGTCTTTCAGTTCGGGCAACACGCGGGTGTTCTTCCGCACGGGCGACAACCGCGTGGGAGCCAGGGATCTGCAGATTACGGCCGCCCTCCAGCAGAGGGTTCAGGGCTCAAGCGCCCGACGCAAGCATTTCCTGGATTCGCTGCAGCGCATCTATCCGGGCATTCCGCGCGACTCGCTGCTTAGGCACGACCGCCGCATGAACCCGCGGCCGCTGCCGTCTTACCTCTCCGACCGCGACTTTGCCAAGAAGGACATAAGGCTGGATCTTGGGCAGGACGTTGTGGGCTTCCTCCGCGAATGGGCGCCTTCGGCCGGCATCACCGCTTCGCGGGCCTTCATCGCCACGCCCCGTCTGCCTCTGCGCAATACAGCCAAAGATATCGACATCAAGTACGACGACGATGCGTTCAACATCAATTCACTGAACCTGAAGTCCGGCAGTTCAGACCTCCGCATTTCGGGCAACGTCCGCGGTCTGAGGCGCACCCTGCTCGGGCGCGGCTTCCTTCGCGGCGACCTGGACGTGAGTTCCAAACGCCTGAACCTGAACGAGATGCTCACCGCCATGAAGATCGGCCAGGACAGCACTCTGGTGGATTCGGGCGACGAGGAAGGGGAGAGCTTCGTAATCGACAGCCTCTCCACGGAGGAGGTCAAGCCGGAGATGACGGTATTCGTGATACCTGCCAACATCGACGCCACCGTGCGGCTGCATGCAAACCGGGTGTTCTACAGCGACCTCTGGGTGATGCCTATGGATGCGACGGTGAACGTGGCAAAGCGCTGTGCCCAGCTGCTCGGCACCAGCCTGCACACCAATCTGGGCGACGTTAAGCTCGACGCCTTCTATGCCACCCGCACCAAGGAAGACATTCAGCTGGGTGCGGATCTGCAGCTCATCGACATGTCGGCCGAAGGCATCATCCACATGCTGCCTATGGTGGACGACCTGATGCCTGCACTGAAGAGCTTCCACGGAAAACTGGGATGCCGCGTGTCGGTAACCGGTCAGCTCGACACCATGATGAACGTGATAATGCCTACCCTCGACGGGCTTATCCGTATAACCGGCAACGATTTGGAAATCACGGATGTAGGCGACCTTCGCAAGGTTACGCGCTTCCTGTTCAAGGACCCGAACATCGGCCATATCGACGACCTGGCGGTGGATGCGTTCGTGGAGAACAACCAGCTGGAGATCTATCCGTTCATGCTGGGCGTGGACCGCTATCAGCTGGCGCTCATGGGCGTGCAGGGGCTTGAGGGTTCGATGCGCTACAACGCTTCTATTATCAAGGCGCCGCTGCTGCCCATCAAGTTCGGCGTGAACGTTTTCGGCACCACCGACGACATGCATTTCACGATAGGGCGCTCCAAGTACCGCAACGGCAAGGTGCCGGTCTTTACCGAGGAGCTGGACGACATCCAGATCAATATCGGCAATGCCATACGCC
>JAGABD010000090.1 GCA_017614795.1 Bacteroidales bacterium
CCAGCAGGGGATTTGCGGTGATTCCCGACAGTCCGTCGGAGCCGCCGCACTTGAGTCCCACGCGCAGTTCGCTCACCGGCACCGGCTCGCGCGCATCGTCCTTGCACGCCGCATAAATCTCGCGCAGGCGCTCCATTCCGTACTCGATTTCGTCGCCCTCCACTTTCTGCGTTTCGAAGAACTTTACCCTGTTCCCGTCCACCTTTCCGACCAGTTCCCGGAACGCCGACATCTGGTTATTCTCGCACCCCAGCCCCACTACCAGCACGCCTCCCGCATTCGGATGGTGTACCATGTCCGCCAGGATCACCCGCGTGTTCTCGTGATCAGGACCCAATTGGGAGCACCCGTAGTTATGCGGGAACGCAATGACGTCAATGCCGGCCGCTTTACCGTCATTGCCGGCTTGACCGGCAATCTCTTCGCCGAACCTCTTCGCCAGTTCCTGGCATACGCCGTTGACGCATCCAACAGTCGGAATAATCCATATCTGGTTTCTCACTCCCACTTGTCCGTCCGCCCGTCGATAACCCATAAATACACTTCGAGCGGAGGAGGTGTCCCCTCGCGAAACACGTGCCACCCTCGGCATCGTAAGAGGGGGGACCTCGCAGCTACGCGGAGAGGTGGGGTCGAGCGGCAGCGAGACGGTTTCGGAGGGGAGCACCTCCTCCGGTTCGTATTTGTAATCCAGCAGACCCTCCAGGTTGGTTTTGATGCAGCTGTGGTCGATTAGCGTACCGGCGACGGCAGGTCGCGTGAGGTGGCCGATAGGGTAGCCGTACTTGATGACGTTGTCGCCCTCGGCAAGGTCGCACAGGGTGAACTTATGGCCCTGCGGGATGTCCTCCTGAAGGACGAGGTCGCCCACAACAGTACCGCGGGCGAGCGGCCGCAGCGCTACGGCCACATTGTCGGCCGGATTGATTCGGATATAATCTGCCATAGGCTAAAGAATCGACTTGACCGCGGCGCGCATGCCATCCTTCCGGATAAGCGCCAGGTCGGCGGTGAGCATCTCCGTAAGGCCGGGAACGGCATTGAGATCCTCGCCCCAGATGAACTCCGCGCCAAGCACTCCCTTGGCCACTTTGGCGACATCGCCGGAGGCCCAAAGCTCGGCGAGAAGCGCCTTGATGGCCTCATCGTCGTTGACCACTATCTCGTCTTCGCCGCGCTTGCCGCCCTTGTAATAGGTGCAGATGGCCGCGAGGCCCAGCACTATGCCCTTGGGCAGGCTGCCCTTGCGCTCGAGGTAGGTCTTGAGACCGGGTAGGTCGCGCGTCTTGAACTTGGGGAAGGAATTGAGCATGATGCTCGTCACGAAGTGCTTCACGTAAGGGTTGACGAAGCGCTCCAGCACGTCGTTCGCGAACTTGCGCAGCTCCGCCTCGGGAAGGTTGAGGGTGGGGAGCAGTTCTTCGAACATCACTTTGCGCACGAACGCGCCGACGAGTTCGTCCTCGCAGCACTCGCGCACGGTATTGAGCCCGCTGAGGTAGCCGACGGGGGAGAGCACGGTGTGGGGGCCGTTGAGCAGCGTGACCTTGCGCTCGTGGTAGGGCGCTTCGCTGGGCACGAACAGCACGTTGAGCCCGGCCTTGTCGGCGGGGAACTCGGCGGCCACTTCCTTTGGGGCCTCGATCACCCAGAGATGGAAGATTTCCGCCTTGTCCAGCAGGCGGTCGTCGTAGCCGGCGCGCTCGCACAGTTGGGCGGCGTTGTCGCGGGGATATCCCGGCACGATGCGGTCCACAAGCGTGCTGTACACGCCGCAGGCCTCGGTAAACCAGGCCTTGAAGCCGTCGCCAAGCTGCCAGAGCTCGATATACTGGTAGATGCATTCCTTGAGGTGCTTGCCGTTTTCGAAGATGAGCTCGCAGGGGAAAATGATGAAGCCCTTGCTCTTGTCGCCCTTGAAGTGCTCGTAGCGATGATAGAGCAGCTGCACCAGCTTGCCGGGGTAGGAGCCCGCGGGAGCGTCCGTGAACTTGCAGGCGGGGTCGAATGCGATGCCGGCCTCTGTGGTGTTGGAGATGATGAAGCGCATCTCGGGTTGCTCGGCGAGCTTGAGGTAGCCTGCGAAATCCGTGAAGGGGTTCACTCCGCGGGAAATCACGTCGATGAGGTCGACGCTGTCCACGGGCTTGCCGTCCAGGAGTCCCTGGAGGTTGAGGTGATAGAGGCCGTCCTGTTCGTTGAGCCATTCCACCATACCCTTGTCGATGGGCTGAACCACCACTACACCGGCGTCAAGGTCGGTTTTCTGGTTGGTTTTCCAGATTATCCATTCTATGAAAGCGCGAAGAAAATTACCTTCTCCGAACTGTATGACCCTCTCGGTATACCTTTTGGCCTGAGGGGCGCTGCTGCGGTTTAATCTTTCCATGTTTTCTGTGTTTTAGTATTAATGCAACAAATATAATAAAAAATTCCGTGCACGTGCACGGAAATAGAGATAAAATGCCTACCTTTATAGCGGAAAAACCAACATAATTATAATAATGGAACATTTCATCAACAAAGATTTCATGCTTCGCGGCGAAACCGCCCGTGAACTCTACCATCAGAGTGCGGAGGGGATGCCCATCATCGACTACCACTGCCATCTGAGCCCGCAGATGATTGCCGAGAACCACCAGTTCGCGGACATCACCGAGATCTGGCTCGGGGGCGACCATTACAAGTGGCGCGCGATGCGCGGCAACGGGGTGCCCGAGGAGTACATCACCGGGAACAAATCTTCCTGGGAAAAGTTTGAAAAGTGGGCCGAGACCGTGCCCTACACTCTCCGCAACCCCCTCTACCACTGGACTCATCTGGAGCTCTCACGCGCTTTCGGAATCGACAAGATCCTCAAGCCCGAAACCGCACGCGAGATCTTCGAGGAGTGCAACGCCAAGCTCGCCACTCCGGAGTTCCGCGGCCAGGGGCTCATCCGCAAGTTCAACGTAAAGGTGGTGTGCACCACAGACGACCCGGTGGACGACCTGCGCTGGCACAAGCAGATAGCCGAACATCCCTTCGGCACCAAGGTGATTCCCGCATGGCGTCCTGACAAGGCCATGGCAATCGAGAATCCCGCCGCGTACAAGACTTATATCGACAAGCTGGCCGAAGTTTCCGGAGTGGAGATCCGCAGTTTCGACGACCTGCTCCAGGCGCTCCAGAATCGTCACGACTTCTTTGCCTCCATGGGCAGCAAGCTTTCCGACCACGGTCTGGAGGCCTTCTACGCCGACGACTACACCCAGGCTGAAATCGATGCAATATTCCGCAAGGTACTCTCGGGCAAGGCTCCGGACGAGGCCGAACTCGGCAAGTTCCGCAGCGCGATGCTCTATGAGTTCGCGGTGATGGACCACGCCAGCGGCTGGGCTCAGCAGTTCCACGTGGGCGCAATCCGCAACAACAACACCCGTATGTTCGAAACCCTCGGCCCCGACACCGGCTACGATGCCATCCACGACCTGCCCCTCGCGGCCGCCGGACACAAGATGCTGGACCGCCTGGCAAAGGAGGACAAGCTCACAAAGACCATCCTCTACAACCTCAATCCCAAGGACAACGAGGTGCTGGCCACAAGGGCCTACACCTTCAACGACGGCACGGTGCCCGGCAAGATGCAGCTCGGTTCCGGCTGGTGGTTCCTGGATCAGGAGGACGGCATGCGCAAGCAGATGAACGCACTCAGCGCGCTCGGCCTGCTCAGCCGCTTCGTCGGAATGCTTACCGACAGCCGCAGTTTCCTCAGCTATCCCCGCCACGAGTACTTCCGCCGTATTCTCTGCAACCTCCTTGGCGAAGATGTGGACGCCGGCAAACTGCCCCGAAGCGAAATGTCCCAGCTCCACCAGATGGTGGCGGACATTTCCTACAACAACGCCGACCGCTACTTCGGATTCTGACCAGCCGGCATACAATAAAAAAGTCCCGCCAAACCGGCGGGACTTTTTTGTATATGGTCGAACCACTAATTGTGGAACGACAGGTTGTAGAACCTGAGGGCCTTGTCGCCGTAGATGTACACGATACCCGGTTTGGAAATCGTGAACTCGTTGACGTTGTGGGTGGCATTGGCAGCCGCACCGCCGACTTTGGACTCGGGCGTGCCGTTGTCGAGAGCGACTATTACGTGCCTGGTGTCGTCGGCAGTGTTGCCGGTGGTCGAGGTCTCGATGGTAAGTGTACCTGCAGCAGGAGCGGCGAACATCAGAACCCTGGTGGTGTTGTTGCCTTCACCGCCGGTCTGCAGTGTGGTGGTAGTATAGCGGTTCTTGCTGTTCATCGCCATGAAGCGGAGTCCGTCGATGATGATGTTCCAGTCGCCGGTAATGTCCTTCCCGGGACCCTGTATTGCGGTTCCCGCCGCTGCAGCTGCGGCTTGGTCGACAGCATCGAATGCGGTCTGCCAGGCAGCATCGGCGAAGTTCCAGCTCAAGGTCTTCTCGACCTCGGTTTCACCTCCCGAAGGATCGGGTGTGGGAGCTCCGGCAAGTACCGCAAAGGCAACTGCGCCCGCTGCGGAGTCGGTGTTGTACAGGTCGGAAGCGGCATGCTTGGCAGTCACTTCGATGGTGTATACTCCGGCTTCGAGGAGCGAAACGCTGATGCTGTCGAGCACAAATGAGCACTCGGTGGTGCTGACCGGGTTCTTTCCGTTGAACACGACATCGTATTTCTCGGCGTTCTTTACGGCTTCCCAGGTCACGCTGATGGTGACGCTGTCGCCCTGGTAAAGAGATTTCACATTGATAACGGGCTTGGGTGTGGCGAGCGCGGTGTTCACGCCTTCGGTATCGGTGGACCAGCTGAGTTTCTCGACAGTGGCTTTGCCTGTGGCATACAGATATACCATGGTTTCGTCGGTGATGTCTTCGAGAACCACCTTGTTCACGGAACCGTTCGCGGTTACTGCACCCTTGACGGTAATGTCGCCGCCGTCAACGCTGCCGGTACCGACTACCACCATGCTGCCCTGGGCGTCCTTGATCTTCATCAGGACGGAACCTGCCGCATTCACCTTGAAGGCAGCATATCCTTCGGTGGGAATGCCGTTCTTGTCGAGCGCGGCGGCGGTATTGAAGGTGATGGCACCGTCGAGGTTCATTGCGTGTTCCTCGGAAGCAACCATCAGCAGGCCGTCGCGCACCTTGCTCTTCTGCAGGTCGCCCGAGAAGAGCACCGCGTCGCCGAAGTTCCAGTTGTGAGGGGCGGTGGTAAGGCCGAGCGTGAGATCCTCGACAGGCTCCACATAGGGCGTCCACCACTTGGCGGCGCCCACCTTCTTGCCGATGAGGTCGTTGTTGGTGAGGTTGAAGACATTGCCCTTGGAATTCACGCAGGGATCCGCCGAAAGCGCCGTGGCGCCTATCTGGGCGGCGGTGAAGTTCTTGCTGTCGCTGAAGAACTTGTCCCCGGCCTGATAGTAGTAGTTGTCCGCGCCGCGCACGTCCGAAGGAACGTTGGCAGGGGTGTTGGTGGTGGCAAACTGGCCGTCAGCCCTGTCTTCCCAGAGGAAGAGGTTCTTGTTGGCTACGAGGGCCGACCATTTCGCGCGGATATAAAGGATACCCTTGTTCTGGCCCATGTCGAAGTTCTTGAAGGTGTTGCCTTCGATCACGACGGAGCCGACTTCAGTGGAGCTGTCGTCCACGCGGATGAGGGCGCGCTTGCAGTCCCAGAGTGTGGAATTGACAACCTTGAACTCGGTGATGGCCGCGTTCTTGCGGAGGTCGAAGAATTCGCCGTCGGAATTCACCGTATTGTGGATTTCGCATCCGCTGATGAGCACGTTGCCCAGGGTAAGCTTGTCGGTCACGCTCTGGTAGAGGAGGCCGGCGTTGTATCCGGTAATCTCGCAGTTGATGAGCTTGATGTTGTTGATGGTTTCGACACCCACCTTGTGGTCGAAGATGAACTTGCGACCGCCGGTGCCGTCGAAGCAGATGTTCTCGAACACGAAGTCTCCTCCGCCGTAATCCACTGCAGTGAGCTCTGCAGAGGCTACGCGTCCGATGAGCATGTTACCCTTGACCACGGGGCGGTTGCCGTCGGCATCGCATTCGCCGACCATCCTGAAGCCCCTTGCGGGAGCGATTTCACCCACTTCGTAGGGGGATTCGTCGGTGGTGAGGAAAATCTCGTTGCCGGCAGTCATTGCCGCAATGAGGTCTGCCTTTGTGGTTACCCTCGCGAAGGTGTTCTGGGCGGGGTTAGTCCAGACGTCCACCGCACCGCGGCTGGCGCTCTTGAAGTAGAGCACCGCGGCATATTCGGTGGAAGGCGTAAGCCCGGTAACCATTGCCGCGGCATTCGCCTTGTCCGTATCGGAGAGGGTGTAGACAACTGCATCCCCGCCCGCCACGGGAGTCATTTCGATTACGGTAACGTCCCTGTAGTCGGCGGCTTCGTTCGACCAGGCGAACTTGATGCTGATATCGGTCCTTCCGGTAACTGTAAGGAAGAGGTTGTCCTTTATTGCGTAGGTCTTGAGGGTACCGTCGTACCAGGCCCACTCGGAGCTGTCGCGTACTTCGGAAACGCCGCAGACCTTGAAGCCGTACTTGCCGTCGGCTTCGAGCACGGTCTTATAAGGTACCTGCGAAGGCTCGAGGGTAAGGTCGGCCACGGCCGAAGTGTCTGCGCTGTTGAATATCACCAGCCTGTAGGCATCGCAGCTCTTGCTGAGATCCCACTTGAGAGTGACGTCCACACCGGTGGTCCCGTCCACGGAACCGGTGAGGTTGAGCGGGGTGAGGCACTTGCTCAGGGGAATGGAGGTC
>JAGABD010000012.1 GCA_017614795.1 Bacteroidales bacterium
AGGATCCTCCGGGGTAATTACTTCAGGATTGCACGCTGAAGTGCTGAGCAATAAAGCTATGATTGGATATAATGGAAAGTGTCTCACGTATAATTAGATGCGTGAGGACATAAAAGGTTAATTCTCAATCTGACAAACGAACAATATTTTCTCTATTTCTCGGTCACTTTTGGTCACCTTGAGATAGAAGTTGTTGTCGCAGATCAAGCCGAACAGGACGCCGTCGCAGTAGATGCAATAGTCTCCCATCATCTTCTTGACAGCGATTTCCCCGGTGCCCGAGCACTGGTCCACGATGTGCTGCACATAATCAGGATTGCAAGCCATAGTAATCAGTTATTTCAATCTTCCGAAATCGTCCCAGCCGGGAAGCATTTTGCCGTCGTGGCAGTCCTTGACGAAGCGCTGCAGGGCCTTTCGGGATTCCTCTATGCGGTTTGTTTGCCGATAATGCTGAATGTAATCCACCCGGATGCGGCGGTAGGTCTCGGGGAATGCGTTGTAATTGGCCCAGGCAGTTTCATCGGACCGTAAGGCATCGAGCACCCAGTCTTCAAAGACAAACAGCGAAGGGTCCAGGTCCGGAGCGGCGGCCAGTCCCGCCGGCGTCATCTCCCCTAACCGAACCAGACGACGGCAACGAATCAAGTTGCGCTCGCACCAGTTGCTCCGCTTGCGACGCGGCGTGAAATGCTGGATGGGCTTCCCGTCGTCAATCTTCTTCTGCGTACTGTCTATCCAGCCGAAACAGAGGGCAACCTCTACCGCATCGACATACCGCACCACGCCGGGGCAGTCGGCAGCAGACCGGTTCACGCGCAGCCAGAAGTCACTCGCCTTGTCGTGATGCTCCAGGTACCACCGGTACAACTCCGCGCGAGTATGTATGTCTAGCAAGTTAGTTACTTCCATCAAGCACAAAGATACTACTATTTCGGTGGGCTCAACCTCAATTTATTTGCGAGGTTAGGCTCATTTTGGGCCGTTTTTGATCCCAACCTCAAATTTTTAAAGAGGTTGAGCACACTTTAACTGAAAATCAAGTGCCCTTCCTGGATGGCGGCGAAGGTGGCGACGGCCGCAACGATGGCAAGGGGGACGATGGACCAGAAAACCATCGGCACAGCAATGAAGAGCAGAAACCCTGTCAGTTTGTTGGCAGCCGTGTGAGGGAAGCGAAACCCCTTGTAAACTATCAGCGCCGAGGCCTGATTGACAATCTTGATAGCGACAATTACGCCAGCCCAAATCCACAGCCAGGTTGGAATATGTACGACGGGTATCAACCATATTGCGCAACAGGCGACAAGGCAGATGTCCGCCACACTGTCCAGCACGGCTCCGGTCTTGCTCTCGGCGTGCAGCTTTCGAGCCAGGTAGCCATCCAGTATATCGCTGATGCCGCATAATCCATAGACTACCCAGAAAGCCGAGTCTGACGGATTGCAGAACAGTAAACAGGCAGCCCCGAGAACTCTTAGGGTCGTTATTATATTGGGCATCTGTTTCACTCGATCAATCACTGTAATTGTGATCGATGACAATTCTGATGGACTTGTCCGGGACTACGGATTTCAGCTGCCGGTGCAGCAGGCCGATAAAGGCTTCGTCATCTTTTATATCCCAGTCTGGAACCACGTCGACTGACACGCTGTCCGATACTTCATCGTAATAGAAGGCGTGCACCTGAAGCACATGCTCCTGACGGGACAGTGTCTGCATAACTTTTTTCTGCAGTTCGGCATCCCTCTCGTTGCCCGAGGCGACAGAATAGATGCCAACCGTCATGATAATGCCGTACTTTGCATACATCAGCTCGGAAATCCTCCGGGTGAGCCCGTGAATCTGGTGCGCATTCATCGTTTCGGGGACGGCTATGTGCAGCGAACCGATGGAGAGGTTTGGGCCGTAGCCGTTAAGGATTATGTCGAACACACCCAGGACCTCATCCATGGCAGTTATGTCCGATTTGATTTTGTGAATCAGTTCAGGCGAAGCCTTGGCGCCCAGCAGCTGATTGATGGGCGAAGACAGCATCTCGATACCGGCCTTGATGATGACCAGGGAGATGAGCGCACCCAGATACCCGTCCAGGGAGAAGTCCCATAGCAGCATCACTCCGGCAGATACAAGTGTTGCGAGGGTAATTATTGCATCGAAGAGCGCATCGGCCCCTGAAGCAACCAGGGCGTCGCTTTCCAGCTCCTTACCCTTTCTGCCCACATACCATCCCAGCGCCAGTTTGGTGAGGATGGCCACGATAATAACTATGAGCGTTACCGCAGTGTAGTCCGGCTCGGTGGGATTGATAATCTTTTTAACGGACTCCACCAGGGAGCCGATACCGGTAGTAAGAACGATGACGGCAATGATGATGGCGCTGAAGTACTCGACACGTCCGTGCCCGAAGGGATGCTTATTGTCCGCGGGCCGCATCGAAAGCTTGGTTCCGATGATAGTGATAACACTTGAAATCGCATCGCTGAGGTTGTTGACCGCGTCCAGTACTACAGCCACCGAGTTTGCCAGCAGTCCGACGACCGCCTTGAAAGATGCCAGCAGCACATTGGCCACTATGCCGATGATGCTAGTGCGTATGATTTGTCCGGAACGATCCATGGATTAATCCGTCAGAGCTTTACTATATAAACGGAGGTGGGGCCCATACTCAGGACCGTGCTTCGGGAAGAGGAGCGCAGGGTTGCCTTGCCATGGGTGAGGACCGGAGTGGGGGCGGAGATGTGTCCGAGCCCCTGGAGAATGACGGTCTGCTTGGCACCGGTCGGGTTGAGGGCAACCATGTAGGTATCGGTGCCGTCGCTGCGGGTGTAAACCATAGGGTAGGGCTGCTTTTCGTTGAAGACGGGCGTGAACTCGCTGTCGGCCCAGAAGGCGGGAGTCGCCTTGCGCAGGGCGATGAGTCCGCGGGTCCAGTTGAGCAGCGATTCGGGGTCGTTCTCCTGACTCTCAACCGTAATCGCGCCTTTGGCGGTAGGATTCTTGGCGCCGGCCTCTTTCCACTTCAGATATTCGGGCAGGGAAGTCGCGGGCGTCCATTCGGGGCAGACGGGCAGATAGAGCTGCTCGGGAGCGCAGGTGCTGAAGCCCGCATTCGCTGAGCCGTCCCACTGCATGGGCGTGCGTCCTCCGGCGCGCTCCTTGTCGTTGTGGTTGGAGCCCTCCTTGTTGGGCAGAGCCACGAGCGAGCGGATGCCGATTTCATCGCCGTAATAAAGTATGGGAAGAGGGGTGGTGAGAACCCAGGAGAGCATTACGCGCAGCTGGTCGGGGTTGTTGCGGTCGCCGGTGTTGAGGCGCAGATGGTCGTGGTTGCCGGTGAGGTTCGCGAAATAGCCCCAGTCCTTCGTCCAGGCGACGGCGTCGGTGAAGCTGTCGTAATAGAGTTTCAGCATATCCGCGGGCTTCACGTCGCGGGCCACCTTCTCCTCGGGCCAGGGATTGCCGTAGAGGTCCATCGTGGACGGCTTGCCGCCGTTGAGGGTGAAGTATGCGCCTCCGTTTGCCTGGTGCTTGCGGTCGAAGTACATCTGGCGGCTGTCGTTGGGGGTGTTGTTGAGGCACATGTCCACGTTGAAGCCGGATGCGAGGCAGTACTTGGGGTCGTTCCACTCGGCCATCAGCACGTGGTCGGGGTAGTTGGCGTCGGACCACTGCCTTATTTCGCGCCAGAAGCGCAGCACTTCGGCGTGGTCGGTATCGTTCTTCACCAGGGTTGCGGCCAGGTCCACGCGGAAACCGTCCACACCCTTGTCGTACCAGAAGGACATTATGTTCTTCATCTCCTGCCGCACGGCGCGGGGCCCGGGGGCGTCGACCGACTGTTCCCAGGGATGGTTCGGGTCGGGATTGGCGAAACCGTAGTTGAGCGACGGCTGGCAGGCGTAGAAGTTCTTGTGGTAGTATTTGTTGCGGGGATAATCGCTCTTCATCCATTCCCCGTGGGTGTTCTGCATGAAGTCAGGCGCGCTGAGCATCTCCGCAAGTTCCCTCTCCGCTTTTTCGTCCGGCAGGCGGTCGCTCCAGATGTAGTAGTCGGAGTAGCGGAGATTGGTATCCTCGGAGCTCTGCAGGAACCAGGGGTGCTTGTCGGAGGTGTGACCCGCCACGAGGTCGAGCATCACCTTTATTCCGTGCTCGTGGCACTGGCGCACCAGTTCCACCAGGTCGTTGTTGGTGCCGAAGCGGGGGTCCACCCGATAGAAGTCGATGACGTCGTAGCCGCCGTCCACCCAGCTCGAAGCGAAGACGGGGTTGATCCATATTGCGGTGACTCCGAGCTTTGCGATATAATCCACCTTGGAGATGATGCCGGGAATGTCGCCGATGCCGTTGCCGTCAGAATCCTTATAGGAAGAAGGATAAATCTGGTAGATGACAGCGTTCTTCAGCCACTCGGGGCCCTTCTTCCAGGTCTGTTCGAATGAGCCCGGCTTCGGTTGGGCCATCATCGCGGCGAATCCCGCGAACGCAAGCGCCAATATGGAGATGAATCTTCTCATAACTTATTTTCTGAAACTGTTGCCGATTCTTCTGTTTGCGGCAGTCGACGGGGCGGGATCGGGAGTCGGATCGGGAGTCTGGCCGCTTCCCGGCGAAAGCTGCGAGTTCGATGTGACGCTGATATCGTCGATGTTAAGCCAGAACATATCGCTCACTTTGAAGTGGCGGAAGGCTATGTGAACATTCTTGCCGTTGAACTGCTCCGGAATGGGGATGGTGACGTGATCATATGAATGCGAATTGGCCGCTTCGACAGTGGATTTGCCGGTGGCGTACGCGTTCGAATAAATGAAATCGGGCGTACAGTGTAACCTGCCTTCGAAAATCCTGGTGGCACTCTCCGTGGAAATCTGCTCCGTCACGTAAACGGCATAGTGCTCGCCAGCGTAGCTTTCGTCTTGAGGAAGAGCCCAGAAGACCAGTTGATTGTCAGACAAGTCCAGATGGATGAGAGGTGTGAAGGCCCAGTTGTCGGGAGTCAGGACTCCGGCGATGTTGTCGTAGGATGCACTCGTCAAGACCCCTGTCCCGGAGTGGGTGTAATAGCCGTTATGATCGGGTAAATTGTGCATCCATCCCCAGCCGTCTCCGTCAGCATCGATGAAATACCAGCTTGAGCGTATGGAGGAGTCATCGAAGGATTCGAAATCTTCCGTGTAGGGCAGATTGAGGATATTGCTCTGGTTTACCACCTTTATGGTTGCCTTTGCAAAGATGCCATTGCCGGCTGTGGCGGTAATCTCATTCTCGCCGAGGCCAAGAGCCGTGACAAGGCCGTCCTGCATCCTGAAAATGTCTTCCGACGCATATCCGACGGACCATTGGATGGTTGTGTCCGTCGCATTCTCCGGAAGGACTTTGGCCGTAAACCGAATGCTTTCGCCCACAGCCAAAACAACAAGGATGGGGTCGATGGACACAGCTGTCACCGGAACGTTGGTGACCGTTACCCTGCACGTGTCTTCGACCTGACCTGACCGGCAGGTGATGATCGCGGCGCCTTCGCCGTTCGCCGTAACCAAACCCCCACTGTCGACCGACGCGAATTCGGGGGAAGAGGAGAACCACTCGACGGATGCCGTAGCATTGTCGGGCACTATAGTAGCCACGAGGCGGAACGTGTCGCGCGGATGCATTTCAAGCTCGTGCCAGTCGAGCTTGATGGTGTCGACAGCAATGACGGGATCCTTTTCGACAGATTTGACAGGTTTTTTCTCCTTGCTGCAGGCTCCCAGCAACGACAGGACCGCAATGATAAGCGCGAGTTTTTTCATAAACGATCAGGTATTATTCCCAAAGGCCGAGCGCCTTGATGCCGCGTGCCGCCATTCCGGCGACTGTCTGGGCGCCGAGGGCGGTGAGGTGGGTGTTGTCGTCGCCGTCTTTCTTGTTGGTAACGTAATACGGGTCTGCCGCCGCAAGCCGTTCGTCCTTATTGGACCCGAGAGATATGAGCCAGTTGCAGGTCATCAGGTTGAGGTCGAGCAGCAGGGTGTTGGTTTCCGTGGCGACGCTGCGCATGGCGGGAACATAGGCGGAAAAGTAGTTCGTCGGGTTTCCGCTGCTGTCGAACGTACGGGTGTTGATGCTGGTGCAGAGCACGGGAACTGCGTTCTTCGCCCTCACATCGTTCACCATCCTGACAAGGTTGTCCTGATAGTTTCCGACAATCACTCCCGAACCCTCGGGAAACTCCTCGGTGGAAGAGCCGTCGAGAACAGTGTGCCTGTCGGTTGCGGAACTCGCGTCGTTATGGCCGAACTGGATTATGACGATGTCGTCCTTCACTGTGGCGTCCAGCAGTCCTTCCCAGTTGCCTCCCGTGATGAAGGACTTGGTGCTCCTGCCTCCCACGGCAAGGTTGGTCACCTTGGCTCCGCCTCCCAGTGAATCGGCGAGGAATTGTCCCCAGCCCTTCAGGACATCGGTTGCCGAGTATATCGTGCAGGTGGAGTCTCCGGCGAGCAGGAACTTGGGCTTGCGCCCCGGGACGGGCGGGTTGTTCTCGGAAGATATCCAGATGATGGGCCAGTAATGGACGCTGTTTTTCTTATTGAAGATATAGACTGTTGCGGCCTCGTCGATTTCGCCAAGGTCCTCGGCGGTAATGTCGAGAGTTACCCAGTATTTCTTCCAGTTTTCTGAATAGATGTTGGAGTCGGTGCGGTTCGCCGAGTCGGAACCGTCGGGCTGCTCCGCGGGAGAGATTTCGTGGACAATCTTCGCGCTTGTCACGCCTTTCACCTTGGTCAGCAAAGCGATACAATAGGTGGCCTTCGTGGCGGTTCCCGGCGCTCCATAGAACTTGATGCTGCCGGGACGGTTGATCTTGAAGGATATGTAGCGCGATGCCGGAATCACATTCGGATAGTTCTTGTCGTACGATGAAACTGTTTTCACCGTCATCCTGTTCCCGTAATAGGAGACGCCGGGGCCGCCGTAAGTGACCTTTTGTGTGGTGGCCGGGCCGGAGAGCTCGCCATTGCCTTCAATCCCCAATTCCGTCTTGTTGTACTTGCCCGTCACCCTTTCCCCGGGCGCGAGCCCGCTGTCGAAAGCGCTGGTATCGGTCGGCCATTCGTAAGGCTTCACTACGGGAGGGTTGACGTTTTGCTGCTCCTCCTGTTTCTGCTTTTCGTCTCCGGTTTCTTTCCCGCAGGAAATAACCAGTGCGGTCGCGGCCAGAATGGCCAGGGTCAAATACTTGAATTTCATAATGCGATTATGCGTCTGCGAAGACTTTGCCGTCTTCAAGTTTTATCTGTAGTTTGGTATACTCGCAATGGAAGTCGTTCTGCAGGCGGTCGAGGTAGCGGGCGCTCTCCCATTTGCACATCGGCAGGTCGTGCAGAAGATAGTTGCCGCAGGCTTCGGGCCGGGTTGCGGGCACCTCGTCCCGGGTGAGGATCCACTTCAGGCATTCGATGGTGAGGCGGCGCATATCCTGCACGCCGTAATTTCCGGTCATAATGATGTACATCCCGGTGAGGCATCCCATCGGACCAACGTACACCACGTCTTCCTTGGCTTCGGAATTGCGGAACCAGGTAGCCATAAGATGCTCGAGGCTGTGGATGGCGGCCGGCGCCACCGCGGGCTCCTTGTTGGGCTCGGTGATGCGAAGGTCGAAGGTGGTGAAGCCTTTGTCCACGCGCGAGACGTATATGCCGGGCTTCAGATGCGTATGGTCGATGGTGAAACTCTGGATTACTTCCATAATTCTTCCTGAAGATTCATTTGCTTGAACCAGGCCACGAGGGCGTCGGCGACGCTGCGTCCGAACTCCCGCGCGCTGTTCTCGTTAACCTCTACCCCTTCCGCATTGGCGAAGGGAACTTCGAAGCAGCAGCAGAGATGCAGCACCCCGGCGGGCAGATGAAGCATCGCCCAGATCCTGCAGGACTGGCCCTGCGAGTAGTTCTTGTTGGTGTTCCACCTGGTGCCGAACTCCACGTTGTTCGCTCCGCTATAGGGAATTCCCTTGGCGTACTGCTCCATAAGCGAGGTGAAGAGCGCCTCGGCATCGTTGTCGGGCACGATCTCGGGATTGCTCATAGGGCAGGACATACGCTCTTCGGTAGGGCCGGAAATCCAGGGGTCGTGAATGTCGATGATAGCCTGAGGCTTCTTGGCGGCATAAAGCTCAGACACGGCCTTGGTTTCGGGATAGAGGAAGAGGTCGTAGTCGCGGTTGTGGTCGTGGGGAGCGCGGAACTTGCCCTGCTCGCCGTTAACCACTCCGTCGTAGTCCACGAAGGGCACGATGGAAATCTCCACATTTTCCCTGAGCCACGCTCCGGCTTCGCTGTCGGCGCAGCAGGCCTGGGCGATGCCGTCCATCACGAAGGATGCCACCGACTCGGAGCAATGGTGACGGGCGGTCAGCACGACGCGGTACTTCTCTCCGCCGTCAAGGCGTCCGAAGGTCGCGAAGGGAACGTCTTTCCCGCTTCTGCTGGGGCAGAGCACTCCGGTACGATAGAGATTCTTGTCGAGCGAAGCGAGGAGCTTCTCCCAGTTTTCGGGCAGATAGGGGATGCACTCGTAGAAGTAGACATCCTTGTCCTTAGGCCCGAATGTCCAGGTGAAAGACTTGCCTGCGCCGTCGTTGCTGTAGAAGAAGGTCTTGCCCTTGTCCAGCGACACCACGGCGCCGCGCGCTCCCACCCATTTCTTGGGGAACTGGAAAGTCAGCGTCTTGCCCTGGGCGCCGCGAACGCGCATCGCCCAATAGAACCATTCCTTGGTGTTCTGGCTGATGTCCGGGCTCACGTAGACGGTGTCGCCGCTCATCTTCTCGAACACTATGTTGCCGGCGGGCAGACAGGCGTCCACTTCGACGCCCTGGCCCTTGCACGCGATTATTCCGCACGCAAGGGCAATAATCGCTATCGCTCTTTTCATTGGTGCAAACGTTTTATTCTATTGCCAGAGGCCGAGGGCCTTGAGGTGGTCTCCGACTATGCCGGCGACTACCTTGGCGCCTTCGTGGGTGATGTGGGTGTTGTCGTTTTGCGTCGCATCCAGTTTATTGGTCACATAATAGGGTTCGGACCCCTCGTATCCCACGCTCTGGAGCCACTGACGGTGATATAGGTTGACGTCGATGAACGCGACTCCCAACTCGGAGGCGACGCTGCGAATGGCCGCGTTATACGTGGGGACGGTCTCGTTGGGCGTGCTGCCGGAGAAAGAACGGCTGTTGGTAGTGGTGCAGAGGACGGGAATCGCTCCCTTGGCCTGAACATCGGCAATCATCCTCTTGAGGTTGGGCTGGAAGTTGCCCACTACTACGCCCTGGTACTCCTCGGTGGAACTTCCGTCCAGCTCCGTATGCTTTTCGGCATTGGAGCTGCTGTCGTTGATGCCGAATTCGATGACCACCACGTCTCCGGCATAGCAGCTGCTGAGGAGTCCGGCCCAATGCCCGTTGGTTATGAAGGACTTGGTGCTTCTTCCGCCGACCGCGAGGTTCATCACTTCGGCGTTGTTGCCGAGAGTATCCGCCAGTTTCTGGCCCCAGCCTGCCCTCGGGTACTCGGACTGCGAGTTGGTCCGGCAGACAGAGTCGCTGGCCAGGAGGAACTTCTTCTTGCTGGAGGGATTGACGGGGTTGCTCTCGTCGGATGTCCAGTAGAACGGCCAGTAATGCACCTGGACGGCGCTATGGTACAGGTAAACGGTAGCAGATTCGTCGATGCCCGCGATATCCTCCTCCGACACGGTAATCGTGTTCCAGTACTTTGCCCAGGCGTCGGAATTGATATTGGAGTCGGTACGGTTCTCGGTTTGAGAAGCATCCGCAACCTCCGTGGGAGTCAAAGTCTTGAGTACGGTGGAGGTTACTCCGTTGACCTTTTTGAGTATCGCAAGATAGAAAGTGGGGACGGTGGTACCCCAGGGGGCTCCGTAGAACTTGATTCTGCCGGGCCTGTTGATCCGGAACGAGATGTATCGGTTTGCCGGAATCACGTTGGGATAATCCGTGCTCCAGGAGTTGACCTTCTCGCATACCATGCGGTTGCCGTAGAAGGTAAGTCCGGGCCCTCCGTAAGTGACATTGTTGGAGATTACCGGCTGGTTGACGGGCCTCTTGTCCGATGGAGTGCTGGCCACGCCATAGTCCGCAAGCTCTTCCGTGTCGTACGATGCCCTGCGGGAAACGCCGGGCTGCAAACCGTAGTCGAAAGCGGTGGGGTCGTTCGGCCAGGGATCCGCTTGCGCCGGCTCTGGCTTGACGTTGGGGAGGTTGTGCGCCACGGCGGTGAACTTGCCGCGGACAATCACCAGGTCGTTGTTCAGGCTGACAGTGAAGGGCTCGATAGTAGCCGCATCCTTGGTCGTAGGATCCGCCGCGAATGCCGTAATCGTAAGCTTCACGTTATGGTATGTGCCGGGGAGCATGCCCACGTATACATAGCCGGGTTCGTAAGTGACGCCGTTCTTGTTCGCGTAGCGCGTATTGGCGATGATGCTCTTGACGCCACCACCCGGAACGAGGCTGGCGACAGGATCATTGCCGGAATAATCGATTGTAATCTTGCCCGCCATATCCTCGTCGGCGGAGACGGTGACCGACTTTATGGCAGCCGAGCTTCCGTCCGGGAACTTGCCTATGCTGTAACGGAGATACCCGAGCACTGAGCGCATCTTGGCGTCGCCGGGCTTCATCACGGCGATGCCTGTGGTGGCATCGAAGGAACTGCTCATGGAAGGCGACTGGGTGGTCTTGATAGCGAGACTCTCTCCCGAAAGGGTCCATCCGTTGAGGACAGACTTCTCGTTGGCAGAAGACTTGCCGGACCAGAGGACCATCTTCACCTTGGCTGTGGTGGGCCAGGTGTCGCAGGAGAAGCTGCGAGTGGCCGAGGCCGAGCTTGCCGTGCTGGTGAAATCGTAGCGCTTGTTGTCCTGGTCGAAGACATAGATGATCTTGTCCGTGCCGCTGGAACTCCAGCGTATTTGGGCGTTGTTGACCAGATAGGTCCTGGACGCGGGTTCGCTGTCCTCGAAACCTACTTCAAGGGTTTTGGTGATGAAATCTCCCTTGGCTGCACGGAGTTCTTTTGTGCAGGAAAGGCTCGCCATTGCGGCGATTGCCAGGGAAATGAAGGATATTGTTCTCAGTTTCATAATCGTGCGGATTAACTTACAAATATGCAAATTAATCTGCACTAATGCAAGCATTAGAACTGGAAGTAGATGAAACTCTGCAGCCCCGCAGTGATGAACTGATAGATGATGAAGATGGCAACCAGCACCGCCGCGAGCATCAGGCCGACGGGCATCCGCGAGAACCAGATGCGATAGCGCCTCTTGAACCTGTCGGGCAGCCAGTGCACCAGCATGCCGACCGCGAAGACTGTCAGCACGGCCGCGTGCTGCTTCGCCATAGCCGGAATCAGCGACAGGTCCCAGGCGCCTCCGATGCGCTCGATCATATTCTTGGCGGTGTTCCAGGCGGTTTCATTGGCAATCGCCGGGTCGAGGTTCGACCCGCTTCGGAAGAATAGTCGCGTAAACGTTATGAAGACGAAGGTCTGCGCCACTGCCCACCACTTCATTTCTGAGTTTAAAACGTATTTTACTATCGCGCCGAGAGTTGTTATGAGCATCCAGACGAAGAAGATGTTCCAGACGGGGGCGGGGAAATAGCGCGCTACTAGCCAGAGCGCGAAGGTGACGCCGGCGGAGATGAGCACCCGCGCCAGGTTGCCCCAGGAACTCCAGAACTTGTAGATTATCATCCCGAGGCCGTTGAGGCCGCCCCAAATCATAAAATTCCAGCTCGCCCCGTGCCAGAGACCTCCCAGCAGCATCGTGTTCATCGAATTGACGTTGGTCACTATCTTGCGCTTCTTCTCGGGCGAACGCCGGGCGGCAATCACCAGCGCCACGGCAATGACAGCCACGATGACGCCCACTATCGGCATGCCGCTCAGAAATACTCCTATGAGGGTGATGACGCCTATGCAGATCCAGGTGGCGGGGGTGCCGTTGCGGTTGCCTCCGAGGGGGATGTAGAGGTAGTCCTTCAGCCAGCTGGAGAGCGAAATGTGCCAGCGCTTCCAGAACTGTCCGGCGTTGGTGGCCTTGTAGGGAGAGTTGAAGTTGAGGGGCAGCCAGAAGCCCAGAAGCATCGCCACGCCGGTCGCTATGTCGGTGTAGCCGGAGAAGTCGGCGTAGACCTGCAGCGAATAGCAGAACAGCGCGCATAGGTTCTCGAAACCGGTGTAGAGAAGCGGATTCTCAAATACCCTGTCGCAGAGGTTGACAGCTATGAAGTCGCTGAGTATCAGTTTCTTGGCGAGGCCGTTGAGTATCCAGAAAACGGCTATTCCGAACCAGCGGCGGCTGAGATTGAAGGGCCTGTGAAGCTGGGGGATGAACTCGGGGGCGCGCACGATGGGACCTGCCACGAGCTGCGGAAAGAAACTCAGGTAGAAGCCGAAATCGAGGAAGTTCCGCACCGGGGCGACCTTGCCCTTCTTGACGTCCACCACATAGCTTATCGCCTGGAAGGTGAAGAAGGAGATGCCTACCGGCAGGAAGATGCTGCCGCCGGTGAAGACGTCCCGCACCCGCAGGTCCAGCCCGAACAGGCTGTTCACCGCGTCGGCGAAGAAATAGGCGTACTTGTAATAACCCAGCACCAGCAGATCCACCGCCACGCTGAGAGTAAGGAGCGCCCCTTTCCATCCCTGCCGGCGGATGCGCGGCATCAGGTTGGCGGCTATGTAGTTGTAGCAGATGACGAACAGCAGCAGGAGCAGGAACACCCCGCTTGTCTTGTAGTAGAACCAGAGGCTCGAAAGGAAGAGCCAGGCATTGCGGATGTGCAGCTTGTCGCGGCGGATGAGTGAGAAGCCCCCGTACACCAGCGCGAGGAAGGCCCAGAACCAGAACTGCGTGAACAGCAGCGGATGGGCCTGGTCGAAGCCGAACAGGCGGTGGCAGAAATCCATTATGAGTTCGCCGTTGCTCATTCGCTTCGCAGGAATTCATCCGCGGCCTCCCCGCCGAGTTCCCGGCGCAGGCGGTACAGATCGTAATACAACAATATCGCGTCCGCAAGTTTGCGGCCCATTATGTCGGCTCCGGCAGGGGTGAAGTGGACGTAGTCCTGCCCGGCGAGGGGTGGGTTGTGCGCCACCCACTGCTTCATCGAGCCGCTGCCGCCCATAATATGGAAGATGTCCCAGTAGGCGTCGCCGTGGCTGAGCGCGAGGTTTCGCAGGGAATCCACCACCTCGGGCAGGCGCTTGTAGGAAAGGATGCGCCCGTCGGAGTCGCGGCACATATCGGAAGGTCCTATGAATAGAATCTTCGAGTCCGGAGCCACCGAGTGCAGGTAGTCGAGCTGCCTGCGGAGCTGGTCCATATAGTCGGAGATGCGCTTTTCGTTGCGAAGGTACGGCATCGAATTGCCGCCGAACTGCAGTATCAGCAGCCGGGTGTCCCCGAGCCGTATGGCATCGCCTATGGACGCCCTGTCGATGGAGGTGAATTCTGTGCCCGAAGAGCCCCTCAGCGGCATATTGTCCACTGCGATTCCGCCTGCCGCGTCATCCAGCATTATGCCGTAGACCTCTCCCTTTCCGTCGAAACGGATGGTGCCCTTCTTGGCAGGACGAGGGAGGTCCCACGACAGCAGCCTCACTCCCTTCTGCCCTGCCGGTACGGTCTGAGGAAGCAGCTTGAAGGTATCCACCTGAAGTTTCGTGCGGATGCCGTAACCGGCCTTCGCCGCCAGAAGCACGCTGACCTTGGAGAACTGGCGGACGTTTTCCGGCGTGGTGCGCTGGGCCGGGGCGCGGAAGGTCACAGCCGATGGACCGTGAACCTCGCAGAACTGCGCCATCACCCCGTAACGCCTGTGCGGCGCCCGCCTCGTGGTGGAATCGCCGTACATAGTGTAATGGAGGATGCTGCCTTCGGCATTATGGAAGACGGATGCCGACGGCACGTTGCTCATCGCGGGGAAGATGCCGGTGCCGCTGCCTCCGAAACGCTCCTGGAGAGCGGTGCGAAGGTTCATCGACATTCGGTCCATCTCGATCTGCGAGTCGCCGTAATAGGCGATGCGCCGGGTGGCGCTGTCGCGGAGAGCCGTCTCGAACGATTCGAAAACGCCGTCCAGCCAGGTATAGTCGTCGCCGGGGAAATAGATTCTCGCGGGGTTGCTGCGGATGAATTCGCGGCAGAAGGAGAGGCTCGCGGAATCCGCTTCGCTGATGCTCTGAATCGCAGCTTCGACGTCGGGGACATCCTCCGACATCTTCTCGAGGTCGGCCTCTCGGGACAGGAAACGCCAGGTCCTGCCCGCCATCCTTACCCCGGAAGCCGGAAAAACCGCCCACGCGATTCCCATCAGCGCCAGCACGGAAAAGATGAAGGCGAGGACCCCGGAGCGGTTCATTCTGTGCGTTTAGTCGCCGAGAGTGGCAACCATCACGGCCTTGATGGTGTGCATACGGTTCTCGGCCTCGTCGAACACTATGCTCGCGGGGCTCTCGAACACCTCTTCGGTAACCTCGATGCCGTCCAGGCCGAACTTCTTGTGGACGTCGCGGCCCGCCTGGGTTTCGAGGTTGTGGTACGAAGGAAGGCAGTGCATGAACTTGCAGTCGGGGTTGCCGGTGCGCTTCATCAGCGAAGCGTTCACCTGGTAGGGCAGAAGCATCGCGATGCGCTCTTTCCAGACCTCGTCGGGCTCGCCCATCGACACCCATATGTCGGTGTAGATGAAGTCGCAGCCCTTCACGCCTGCGTCGACGTCGTCGGTGATGGTGATGCGGGCGCCGGTCTCCTTCGCTATTTCACGGCAGGTAGCCACGAGTTCGGGAGCGGGCTGGAGGGGCTTGGGAGCCACGATGCGAACGTCCATGCCCATCTTCGCGCCGCCAACCAGCAGCGAGTTGCCCATATTGTAGCGGGCGTCGCCGAGATATGCGTAGGTGACCTGTTCCAGCGGCTTGCCGGCGTGCTCGCGCATCGTGAGGAAGTCCGCAAGTATCTGGGTGGGGTGGAATTCGTTGGTGAGGCCGTTCCATACCGGCACTCCGGAGTATTGGGCGAGTTCCTCGACCGTCTTCTGGGCGAAACCGCGGTACTCGATGCCGTCGTACATGCGTCCGAGCACGCGGGCGGTGTCCTTCATCGACTCCTTGATGCCGATCTGCGAACCGGTGGGGCCGAGATAGGTGACGTGCGCGCCCTGGTCGTACGCCGCCACTTCGAACGAGCAGCGGGTGCGGGTGGAGGTCTTCTCGAAGATGAGGGCGATGTTTCGGCCCTTCATCGTCTGCACTTCCCTGCCGGCCTTCTTGGCGGCCTTGAGCTCGGCCGCGAGGTCGAGCAGATATCTTATTTCTTCGGGTGTGAAATCCAGCAGTTTAAGAAAACTGCGCTTCTTGAGATTTACTGCCATTTTATTGATAATTAAGGGATTATTCTTGTTCCGCAAGCCGAGTCGCCAAGCTTTCCGGCCTCGGTTATGATGCATTGCCGTCCGCTTTCGCGCACGAACCTTATGCCCGCCCGCACCTTCGGCGCCATCGAGCCTTCGGCGAACTGGCCCTGGGCGAGATACTCCTCGGCTTCGGCCAAGGTCATCGTGTCGAGTGCCTTCTGCCCGGGCTTGTTGAAGTTGATGTAGACCTTCGGCACGTCGGTGAGGATGTAGAATTCGTCGGCCCCGATGCATATCGCCGCGAGGGCGCTGGCGAGGTCCTTGTCAATCACGGCTTCCACTCCGTCGTGGCCTTCGGATGTCTTCACGACAGGTATTCCGCCGCCGCCGACAGTCACTACTATGCAACCTTCTTCAGCCAGTTTCTTGACTATTTCGATATTGTTGATTTTCAACGGTTTGGGGCTTGCCACCACCTTGCGCCATCCTCTTCCCCGAGGGTCCTCCCTGTAATTCCCGCTTTCGGGTTTTGTCCGGTAATAAGGACCTACCGGTTTGGTCGGGTTGGCGAAGCCGGGGTCGTTTGCGTCGACCTCCACTCGGGTGACCAGCGACACCACGGGGCGGTCCAGCCCGGCGGCGTGAAGCTCTTTTTCGAGCCCGGTCTCGATAAGGTACGCTATCGAGCCCTGGGTTTCGGCGCCGCAGAAATCCATCGGCATCGCTTCGAGCCCGTGAATCTGCTTTCCGGCGTCGTGGCGCAGCAGGGCGTTGCCCACCTGGGGCCCGTTTCCGTGGCCTATAACTATGCCGTAACCCTGTTTTGCCAGGCCGCAGAGCTGGCGGCAGGCGTCCCGCACATTGGCGAGCTGCTCTTCGTAAGTGCCTTTCTGCCCGGCGCGCAGCAGCGCGTTTCCGCCGAAGGCTATCATCGCAAGTTTATCCATTTCAGTCGCGCCTTAAAGGAAGTGTCGAGCAGCGCAGAAGGCCGCCCATCTTGGATATTTCGCGGTAGGGAACGGTCTCGACCGTCATTCCCCAGACATTCCGCAGATGCTCGTTGAGCCTGGTGAAATGCTCTTCGGTCACCACCACGTCCTCGGAAATCGAGAAGACGTTGCTGTTCATCCAGTACATCTC
This sequence comes from Bacteroidales bacterium, assembly GCA_017614795.1. The sequence continues at coordinate 16,574 of JAGABD010000012.1, forward strand.
GTCCTGCGTGAGCTCGAAGACGTTCTCCTGTCCGAAAAGATCCACCAGATGCTGCGCGTCGCGGGGGTTGATGAAGCCGTCGCGGTAGATGATGGCCTTTTCGCGGCCCACCGGCATGAAGGTGCAGTCGAGGTGCAGGATGCCGTCGCGCGGGTCGGTGTCGTTCTTGCGGAGGTTCAGGGGAACTATCTTCTTGTCGGGGAAGATCATCTTGAGGTAATCGACCGCGAGCCGGTTGGTGCGCGCTGTCTTCACCGAAGGATAATCGGCGAAATCGTACTGCCCGAGGAAGATGTGGTCGTGCCAGAGTATCACGTCGCCGCCTTCCACGTGCACCGTTTCGGGCAGGTTGTAGATGTTCTTGTAATGGATGCGGCTGTAGATGCTGCCGTATGCGTCGATCTCGGCCTGGCGGTCGGGAATGATGTTGGACACGATTATCTTGTCGTCTATCACGAAGCCCACGTCGCGGGCGAACACCTGGTTGCAGTCGGGCACGAGTTCGGGGCGGTACACCGCCACGTCGTATTTGTGCAGCACCGCCAGGAAGGCGTCCATCTCGTCGATTATGTCCTTTTCGGCGGGATACACACCGTTCGCAACGGATTCGTAGGATTTGCTGTCGAAGGTCTCGTCAAGTGTCGGAACCGGACCGTTGGAATACGGTATGCCGAGCACGACCTCGCGCAACCTTCCGGTCTCGGATGTTATATGCAGTTTCATAGAGTGCAAAGATAAGATAAATTAGCGTATCTTTGCCTTTGCCATATGGAAAGGAAGAAGTATGTCATAGTGGTCGCCGGAGGGCGCGGAGTCAGAATGGGGACGGAAATCCCCAAGCAGTTCCTGCTTCTCGGCGGAATACCCATCCTCCAGCGCACCATCACGGCTTTCGTGGAGGCGATTCCGGGTATCGAAGTGATAACGGTTCTTCCCAAGGACCAGTTCGCCGCCTGGAAGGACCTCTGCGTAAAGTACAGCTTCACGGTGCCCCAGAAGCTCGTGGCCGGAGGCATCTCCCGTTTCCATTCGGTGAAGAACGGCCTTGCGAAGGTTCCCGCGGGCGCCATCGTGGCGATTCACGACGGGGTGAGGCCTCTCGTGGACAAGAAGTTCCTGCGCGGGCTTTTCTCCCAAGTTTCGGACGGCAATGCCCTCACCCCCGACGGCAGGCCTCTCTCTCGCGGCATCAGGGCGCTGATCCCCGTTCTCAAGGTCACGGACACGCTCCATAACACCGCGGGCCCGGACCCCGACCGCAGCACGCTGCTCGCCGCGCAGACCCCTCAGATCTTCCTCTCCGAAGATATCAAGGAGGCCTACAGGCAGCCCTACGATATGAAATTCACCGACGACGCCAGCGTGGCGGCCGCAAAAGAAATTCCCCTCACCTTCGCCGAAGGAGAGAGGAAAAATATCAAGATAACGACTCCGGAGGATATCCCCTTCGCCGAGCATCTACTTCTTCTTCGCTGAGGAACGCCCCTCTTTCTTGAAGGCGTTGTCCTTCACCCAGACCTGACGCTCGAACACCTCTTCGAGGGAAATCATCGTATCGGTGCTCTGGATGTAGGGCACTTCGCGCAACTTGTGCATAATGACGTCCATAAGGTGGTCGTTGTCGAGGCAGTAGACCTTGACCAGCAGGGTGTAGCGGCCGGTCACGAAGTGGCATTCGACCACCTCGGGAATCTGCTTGAGCGCCGCGATCACCTCGGGGCTCTTGTTGGACTCGGTGACGACGATGCTGATGTAGGCGCACACGTTGAGGCCGATGGCCGCGGGCTTGATGAGCAGGCGGGAACCGGTGATGATGCCGTTCTCCTCGAGCTTGCGCACCCTCTGGTGGATGGCCGCTCCGGAAACCCCGCACTCCCTCGCTATTTCTAGGTAGGGCATACGGGCGTCGTTCACAAGGAAATAAAGGATTTTCCTGTCGATGTTGTCCAATTTCAACTTTGCCATGGCTTATTTCTTGGATGATTTGATTATTTCAAGGCACTGCTGCAGCGTGAGCCTGGGAGCCATCGATTTGCGCGGGATCTTGTAGTTGGCGCCTGCGTGCTTGATGTAGGGGCCGAAGCGTCCGTTGAGGATGGTGACGTCGGCGTCCTTCCATTCCTGGATGACCGCGTTCCCCGCTCCCGACGCCTGGGCCTGGATTATCTTTATGCACTCCGCGAGGCCTATCTCGGAAGGATTTGCATATTTCGGCAGAGAGATGAACTTGCCGTCGTAGCGGAGATAGGGGCCGTACTTGCCCTTGCTCGCCACGATCTCCTTGCCTTCGAACTCGCCCACGGTGCGGGGCAGGGCCAGGAGCTTGATCGCTTCTTCGAGGGTTACCGTCTCGATGAGCTGTCCCTTGCCGAGGCTGGCGAAACGCTTGCCCTCGCCTTCTCCCTTCTGCACATAGGGGCCGTACTGACCGTATTTCACCACGATGGGCAGGCCGTCCGCCGGGTCGACGCCCAGTTCGCGCTGGATGTTGTTGTACTGCCCGTCGTTCATCCTGAGCTCCACTTCCTTGTGGAAAGGAGGATATATCTTGCCGAGATACTCCACCCACTCGAGCTTGCCTTCGGCGATCTTGTCGAGGTTCTCCTCCACCGTGGCGGTGTGGTTGTAGTCCATAATGCCCGGGAAATTCTCCACGAGGTAGTCGCACACTATGATGCCGATGTCCTGGGGCAGCAGCTTGCCGCGCTCTTCTCCCACGACTTCCGTCTTGCCCGAGCTGACTACGACGCCCTTCTTGAGCGCGAGGTTCGTGACCTGCACCTTCTCCCCTTCCTTGTTGCCCTTGGTCAGATAGCCGCGGCCGCTGGTGAGGGTGGAGATCGTAGGGGAGTATGTGGACGGGCGTCCGATGCCGAGCTCTTCGAGCTTGCGGATGAGGGTGGCCTCGCTGTAGCGGAACGGCGCGCGGGTGAACTTGCACTCTGAGGACAGTTCCATCAGCTGCAGCTCGGTGCCGGTTTCGATGTTGGGAATTATCTCGAAATCGTCCTGCACTTCGTCGTCGGTGCCTTCGAGGTAAACCTTGAGGAAGCCGTCGAAAAGTATCTGCGAAGCCTGGGTATGGAATTTCTCCGGCCTGGTGTTTATGCCGATGGTGACGTCGGTGTTAAGCATCTTCGCCTCGCTCATCTGCGATGCCACCGTACGGCGCCAGATAAGGTCGTAGAGGGCTTTTTCCTGCGCGGAGAGCTTGAGGTCGCGGTCGTTGTCGATGAAGGTGGGGCGGATGGCCTCGTGGGCTTCCTGCGCTCCCTTCGAATGTGTCTGGTAGTTGCGGGGATGCGAATACTGCTCTCCGTAATGCTCGGTGATGTATTTCTTCGCTGCGCCGATGGCGAGGGCCGAGAGGTTGGTGGAGTCGGTACGCATATAGGTGATGATACCCCTTTCGTACAGGCTCTGCGCAACCCTCATAGTCTGGCTTACGCTGAAACGCAGTTTGCGGGATGCCTCCTGCTGGAGGGTGGAGGTGGTGAAAGGCGCCGCGGGCCAGCGGACCGCATCCTTCTTTTCTATCGCCTCGACCTTGAAACTCGCTCCTACGCATCCCTCGAGGAAGGCGCGGGCGTCGTCGATGTTGGAAAACTTCTGCTCGAGGGTGCTGCGGAATCTCGCATCTCCCGTGGAGAAGACGGCTCCGGTGCGGTAGAACGCTTCCGGCGTGAACGCCTGGATTTCGCGCTCCTTGTCCACCACCAGCCTGAGCGCCACGCTCTGCACCCTTCCGGCCGAAAGGCCGCGGTTTATCTTCTTCCATAATATAGGAGAGAGCTCGAACCCGATCAGACGGTCGAGAACCCTTCGCGCCTGCTGGGCGTTGACGAGGTTCATATCGATGTCGCGGGGATTCTTGAGCGCTTCGAGTATGGCGTTCTTGGTGATTTCCTGATAAGTGATGCGCCTAGTCCTTGCGGGGTCGAGGCCGAGAGTGTCCTTTATGTGCCAGGCGATGGCTTCCCCTTCACGGTCGGGGTCGGCAGCGAGATATACGGTGCCCGCGTCAGCCGCAAGAGCCTTGAGTTCGGCGACCGTGCGCCTCTTGTCGGCCGGTATCTCGTACTTGGGCGCGAAGCCGTGATCGACGTCCACGCTCAGGCTCTTTTCGTTCAGGTCGCGGATATGCCCACGGCTCGAAACCACCTTGTACGGCTCGGTTTCGTTCTTCAGAAAATGGGTGATTTCCTTGGCCTTGGTAGGCGACTCCACTATTATCAGATTACCCTTCATTTCGGCGAAAGTTTTTCAATTACGTGTGCAAAGTAACATACAAAGTCCGGAATTTTCAAAAATTGTAAGTGTATTTTTTTTACATTTGTAGACTAATCGAAGATTAAAAAAATGGAGATAGCAACCAAGAAAAAAATAATCCGCATTTTCTGGCTTCTGTTCGCCGCGCCGTTCGTGCTGGTGTTCCTTCTGCTGTTCATCGTGTGGCTGTTCGCAAAGATTCCTTCCTTCGAGGAACTGGAGCATCCGGACAGCAAACTCGCGACCCACGTGATAGCCGAAGGCGGCGAACTTCTCACCACTTTCCATATAGAGAACCGCACCTACGTCAGCTTCGAGGACCTCTCCCCGAATCTCGTGGCGGCGGCCATCTCCACTGAGGACGTCCGCTTCCGCAAGCACTCCGGCGTAGACACCCGCGGTCTCGGCCGTGTGGCGGTGAAGACCCTCCTTATGCACGACAGCAGCCAGGGCGGCGGTTCCACCATCACCCAGCAGCTCGCCAAGACCCTCTACCCCCGAGGCGAGCAGGGCGGCAAGTTCCGTATGGTGTGGATCAAGCTCAAGGAATGGATTACCGCGGTGAAGCTCGAGCGCAACTACACCAAGGACGAGATAATCGACATGTACCTCAACTCCATCTTCTTCGGAAGCAACGCTTTCGGCGTGAAGGCGGCGTCGGAGACCTTCTTCGACAAGGAGCCCGCCGACCTGACGGTGGAGGAGGCCGCTACGCTCATCGGCATGGTGAACAAGCCCACGAGGTACAACCCGGTGCTCAACCCCGAGAAGAGCCTTGCCCGCCGCAACTTCGTGATAGGCCGAATGCGCAAAAACGGCTATCTCACAAGGCATCAGGCCGACTCCCTCTCGGCCCTGCCCATCGACCTGCACTACCGTGTGCTGGACCACAACGCCGGACTCGCGCCGTATTTCCGTGACATGCTCCGCCGCGACATGAACGCCAAGAAGCCCCGCCGCAGCGACTACCAGTACCCCGAGGACTACACCGCCGATTCGCTCCGCTGGCGCGACGACAACCTCTACGGCTGGCTGAACAAGAACAAGAAGCCTTCGGGCGAGCGCTACGACCTCGACCGCGACGGCCTTCGCATCTATACCACCATCAACTACAAGATGCAGCAGTATGCGGAGGAGGCCGTGGCGAACCATCTGGGCAAGCGTCTGCAGCCCGCCTTCAACAGGGAGATCAAGTGGAAGCGCTATCCTCCCTTCGCGTCGGATACCGAGAAGGCGGTGCGCGACCGTCTGATGAGCAACGCCCGCAAGTGGAGCGAGCGCTATCGCACCCAGGCAAAGGCCGGAGTTCCCGAGGCCGAGATTCTGGAGTCCTTCAAGAAGCCCGTGAAGATGCGCATCTTCGCCTGGAACAAGAAGGGCTATCTCGACACCGTGATGACGCCCAACGACTCCATCCTCTATTACAAGAGCATCCTTCGCGCCGGCTTCGTGGCCGTGCAGCCGAACACCGGGCATATCAAGGCCTACGTAGGCGGACCGAACTACCGCTACTTCAAGTATGACAACGTCCGCCAGGGCAAGCGCCAGGTGGGTTCGACCATCAAGCCGTTCCTCTACACGCTTGCGATGCAGGAGGGCATGAGCCCCTGCGACAAGGTGGTGAACGTGCCGCAGTCCTTCATCGCCGGCGACGGCACCGACTGGACGCCCCGTTCCACCGACAAGGACGAATGGATCGGCAAGACCGTCACCCTGAAATGGGGCCTCACCCACTCTTCCAACAACATCTCCGCCTACCTGATGAAGCAGTTCGGTCCCGCGGCGATGGTGGAGATGATGCACAGGATGGGCGTGAGCTCGCATCTGGACGAGGTCTATTCGCTTTGCGTCGGCCCCGCCGACATCGCCCTCTACGAGATGGTCAACGCCTACAACACCTTCCCGTCCGCGGGCGTGTACGTGTCGCCTATATATGTAACGCGCATAGAGGACAACCAGGGCAACGTGCTCGCCGAGTTCACCAACAAGAAGCGCGAGGCCATCGGCGACCACACCGCCTACCTTATGGTGAACCTGATGCAGGGAGTCATCAACCACGGTACGGGCTTCAACCTTCGCGCTAAATACAAGTTCAAGGGCGAGATAGCCGGCAAGACGGGAACCACCAACGACAACTCCGACGGTTGGTTCATCGGATACACCCCGGTCATTACCGCAGGAGCCTGGGTAGGAGGCGAGGACAGGCAGATCCACTTCAATTCCATCGCCCTGGGCAGCGGCGCCAACATGGCCCTGCCCATCTGGGGAGATTTTATGAAGAAGTGCATCGAGGACGGCACCCTCGGAATCACCGACACCGAAGCATTCGTCGGACCTTCGGGCTTCTTCCCGAACCTGGCGTGCTCGGGCGGCGATATGGACGAAGGCTCCGGTGAACAGCAATCTGAAGATTATTATTTCGAATAATGGCAGCATACAAGACAATCGCGGTAGTATACGGAAGCGATTCCTCCGAGTGGGAGGTCGCTTGCCGCAGCGGTGAGTTCACCGCTTCCCGCATCGACGGCTACAAGTACGACATCTACGAGATCTTCGCCCGTTTCGGACGCTGGCAGCTCGTGGCTTACAAGAAGAAGGATGCCATGCGCGTCCCTCTCCCCGAAGGCTCCCGCCCCGAGGTGGACAAGACCGATTTCTCGGTCAATGTCCTCGGCGAGAAGGTCAACTTCGACTATGTGTACATTATGCAGCACGGCGCTCCGGGCGAGAGCGGACAGCTGCAGGGCTATTTCGAGATGCTCGGCATCCCGTTCAGCTCCTGCTCCTCTTCCGTTTCCGCCATCGCCTTTGACAAGTATGCCTGCAAAAGCTACATCCGCGACCTCGGCATAGTCAAGTGCGCTCCCGACGCCTTCGTGCACAAGGGCGCCGACATCGATGCTTTCGCCGGGCAGATTGCGGGCAAGCTCAAGTTCCCCGTGTTCGTGAAGCCCACAATCGGCGGTTCGAGCTTCGGCGTCACCATGGTGAAGGATCCCTCCGGAGTAGCCACCGCGGTGAAGTACGCCTTCTCCGAGGGTCCGACCGTCCTCGTCGAGCAGGGAATCCACGGACGCGAGTTGACCTGTGCCGCGTACCGCACCGGAGGCGTGGTGCATACGCTGCCCATCATCGAGATACTTTCGGACAACGAGTATTTCGACTACGACGCCAAGTACAACGGCCACAGCCGCGAGGTCTGCCCCGCCGACGCCACTCCCGAAATCGTGAAGCTGGTGCAGGAGACGACCGCCCACATCTACGACAACCTGGATTGCTCCGGCGTTGTGCGAATGGACTACATCCTCGCCGAAGACGGGCTGTACTTCCTAGAGGTCAATACGATACCGGGAATGACCAGCGCTTCGCTCGTTCCCAAGATGGTGCGCGCGGCCGGCCTCGATATGACCGATTTCCTCTCCGATATCATCGAAAACGGTTAGTGCTTATTAAAGATTTAATAAGGCGCGGCGTAAAGGCGCTGGGCGAACTGTATCCCGAGGCTGAGGCGCGCAGCCTGGTGCTGATGCTTTGCCAGGAGAGGCTGGGGGTGATGTCGTGGACCCACGTCGTCGAGCCCGGGACAGTCGTGCCCGATGATGAACTCCCCGGCCTGCAAGATGACCTGGCGCGCCTCGCAGCAGGCGAACCCATCCAGTACATCCTCGGCTACACCGAATTCCGCGGCCGCATCTTCAAGACCGACCCCCGCGCCCTCATTCCCCGCATCGAAACCGAACTTCTCGTAGAAGAAGTCGTATCTCGCCGGGGTGGCGGCAGCACTAGCCCCTTCGGGAGTTCGGCAGAGCCTCACCCCACCACCAAAGGTGGTCCCCCCGCTTCCGTGCCGCGGGTGGCACGTCCCTCAGGAGCCAGTGCTGCCGCCACTTTGCAAGTATTAGATTTATGTACCGGGAGCGGGTGTATCGCCTGGAGTTTGGCGTATGAGTTGCCGGGTGCGGTAGTGACGGGGGCAGATATTTCCGAGGATGCTTTGGCTCTGGCCAGGAGCCAGTTCAGAAGGTTGCCGAAGGGGGTGGTGAGGCCGACATTCATGAAGGGAGACATTCTGGATTTCGACACGCCGTTCCCGCAGTGCGATATTCTGACGGCCAATCCGCCGTACATTACATTGCCCGAGAAAAAGTTTATGCGGCCGAACGTGCTGGACTGGGAGCCAGAAGTGGCGCTGTTCGCTCCCGAAAGCGACCCGCTGGCGTTCCATAAGGCGATTGCCGTGTGGGCCCGCAGGCTGCTCCGGCAGGGCGGATTCGGCATCGTGGAAATCAACGAGGACCTCGGCCCCGAGTCGCTCGCGGTATTCAAGAGCTTCCGGAACGTGCGTCTGGTCGAGGACTTCGCGGGCAAATCGCGCTTCGTAGCCTTCGAAAACCTCGAAGGTCAGTCTTAAAAAGAAAACTTAACTCCGCCCTCTCAAGGTGTTCTGCCCGGCGGTTTCAATGTAAGCGCTTACATTTTTTTACAAGCGGATAATTCTTGTTCACTTTGCAAGAAAAATGCGATATGGACAAGATTCGTTTATTCCGCGATTCGTTCGCGATTGTCGGGGCCCTGGCGCTGACGGCACTTCCGGGATCCTGCACCAAAGATTCTACGCCGTCCCGTACGCAGGCGACGGTCGAGTCTTCCGCCTTCACCCTGAAGGACGTGGCCGTGATGCTTTCGGCCCTCCCTATGGAAAGCGCCCATCTCGAAGAGGTGCACACCGCCGTCAGTTCGTCTTCCGGAAACGGTTATGACGAGGAGTATATGATGCGCGACCTGCTCACCGACCCCGGTGCGGGCGTGGGCGACGACGCCTCCACCAGGGCGGCGGTGCGTTCTTCTTTCAGCAACCCGCTGAGAAATCTCATCGAGGAGTATTTCGCTTCGAACCCCTCCGCGCAGAAGGCGGCGAAGAGCAAGGCCGACGGGGAAGACGGGGTGCAGGCCTGCATCGACGCCCTGGCTTCTTCCGAAATGCAGATCTACTGGCCGTATTCGGAGGACTGGGACGGCGAGACTTTCCCCGTAATCACCTTCGATCCGGGTTATGGCGCCGAGTCCAACTATGGCTATATGCTGGCCCGCGGCGCCGACGGCCTCATAGTGGTCGATTCGGTGTATGTGGACGAGAATTTGGCGAAGAGCCGTCCCGTCTGGGTGGTGAACAGCAACGACGACAGCGCTATGACTCCGCTGGAACTCACTATGGACGACGAAACGCCAAGGGATCTATCCCCCAGGTCGGCGGGCAAGGTGCGCAACCTTTACCTCAAGAGTTTCACGATGCTGCGCAACTACGATTCCTGGTTCGCGGGCGCTTCCGAATTCTGGGTGAAGTGCGGCGCCGTCAAGGGTTTCAAGGCGGCGGTGGAGAACGACCTGCAGTACTACACTCCGTCCATCACCGACCTAGTGATAGTGGTGAAGCGCAAGTATCTGGGCGAAGAAGTCCCGTTCCAGGCCATCCTGGCGTCGGATTTTACGGAGCAGCTGGACAAGCTGGCTTTCCTCATAATCGAAGACGACGGCGGCAAGTCGACCACCTGGAACTGCTCCGCCACCGTGAAGATAAAGTCGAAGTCCTACGGTTTCGAGATGTCCATCCCGTACCGGCAGAACGACGACATAGTCTGGCGAGGCCAGCTCAGCGCGAGTTATTTCACTCAGGACAAGGAAGTTTCCGGCCGCTTCGGCGATGTGATGGTCACATTCGCCCTTGAATAAAGTTATAACATATTGGAAAATAGTGGAAATTGTAATACCTTTGCGGCATATCATAGAAAATCAAGATATGCGCAGCAAAATTACCAGGATCGGCAACAGCCTTGGAATCATTATTCCCTCGAAGATCTTGAAAGAGATGTCATTGAAAGAAAAGGACGAAGTGAGCTTGGAACTTCACGGCCCCAGGCTGGTCATAGGTTCGGTTCAGGACATCGAGGACCCGTTCGCCCCGATTTCCCGCGGCGGGTGGTACGACGACCCGCGTGAAACACGGGAAATAATAGATGAGATATACAGTATGCGCCACAGCGAATTGGAAAGAGGAATCGTAGACCTATGAAATATCTGCTTGACACTTGTACGCTGATCTCTATGACCAGAAGAAGCCCTGAGGTTCGGAACAAGATACTGAATGTCGGTTTCGAAAACTGCTCAATAAGCGAGATATCCCTGGCGGAACTGATATCCGGAGCCCACAAGGGGGGATACGAACAGCATCGTCATGAAATAGAATTCATAAAGAAGAGTTTCAAAGTGATTCCGATAACCGGAGTTTTGGATGAATACGGTTCGTTGAGGGCCCGACTTGAGAAGCAGGGGACTCCGGTAGAGAATTTCGATTTGATGATAGCGGCGACGGCTATTGTATCAAAGATGGTATTGGTTACACACAATACCCGCCACTTCGACAAAATACCCGGACTGGAGATCAGGGATTGGGAACGGGAGTGACGCTCATTTCGCAGGCCTTGCAGTCGAAGTGAAGCGCGAGCCTGCGGCCGTTGTTGACGAGGTATAGATTGCCTGTGGGCTTCGCGCCCTGGTGTTTCGGGCAGAGACCGAGTTCATACTTGACGCAGTACTTGGTCGTCAGCAGATTGCCGGTCGGAGCCTGCAATGACGACGAAAGGGCCGGAAATGACGATGGCGCCGCATCCGTCACGCCAGTCCTGATCCGGCATCCCTGCATCGGTACGGTGCCGCAAGGCATCCGGTCCAGATCCTCTGCCAGCAAACGCCTCATACTGTTGATGGTGGAGGCGCTGAGAAGGGGCAGGGACGCTCCGGCGGTGATTTCGCTGACCTTGAAGTTGTAGTGGAGAGCCCTCTTACCGAGCTGTTCGCGAAGCATCGCCTCGGCGCGTTCGCGGTTCTCCGCTTTCTCGACATCGGCCTTGTAGCTGCTCGACAGGGTTCTTCCGTCCTCGGTAGATGCTTCCAGCACTATCGTGAAGGCCCCGGATATGCGGACGTTCAGCGTCACGGCAATCTCCCGCCTGCAGGCGTTGCGCTCGAGTTCCCGCTCGAAAGCGGCGTTGACGTTGCGGTACAGGGTGACGCCCTCGCGAAGTTCCGGGACGTCTTTGCAGCAGATTTCGTTCCCGCCGGCGGTATCCGCGCGGAATCCCACGATGGCGTTGCCGCTTACAAAAGCGAAGCCGTCGCCGTTGTTGAACTGCGCTCCGCCCTTCACGCGGACGGTCATTGCCTTGCCGCCTCGCCTGACGCTCGCGACGGTTCCGACGCATTCTCCCATTGACTTAGGAGCGTCCATCGAGGACCACTTTCCGCGCTTGCCGTCGAAGAAAAGGGAAGTGTAGCCGCGGGTGAAGGTTTTGTCTTCGTCGGGCTCGAAGCCTCCGGACACCTTTCCGAAAGACGCCCTGCGCCAACGTTCCGGGTTTGCATCCACCAGCGCGTCGAGCGCCTTGGAGTACAGCCGGGTTATGTTGCGGACATAGGATATGTTCTTGAGCCGTCCCTCGATTTTGAAGGAGCAGACTCCTGCGGAAGCCAGTTCTTCCAGCCGGTCGTGAAGGTCGAAGTCGCGCAGCGAAAGAAGTGCCTTGCCACGCACCAGCGTGTGTCCGTTTTCGTCCACCAGGTCGTATAGCGAACGGCAGGCCTGGACGCATTCGCCGCGGTCGGCGCTTCGCCCGTTGAGGTATTCCGACAGGCGGCATTCCCCGCTGTAGCCGACGCAGAGGGCGCCGTGCACGAAGCACTCGACTTCGCATTTCACGGCGGCGCATATCTCCTTGATTTGAGCGAGGCTGAGTTCCCTTTCGAGCACGATTCGGGAGCAACCGGCCTCTTCGCAGCGACGTGCCGATTCCACATCGCGGATGGCGCATTGCGTGGAGGCGTGAAGGGGCACCGTGATGTCCTTCCACCCGCAGATTCGCAGGTCGCGGATGATGAAGGCGTCCGCTCCGGCCTTCTGGGCCTCCAGCATGAACGCGTGGACCGCGGGCAGTTCGTCGTCCCGAAGAATTATGTTGACTGTCACGAAGATGCGGGCCCCGAAGCGGTGGGCGTATTCGCAAAGCCTTGCGATATCCTCCACGCTGTTGCCGGCATCCTTGCGTGCGCCGAATGCCGGCCCCGCAATATATACGGCATCGGCACCGCAGTCGATTGACGCGATGCCGATGTCAGCGTTCCTGGCGGGAGCCAGCAGTTCGAGATACCCCATTTACTTGAGGTTCTTCAGCAGTTCCTGGGCCTGTACTCCGAATTTGGGGTCGCCCACGGCCTTCTGATAGTATTCCTTTGCCTTGGCGTTGTTGCCCTGCTTCTGGTAGATGGCGCCGATGGTGAAGGCGATCTGTCCGGCGTTGCTCGCGGTAGGAGCAAGCTCGAGGTACTTGTCGAAGTACTGGATGGCGTCGGCGTTCTTGCCCTGGATCTGGCTGGCCTGACCTGCAATCTGCAGAGCCTTGGCGTTCTCGAGGTATTCGTTGGACTTGAGAGCGTTGGCTACCGCGTCAGCGGGCTTCTTGGCCTTGAGGTCGGCTGCGGCTTCCTTCAGGTAGAAGGTGCTGAGCTGCTTGTTGGCGGCCTTCTCCTGTCCGTTCTCGACAGCTTTCAGGAAAGCGTCCACTGCTCCTTCCTTGTCGCCGGCGGCGTTGAGGGCGGAACCGAGGCGGAGATATGCGAGTCCGTTGGCGGGATTGGCCTCGACCACTGCCTTGTAAGCGTCAGCGGCGGCGGCGAAATCCTTGGCCTGGAGAAGCGAGTTGCCCTTCTGCATAAGAACCTGAGGGATCAGGTCCTTGGCTTCGGTGGCGGTAGTCTCGTCCTTGAAAGCCTGTGCGGTCTCGATGGTCTTCTTCAGTTCGGCGACCGCGTTGTCATAATCGGCCGCGTTGACGAAATCCTTCGCTATTGAGAACTGCACTATGGGAATGTGCTCGTTGCACTTTTCTGCGATTTCCTGTGCCGGAGCGTTGTCGGGCAGAGCCTTCGCAAGCTCGATCGCCTGCTGGAAATAGGCTATTGCTTCGGCCTTCTGGCCCAGCGAGAGGGCGGTGGCCCCATTGTTGTAAGTCTCGGTAAGGACCTTGATGTCCTGCGCGGAAACCATCGCGGTTGCGACGATTGCGGCAAAGACGGTCAGCATCAATTTTTTCATCTCTCAGACTATTTACTTAAACAATACGAATGGCAAAAATAGCAATTTTTATTGTAATTTTGCAAGCCAAGGTATTATGAAGCGCGATTCGATAAAATATTTCCTCGTTTTTCTGCTGTCCTTCGTGGCTCTGCAGGTCTTCGCGCAGGGGCTTCCGACCCTTAAAAGGGCACCCGAAATCAATGTCGGGAAGCTTCCGGACGGCATTTCATATTACCTTGTCACCAACTCTTCTTCCAAAGGCTATGCCAATTTCGCCCTGGTGCAGAAAGGAGCCCTCTCTCCGGTGGTGGCGGCGCGCAACCTGGCGAGCCTTCCCCACTTCCCCGGCAAGGCGCCCTACAAGTTCCTGGCATCCAAGGGGATAGGGTATACGAGAGATGGTTACGCGGTGTGCCGCGACGGCGCTACGATCTACAACTTCGAGAACGTCCCGACCTTTGATTCGCACGCGCTGGATTCCACCCTTCTTCTGATCTTCGACATCGCGTCGACATATTCCTCCGAACAGGCGATAATAGTCAGCGGCGAATACAATCTCGCGGTGATGAAGGACCGCCTCTACGTGCTTTCGCTCAACATCCCCAAGGTGCAGCCGGTACGCCAGCCCTACGGCTATGAATGGACTCCTTCGGATGAGCCCGTGCTCGAGCAGAGTGCCAACGGATGCAGGAACGCGGCGACTCTCACCGTGGATTATTCCGCGCCCCGCACCCCGAAGAACAAGATGAACACACCCCAGGTGCTGGTGACGGACATCTTCGCCCAGGAAATGGGCTACCTGCTCTGCAAGCGCGTGCAGAGGGGCTTTTTGATGGACGGCATACCGCTCGGCGACGTCAGGTACGAGTTCTTCGACAGCTCGATGTCGGATTCCGACGAGCACCATCGCCTGAGCATAGTGACCGACGTAGCGAAACTGCGCGAAGCCACGGGAAAACTTGCAGCGATACTTGCGGACATCGACACCCACGGGGCCGCGGCGGACGAGTTCAAGGACGCCAAGGACCGCATTATGACCGAGGCCGGAGTGCAGGCGAGGCGCATCGACGTGAGCAACAGGGAGTATGTGCGCAGATGCATCGCCTCGTATCTGCTTGGCTCCAACCTCGCGAGCTATTCCTCGGTGGGAGATTTTCTCATCGGCCGCAAGATAGCCCCCGAACGCGAGCTTGCGCTCTTCAACAGCTTCGCTTCGGCGGTGCTCGACCCCCGCAAGGCGCTTACCATCAGGCTCGAGACCCCTTCGGGAGATGTTCCCGGCGTGCTTGAGGCCTTCGACAGTTCGTGGCGGGCAGCGGCTGCGAAACCCAGGGAGGATGTCTCCTACCACGTGCATTATGCCGATACCCTCACGCTCCTCCGCCCCCGCGGACACAAGGTGAAGATCAAGTCCACCACGAAGGAACCCGTCACCGGCGGCAGCGTCTGGACCTTCTCCAACGGAATGAAGGTGATCTTCAAGAAGGCTGGAAGCAAGGGAGAGTTCCACTACGCGCTGATGCTCAAGGGAGGTTGCGCAGACGTGCCCGGCCTGGCCTATGGCGAAAGCGCTTTCGTGGAGGATATGCTCCGCCTTTACAACATCGGCGGAATGAACTATCTCGACTTCCGCAACATGCTGGAAGCCAATGGAATAATCTTCGATTCAAAGGTGAGCCTGGCGGACATGCGCATCTCCGGAAGGGCCCCGGTGGACAAGATCCATCTGCTCTTCAAGGCGCTGGTTTCGCTTATGCGCGACCGCAGCATCAACCCTTCGGCGATGCCTTACTACCGCAGCGGCGAATCGCTCCGCCAGGAGTGCGGAAAGCTTGAGCCGGCGGCGTTGAGGGCGGTTATGGACAGCATAATGTGCCCGACCTACCAGTATCCCGAGACCAAGAACGTCGCATACCTCCGCGACGACCTGCCGCAGCGCGTCGAACAGTATGTGACCAGGCAGTTCTCCAAGGCGAACGACGGAGTTCTGGTGATAATCGGGCAGTTCGAAGAAGAGTCCATCCAGAAGATTCTGACGCGCTATCTCGGCGCATTCATAACATCCGGCAGCTACGCCGTCCGGCCGAAGGTGAAATACCTGCCCGGCTCGGGAACCTCCACGTATTTCGTTGACGCCCCCGGCGGAAACGAGGCCCTGCGCGAAGTGAACGTTTCTCTGGCGACTCTGAGGCCGTATACGATGGATTCCTACATAGCGTTCCGCGCAGCGGTGGCTGCAATCCGGAAGGAAGTCGTCGCCCATATGGCGGATATTGGCATGGAGGCCGAGGTAAAGCCGTCGATGCTATTGTTCCCCGAAAACAGGATGGGAGTGTACATCAGGTGCAAGGCCTGCAATCCCGACGGCCTGCCCGAGGGAGTGGCTCCGGCGGATCCCTATTCCGGACTGGCCGCTGTGCGCAACGCCTTGGCGTCGGTATCTTCGCGAAGCATCAATTCCACCGACCTCGCGGGTTACAAGCAGATGGTTTCGGACGAAATAGCAAGCGAGAACAAGATACCTGCGAATATGGTGCAGTCGGTGTTGCTTCGAAACTCCGAGGGAAAGGATTTCGTGTCGAACTACCAGGAGCACGTTTCGTTCGTCACGGCGGCGGACGTGATGGATATAATCAAGGCGCTCTGCACCGGCAGCAGGGTGGAATACGTAGTCAAATAGCCCGTGCCAGGCGAATTCGGAACCATAATCGAGATAGACGGCATCCTTGTGAGCGAGGATGTGGTCTGCGAGTATTTCGCCTGCGACTATCCCGTGTGCAAGGGAGCCTGCTGCATAGTGGGCGACAGCGGGGCTCCGCTGGAGGAAGGCGAACTTGAAGGCCTGGAACGCGAGTATCCGAAGTATTGCTCGCTGATGGATGAAGAAGGCCGTGCCGCCGTGGCCGAAAAAGGTTTTTTCGAGGTGGACCGCGAGGGCGATCTGGTCACCACTCTGGTCCCCGGTTCAGAGGCTTGCGCCTATTGCGCCCGTTCCGGCGATTCGCTGCTCTGCGCCATCGAGAAGGCGGGTTGCACGAAACCTGTTTCCTGCTCGCTGTATCCCATCCGGGTTACGAAACTGACCGGCGGGGGCCTCGCGCTCAATCTGCACCGCTGGCACATCTGCGCGCCGGCCTTCGAGAAGGGCCGCCGCGAGGGCGTGCGGGCCTACCAGTTCCTTCGCGGCCCGCTCACCGAGCGCTTCGGTCCCGACTTCTACGACGCTCTCGACGCCGCAGCGAAACATCTAAATCATTGAGCTGATTATATCGTCTGCGACGAACCAGTCGCTTTCCGGTATGGCGACGTGCCTGCCGTCGATGTCTATTCCCTCTTTGGTGCGAAGCCCCAGCATAATTGTCTCCTCGCGGATTTCCTCGGGCGTCAATTTCTCTCCCTCCCGCGTCCAGCCGCTTTGGACCTGGCTGTTCCAGCTGCGGTAGTCCGGATTCAGCGAAAGCGAATGGGCTCCGGGCCCGAGTCCGACGTAAGGTTTTCTGGTCCAGTAGGCTGAATTGTGCAGGCTGCGCTTTCCCGGCAGGGCCCAGTTGGATATCTCGTAATGCACGTAACCCGCGTCGGCAAGCATTCGGCAGACCATCTCGTACTGAGCCCGGCATTGCTCCTCCGGGGCTTCCTTCTCCTGCCCCGAGGCGATTCTGGCGGCGAGGGCGCTGCCATCTTCTATGCTCAGCTGGTATGCGGAAATGTGGTCCGGCCTCCAGACGACAATCTCCTTCAAGGTGGCTTCCAGACAGTCGTCGGACATCCCGGGAACGCCCGTGATTATGTCCACGCTCACATCGAAAGGCGCCTGTCGGAGCATCTTGAAGGCTTTGCGGGCACCGTCGGCGTCGTGGCGTCGGTTCATCCATCGCAGGATGCCGTAGTCGAGGCTCTGAACGCCCATGCTGATGCGGGTTACGCCGAGCCGCGCGAGGCCCTCGAGCCATCCGTAACCCTTTTCAAGTACATCGTCCGGGTTCACTTCCAAGGTGAACTCTTCGTAGGGCCCGTATCCCAGGACGCCGACTATTCGTTCCAGAACGGAAAGAGGAAGCACGCTGGGCGTGCCTCCTCCTATATATAAAGTATTGTGTCCAAGTGTGGCGGCAATCTCGGAGCGCCTGCTTTCAATCTCGGCGCAGAGCTCGTCGGCATACTTGCCGAACACCGCCTCGGAACCCCGTCCCTTGCAAACCGTTTCCGAATAGAAATCGCAGTAGGTGCAGAAACTTCTGCAGAAAGGGACGTGGACGTAAATCATTATCGGAGAAGGATTTCCGTCTTGCCGAGCAGACCCTGCACGGAGTATGCCTCGACCTGGTAGATGCCCTTGGTGAAGGAGCCGGTGTTGTTCACGTACACGCTGATCTCTACATCCTGTCCCTGATAGTCGATTTCACGGGACGCGGTAGCGGGAAGGGCTTCTCCTCCGAAGTTGAAGCTGGCGTTGGTGCCGTCCAGCAGGAGTATTCCTTCGGGATCCTTGACTCGGATATAGATGCGCATGGGGCCCTTCTCCGCGAGCTCGTTTTCGAGCAGGGTCATAGTGACCACCATCCTTACCACGCGGCTGCTTCGGTCGGTCTTCTTGTCGGAACCGTTGAACGCAAGGGCCGAAAGTCCGCGCGCCTTCACGACGGAGCCTACCGCTATGCGGCTGGAAAGGTTCTCGACCTTCTCGCTGAGCTCCTCGTTCCTGCGTCCCTTCTCCTCGGCGTCGCGGCGGGCTTCGTCGCGCTCTGCCGTAAGCTTGTGGTTGAGGGTGTTGAGGGAATCTATTTGCACGATATAGTTGCGCATTATGCTGCGGAGGGTGCCGAGTTCCTTCTCGTACTGGCGGATTTTCGCGCGGTCGACCGCCTGGGTGCGCTTGATGCGCTCCACGAGCTGCGACACTTCCTCGCGGGAGGAATCCAGCTGGGCGTTGATCGATTCGTATTCGCTGGACAGCGACGAGTAGTCCTTCTGCAGGGCGACTATCTGTTCGGTGAGCTCCTGCTTCTCGGTCTCGAGTTCGCCTACCAGGTTGCTCTTCTGCATCCAGACGTATGCCAGCACGCCTGCAAGGGCCAGCGCTATGATGACGAGCACCCACACGGTGCCTTTCAGTCCGCCGTTTTCTTTGCGTTCCGCTTCTTCGCGGGCGATTCTTTCAAGGGGATCTTCTTTTGCCATAGTATTGTTTATTTCCCCAAATATAGAAATAAAATTGCGTATATTTGAATTCGCTAATTCAACCGGTTATGAAATACTTTGTAAGGGTACTGAAATATTTTGTCTATCTGACGGTTATCCTCGCGATTTTCATCGCGGTGCTGATGATTTTCAATTTCGTGGGAACCACGGTCGACGAGATCTTCAAGAACGGAGCGAAGTCGCTCTGGCAGATAGCGGGCATCATCGCCGTTTTCGCCGCCATCTATCCGCTGATGGGTTTCACGCGCCGCAGCGCGATGCTCCCCGGAGAGTATGCCGACCTGAAGCAAGGCGTGATAGACGTGATGCACGACCGCGGGTATGTGCTCGAAAGCGAGAAGGCGGATGTCCCCGGCGAAGAGGTGCTCACCTTCCGCAAACGCTCCCCGCTCCTGCGCCTTACCAGGATGTTCGAGGACCGCATAACCATGGTCAAGGATTTCGGCGGATTCACCCTCGAGGGCCCTTCCAAGGACCTTGTCCGCCTCATCGGCGCCCTGGAGTTCAAGTTCCGCAATCCGGAGGACTGACGATGGCGTTCTTCACTGTCATTCTGAGCGCAGCGAAGAATCTTAGCATTAAAACCATCTTTCAGCTATTGAGTCGAGTATGTCGTATAGCTCGGCTACATCCAGCGTGGTGACCATCCGAATGCGTGTGTCCTTGAAATCGGGCAATCCCTTGAAATAGCAGCTCAGATGACGGCGCATTTCGTACACGCCGCGGGGCTCTCCCTTCTCTGCAAGCGACAGGGCGAGATGCCTCTTTGCGAGGGCCACTTTCTCCGCAACGCTGAGGGGCGGCATCGGTTCTCCGTGGGCAAGGAAGTGCTTGATTTCCCGGAAGATCCAGGGATGGCCGAAGCTGGCGCGGGCTATCATTATGCCGTCTACCCCGTAGTCGTCGAAAGCCCGTTTTGCAGAGGGACCGTCGGTGATGTCGCCGTTCCCGATGATGGGGATGTGCATGCGTGGATTGCGCTTGACCTCTCCGATGAGAGTCCAGTCGGCGGAACCCTTGTACATCTGGCAGCGGGTGCGGCCGTGAATGGTCAGGGCCTTGATGCCGGCGTCCTGCAGACGCTCCGCCAGTTCGACGATAATCTTTGAAGATTCGTCCCAGCCCAGGCGGGTTTTGACGGTTACAGGCTTATCTGGAACTGCTTCCACGATGGCCTTGGTGATTGCCACCATCTTGTCGGGTTCGCGCATCATTCCGCTGCCTGCGCCACGGCCCGCAATCTTGCTTACCGGGCAACCGAAATTAATGTCAATCACATCGGCCCCATGGCCTCCCACGAGCTCCTGCGCCTTATCCGCCATCCTAGCGGCATCTACCATTGCTTCGGGAATATGACCGTAAATCTGGATGCCAACAGGGGCTTCTTCGGGCAGGGTGCGCATCTTGTCAAGCGCCTTCACCGCGTCACGCACCAGCCCGTCGGACGGTACGAACTCGGTGTACACCATATCGGCCCCCTGCTCGCGGCAGAGAATGCGGAACGAACGGTCCGTCACATCCTCCATTGGCGCCAGCAGCAGCGGCCTTTCACCCAAATCCAGATTCCCTATCTTCATTTCGGGAACAAAGATATAAAATCTTTATCTTTGCAGATATGGACAATGTCTTTGCAGGCAGAATAGAAGCGCTTCGCACGATGATGCGGAGCCACGGTTGGGACGCGGTGGTGCTTACCGGCGGTGACCCCCACGGCAGTGAATATCCCGCGGAACGATGGAAGCAGGTGGAATGGCTCACGGGCTTTACCGGCGAGGCCGGCGATGTGGTCGTTACCCTCGACCACGCGGGGCTCTGGACAGATACCCGTTACTTCATCCAGGCCGTTCAGCAGCTGGATGGCACCGGAGTGGAACTTCACAAGATGCGTGTGAGGGAGCAGGTGCCGATTCCCGATTGGATTGCGGGGAAATTCGGTGGAGCCGCCGAAGTATACATTGCGGTGGACGGCCTTTGCATCGGAGCGGCGACGGTTTCCGGGATTAAAGCCGGTCTCAATGCGCTCGGTACTGCCTGCCACGTGGTGAGCATG
>JAGABD010000091.1 GCA_017614795.1 Bacteroidales bacterium
ACGAGGAGAAGTGGCAGTATGTGATGACGCTCAAGAATATGCTCCGCGGCCGTATCAGCGAGTACGCCAAGAAGTATCCCACCGCGCAGTATTTCGGCGGCGGGCAGAAGCCCTGGGGCGTCAAGTGCGACATCGCGATGCCCTGCGCAACCCAGAACGAACTCAATGGCGACGCGGCCCGCACTCTCGTAGCCAACGGCTGCATCTGCGTGACCGAAGGCGCCAACATGCCTTCCACTCCCGAAGCCATCGAGGTCTTCCAGAACGCAGGCATCCTCTATTCTCCGGGCAAAGCTTCCAACGCCGGCGGCGTGGCTACTTCCGGACTCGAAATGACTCAGAACAGCATCCGCCAGAAATGGACTGCCGAAGAGGTGGACCAGCAACTGCACCGCATCATGTCCGACATCCACGCCTCCTGCGTGAAGTACGGAGCCAGGGAAGACGGCAGCATCGACTATGTCAAGGGCGCCAACCTCGCGGGCTTCATCAAGGTCGCGTGGTCCATGGTCGACCAGGGAATCGTTTAAGCTATGCAGAATCTCGACAGGACAACGGATTACTCTTCGCTGATGGGGGTGCGCATCAGGCACATTCTCCTCGTCTGCTCCAACTACGACAGCTACTCCCTCGAGGAGGACGGCCGCATCGAGGAGCAGATCAGCCACGAGTACGGCGAGCTCAACCTCAGCAATCCTCCTTCCATCACCAGGGCCGAGACCACGGTTGACGCCCTGGCGCTGATAGATAAAGGTTACCACTACGACCTCGTCATTACGATGTACAATGTGGGCGAAGTGGACGTGTTCGACTTTTCGGCCCGCCTCAAGGCGGTCGCCCCCGACACTCCTGTCGTGCTTCTGACTTCCTATTCCAAGGAACTCTACCGTCAGATAGAGGACCGCGACCGTTCCAACATCGACTATGTCTTCTGCTGGAACAACTCCACGGACCTCATCATCGCCATAATCAAGCTTCTCGAGGACAGGCTGAACGCCGACGCCGACATTCTCGGCAGCGGGGTGCAGGCCATACTTCTCGTCGAGGACTCGGTGCGCTACTACTCCACATATCTGCCTCTTCTCTACACCCTGGTGCTTCACCAGAACTCGGCTGCCATCAAGGACGCGCTCAACGAGAACCAGCAGATAATGCGCAAGCGCTCGCGCCCGAAAATCCTGATGGCGACCAACTACGACGACGCGGTGGCGCTCTACGAACGCTACAAGACCAATATCCTCGGAGTAATCTCCGACATCGGCTTCGTGCTGCACCGCGGCGACCCGGCTTCGAGCGAAAAACTCGACGCTGGCATCGACCTCTGCCGTCTGGTGAAGGCCGACAACCCCAAGATGCCATTCCTTATGCAGAGCTCGCAGGAGAGTATGCACGAAGTGGCGGAGAAACTCGGCGTGGGCTTCGTGGTCAAGAAATCCAAAACCCTCACCCACGAACTGTCGGAATACATCGGAGCCAATTTCGGCTTCGGCGATTTCGTCGTGAAGGAGCCTTCGACAGGGGAGGAGGTGGCCAGGGCGAGCGACCTGTACGGCGTGGAGAAGCTCATAGGCGGCATAACGCAGGAGCAGCTCTATGCGCTGTTCGACACCAACTACCTCAGCAAATGGCTGCTTGCCCGCGGTATCTTCTCCGTAGGCAAGAAGCTCCAGCCGCTGAACCTCAAGAATACGCCCAACGCCCGGGAAACCGTGGTCACCGCGATCCACGACTACCGCATCAGCCAGGGACTCGGCGTGGTGGCCCGCTTCAATCCGGACACCTACAACGACGCCATCCGTTTCGCCCGTCTGGGAGAAGGCTCGCTTGGCGGAAAGGCCCGCGGCCTGGCGTTCCTCAATCATATTCTGCAGAAATACGACCTCTACGACAAATGTGAGGGAGTGCGCGTGCTGGTTCCCCGAACCCTGGTGCTCACCACCGACTGGTTCGACCGCTTCGTGCTGGAGAACGGCCTGCAGTACGTGATCAACTCCGACATTTCGGACGAGGAGATTCTTTCCGAATTCGTGGCCGCGACGCTTCCCCAGGATATGATGGACGCGCTTCGCATCTTCCTTAAACACGTCCACAGGCCGCTGGCCGTAAGGTCTTCTTCAAAACTGGAAGATTCTTACTATCAGCCGTTTGCGGGAGTCTATTCGACTTATATGATTCCCCGCACCGACAATGAGGACCAGCAGCTCCGTCTTCTCGGAAAGGCTATCAAGAGCGTGTACGCCTCTGTATACTACGGTGCGTCGCGTTCCTATATCACCGCCACCGGCAACGTGATTTCGGAAGAGAGGATGGCCATAATCGTGCAGGAAATCTGCGGCAGCACCGACGGCGGTTACTACTTCCCGGCGCTTTCCGGCGTGGCCCGTTCCCTGAACTTCTATCCGGTCGGACACGAGAAACCGGAAGAGGGAATCGTGAAACTGGCGTTCGGACTCGGCAAGGCCGTCGTGGACGGCGAACAGGTGCTGCGCTTCTCGCCGGTATACCCGCAGAGCGTGCTTCAGACATCCACTCCGGACCTCATAATGACCGACACCCAGAAGGCGATGTACGCCCTGAACCTCCAGCCGGAGCGTTTCAAGACGAGCATCGACGACGCGGTGAACCTCGAGCACATCGACATCGCGGACTGCGGGCGTTTCCGTTCCATAAAGTACGTCGCTTCGACCTGGGACATCGAGAATATGCGCATTGTCGATTCGGCGGTGCCGCAGGGGCCCAAGTTCATCACCTTCTCGCACATCCTCAAATACAATATCTTCCCGCTGGCCGACATCCTCAAGCAGCTTCTCGAGATAGCGCAGGACGAAATGAAATGCTGCGTTGAAATCGAGTTCGCGGCCGACCTTGACGCATCGGCAAGCGCTACCGCCACCTTCAACGTGCTGCAAATCAGGCCCATATCCATCGACAGCCGCTCCGCCGACGTGGACTGGAGCCGCATCGACGACAAGGGCGCGGTGGTCAAGTCCTCGAGCGCTTTGGGCACAGGCTGGATAGAAGGGGTGAGAGACATCGTCTACATCAAGCGCGACGCTTTCGACCCTATGAAGACCCGCGAGATAATGGAGGAGGTGACGGCGATGAACGCCTCGATGCGCGCCAAGGGCAGGGGATACGTGCTCGTCGGCTACGGCAGATGGGGCTCCAGCATCCCGACTCTCGGCGTCCCAGTGAAATGGGGCGACATCTCCGAGGTGAAGGCGCTCGTGGAGTGCAGCCTCGAGAACTTCCGCGTCGACCCCAGCCAGGGCACGCACTTTTTCCAGAATATGACGTCCTTCAACGTGGGCTACATCAACGTGGACCCGTTCGCGAGGGACGACGTCTTCGATTCCGCGGCGCTCGACGCGCTCCCCGCCGAAGACGAAACCACATACCTGAGACATCTGCATCTCGACAGGGATATGCAGATCTGCATCGACGGACGTAAAAACAAAGCTATAATCAAAATATGAAAGGTATCGTACTTGCGGGAGGCTCCGGCACCCGCCTCTATCCAATAACCAAGGGCGTCAGCAAGCAGTTGCTCCCCATCTATGACAAGCCGATGGTGTACTATCCGCTGAGCATCCTGATGCTTGCGGGCATCCGCGACATACTGCTGATATCCACCCCCGCCGACCTTCCGGGATTCAAGCGCCTGCTGGGCGACGGAAGCGACTACGGCATCAAGCTCAGCTATGCCGAGCAGCCCTCTCCGGACGGCCTTGCACAGGCTTTCATCATCGGCGAGGAATTCATCGGCAAGGACGACGTCTGCCTGGTCCTGGGCGACAACATCTTCCACGGCGCCGGCTTCGACGGACTTCTCGAGCAGGCCGTGCATATAGTCGTGGACCATCGCAAGGCCTGCATCTTCGGTTACAGGGTGAACGAACCCGAGCGTTACGGCGTCGCGGAGATAGACTCCGCCGGCAACTGCCTCAGCCTCGAGGAGAAACCCGAGCATCCGAAGAGCAACTACGCCGTGGTGGGCCTCTATTTCTATCCCAACAAGGTCGTGAGAATCGCAAAGGCGGTGAAACCTTCCGCCCGCGGCGAACTCGAAATCACATCGGTGAACCAGGCCTTCATGATGTCCGGCGAACTCAGGATTCTCACTATGGGACGCGGTTACGCCTGGCTCGACACCGGCACCCACGATTCCCTCGCCGAGGCTTCCATCTTCGTGGAGACCATCGAGAAGCGCCAGGGCCTCAAGGTCGCCTGCCTCGAGGAAATAGCCTTCACGAACGGCTGGATCGACGCTACCCGTCTGCGCGAACTCGCGAAGCCTATGCTCAAGAACGAGTACGGCAAATATTTGATGAAACTCATCGAAGACTAGCTCGAACTATGGATTGTCAGGAAAAGTTCCGCCAGATATACGGAAAGGAACCCGACGCGATGTCGTTCTGCCCTTACAGGGTATGTCCGCTCGGGGCGCATTCCGACCATCAGTACGGAAAGATTACGGGCTTTGCCATAGACAGGGGCATCCACATCGCCTATTCCACCAAGAAGAACGGCGTGGTGGAGCTCTGCTCCCTGCAGTTCCCCAAGCGCGCCCAGTGGCACGTTCGCGCGGTTCCCGAGGAGAAATGCGGCGACTGGGCCGACTATCTTCGCGGCGCGACGCTCGAACTCGGGCAGCGCTATCCCCTCGAGTACGGCATCTCGGGCGTGATCGAGGGCACTCTTCCTATCGGAGGCCTCTCTTCTTCCGCCGCAGTCATAATCTCCTTCCTCAAGGCGCTTTGCGAAGTGAACCGCCTGAGACTCGGGGACCGGGAGATTATCTGCATAGCCAAGGACGCCGAAAACAAATACGTCGGAGTATCCTGCGGCAAGCTCGACCAGAGCTGCGAGGTGCTCTGCCGCAAGGACAACCTGCTTTATCTCGACACTCTGGACGATTCGTACGAACTCATTCCACGCAGTCCCGCGATGAAGCCCTTCAAGCTGCTGATCCTTTTCAGCGGAGTGGAGCGCAACCTTGCAGGAAGCAAGTTCAATATGCGCGTGGACGAGTGCGTTAGCGCCGCCTATGCGCTGAAGGCTTACGCCGGGATGGAATACGGCAAGTTCGGCGAAACACATATGAGGGAGGTTCCCCGTGAGGTCTACGACCGCTTCAAGGACCGTCTTCCCGAAACCTGGCGCCGCAGGGCCGAGCACTTCTTCACCGAATTCGAGCGCGTGGAGAAGGGCGCCGAAGCCTGGCGCAGGGGAGATATAGAAGCCTTCGGCAAACTCATCTTCGAAAGCGGCGATTCCTCCATCTGCAACTGGGAAACCGGTTCGCCCGAACTCAAGAAACTCTACGAACTGATGACACGCACCGACGGCATCTACGGAGGCCGTTTCAGCGGTGCGGGCTTCAAGGGCTGCTGCATGGCCCTTATCGACCCCGCCTTCACCGAGAGCGCCATCGAAAGCATATCCAGGGGATATCTTGCGGAGTTCCCTGAACTGAAAGGCAAATACGCCTCCTTCATCTGTGACACCGCCGACGGAGTGGGCCTATGAACTGCTTGATACTTGCAGCGGGTTACGCAACCCGCCTCTATCCTCTTACCGAGAACTTCCCGAAACCCCTTCTCGAAGTGGGCGGAAAGGCCATCCTGGACTGGCTGGTGGACGATATAGGCGATGCGGCCGAGTCCTTCGCCGTGATCTCCAACCACAAGTTCGCCGGACATTTCGAAAACTGGGCTGCAGGCAGGAGCGAGAAGATCGACGTGGTCGACGACGGCACTTCCACCAATGAAACCCGTCTCGGAGCTGTTCGCGACATCCAGTTCGCAATGGACGCGCTGAAACCCTCGGGCGACATCCTCGTCATCGCAGGCGACAATCTCCTTGATTTCAGCCTCCGCGATTTCATCTCCTACGCCCGCGCCGCAGGCACCTCTTGCATAATGCGCTACTTCGAACCCGACGAGGCGCGCCTTCGCAAATGCGGGGTGCTGGAGATAGGGGAGGACGACCGCGTGCTTTCGATGGAAGAGAAGCCCGCGGAACCGCGTTCGCACTGGTGCTGCCCGCCGTTCTATTACTACAAGGCGGAGGACATCGCAAGATTGCCCAAGGCCATCGCCGAGGGTTGCGCGGTGGACGCCCCAGGAAGTTTCGCGGCCTGGCTCGCGGCAAAAACCCGCGTGAAGGCAATGGAGATGCCGTCGCGCCGTTACGATATAGGAAACTTGCAGAGTTACAATGAAGTACGGGCCATTTTTGAAGCGCGGCTTTAACTCGTGCAATTGTTTCGAATTTTTATTATATTTGTGATTTGAAAGGATAACACTGCTACTATGCTCGAAAGACTCAGGGACGGCATACAGAAATTGATTTCGCTCTATGAAACTGAAAAGAACAGGGCGAATGCCCTCGAACTTGAGCTGCAAGAGAACAAAGTGGCGGTGCAGACCTTGAAAGAGCAGATTGCTGAATTGAATAGACAGATTGATAATCAGAGACTTGCAAGCGCCTTCAGCGGAACGGCCGACAATCGCGAGGCGAAGGACCGCCTGACAAAACTGATAAAGGAAATCGACAGATGCATAGCATTGCTTGAGGCTTGAGTATGTCACAGCGTATTACATTGGTTTTTGCAGGAAAGAGTTTTCAGCTTAACGCCGAAAACGACGATGCCGAGCAGCTGATGCGCCTTGCCGCGGAGGAGGTGGACAAGAGGATTGCCCTCTACGACCAGAAGTTCGCCGCCACCGATCCGTACGACAAGCTCGCATTTGTCGCATTGGGTTGCGCGATGGGGAACTTGAAGAACTTCAATATCCTCAAGAAGAACGAAAAGGAGCTCGGGGAGCTCACCGCGACTTTGGAAGCGTACCTTCAGTCTGTCGAAGAAGAGAAAAACCGTTAGTCCGTCCTTGCTGAAACAAACAAGTTCGGTGGAACCGGGTGATCTCGGGCCGGTGATGGCAAGCCCGCTTGACGGGAAGCTTGGAACGGAACGGAGCCCAAATCTTAATGTGAAGGTATTTCACGCCAAGGACTAACGGCCATTATACAGCATCTGCACGTTGTGCGGGTGCTGTTTTTTGTTGGACATTTGTACATTAACGATATGGATATGACAATGTATATAGTTTTGCCTTTGCTGGGAGCCATAGTGGCCCTGGCCCTTTACATACTTGTGCGCAAGCTCGTTCTGGGCGGGCGCGCAAACGGCATGCTCGCGAAGGCCGAGCTGGATGCCGAGAACATCAAGCAGCAGAAGATTCTCCAGGCCAAGGAGAAGTATCTTCAGATGAAGGCGGACCACGAGGAATACGTGGCAAACCGCAACAAGCAGATCCAGGAGCGCGAAAACGCGGTGCGCCAGAAGGAGAGCCAGCTCGGCCAGCAGGCCAGCGAACTCGGGCGCAAGCAGCACGAACTCGACACCGCCAAGTCCCAGGTGAACGCCCAGCGCGAGCAGCTGGAACGCAAGCAGGAAGAGTGCGACAAACTCATCGCCCAGGCCAACAAGCAGTTGGAGACCGTGGCGGGAATGAGCGCCCAGGAAGCACGCAATATGCTCATCGAGAATATGAAGGCCGAAGCCCGCACGGCTGCCCAGGCCTACATCAACGATACGATGGACGAGGCCCGTCTGAATGCGGCCAAGGAGGCCAAGCGCATAGTCATCAACACTATCCAGCGCACCGCCACCGAAACCGCCATCGAGAACGCGGTCACCACTTTCCCCATCGAGAGCGACGAGGTGAAGGGACGCATCATCGGCCGTGAAGGACGCAACATCCGCGCCCTGGAGGCAGCTACCGGCGTCGAAATAGTCGTGGATGACACTCCGGACGCAATTATGATAAGCGCGTTCGATCCGGTTCGCCGCGAAGTCGCCCGCCTTGCCCTCCACCAGCTCGTCGTGGACGGACGCATCCATCCCGCCCGCATCGAGGAAGTGGTCGCAAAGGTCAGCCGCCAGCTCGAAGAGGAAATCCTCGAGACCGGCAAGCGCACCTGCATCGACCTCGGCATCCACGGGCTCAACATCGAGCTCGTCAAGCTCATCGGCCGAATGAAATACCGTTCTTCCTATGGACAGAACCTCCTGCAGCATTCGCGCGAAGTCGCCAACATCGCAGCCATCCTTGCTTCCGAGCTCGGACTCAACCCGAAACTCGCGAAGCGCGCAGGTCTCCTGCACGATATCGGCAAGGTGTCCGAGGAAGATCCCGAACTGCCGCACGCCCTTCTCGGCGCAAAGCTGGCAGAACAGTACAAGGAGCGTCCCGAAATCGTGAACGCGGTCGGCGCCCACCACGAGGAGATGGAGATGACCTCCGTCATTTCCCCTCTGGTCCTGGTTGCCGACGCCATTTCCGGCGCCCGTCCCGGCGCACGTCGCGAGGTTATCGAGAGCTACATCAAGCGCCTCAAGGGCATGGAAGACCTTGCAGCCTCCTATCCAGGCGTCACCAAGAGCTACGCCATCCAGGCTGGCCGCGAACTCCGTGTCGTGGTCGGCGCCGAGCAGGTGAGCGACGAGGAGGCCGTGCGTCTCTCCGGCGACATCGCCCAGCGCATCCAGGACGAGATGACCTATCCCGGCCAGGTGAAGATTACCGTAATCCGCGAAACCCGCGCCGTCGCCATAGCGAAGTAATTTATGTCAAGGCTTTTACTCCGGATTGTTCTGGCCGCGGCAGTTTTCTGCTGCGGCACGGCGCTTTTTGCCCAGAATCTTCCGGAAACCACCATCGAGTGGACCTCCGAGCTGTCGCCCGACGGCAGCGAGGTGGTGCTTCGCGGAAAGACTGCAGTGCCTCTCGACCAGGTGCACGGCACCGTCGAGTGGATCTCTTGCGTCGGCGAAGCCTGCCACAGTCCCGAGGAGGCGGAGTTCAATGTTGCAGTTGACGCCGGTTCGGGGGTTGTACCCCCTTCGGACGTCTCGCTGCCGCTCGACCCCACCTCTCCGCAAAGCTGTGAGGTCCCCCCTCTTACGCCGCCGAGGGTGGCACGGTCCTCCGAAGGTACAACCCCCGAAACCGGCAGTACCTGGGCCCTGATTATCGAAGCGATCCTCTGGGGCTTCGCGATGCTGCTGACGCCTTGCGTCTTCCCGATGGTGCCTATGACCGTCTCCTTCTTCATCAAGGGAGAAGGCAAGGCAGGCCGCTTCAAGGCGCTGATGTACGGCGCGTTCATCGTGCTGCTGTACACCGTGCCGATTTGCATCATAATCGGCCTTACCTGGATACTTGGAGGCTCGGCAGTGACCGCGGACATCTTCAACTGGCTCGCGACGCACTGGCTGCCGAACATCGTCTTCTTCATAGTGTTCATGGTCTTCGCGGCGTCGTTCTTCGGCGCTTTCGAGATCGTGCTGCCTTCGAAGCTGGTGAACAGTTCGGACCGCAAGTCGGACCGCGGCGGCCTCGGGGGAGTGTTCTTCATGGCTCTCACCCTCGTGCTGGTGTCCTTCTCCTGCACAGGGCCCATCGTAGGAACGGTTCTCATCAAGTCGACGGCAGGGGAGTTCTGGGCTCCGATGGTCACGATGCTGGCCTTCAGCATCGCCTTTGCGCTGCCTTTCACGCTTTTGGCGTTCTTCCCCTCGCTGCTGAAGAGCCTTCCTAAGAGCGGTGGCTGGCTGAACAGCGTCAAGGTTACGCTCGGTTTCATCGAAGTCGCCCTCGGCCTGAAGTTCCTGTCTGTGGCCGACCAGACCTACCACTGGGGCATCCTGGACCGTGAAGTTTACCTCGCCATCTGGATTGTCTGCTTCACGCTCCTTGGCTTCTATCTTCTCGGAAAGATTCGTTTCAAATACGACGACAAACTTGAACACATCGGCCTGACGCGCCTCACGCTCGCCATCGCCGTCTTCTCCTTTGTCGTCTATATGGTTCCCGGTATGTTCGGTGCCCCGCTAAAGGCCCTCTCCGGCTATCTGCCGCCTCTTGAGACGCAGGATTTCGTCGTCTGGAATACGGCAGATGCGCAAGGGTCGCTTCCCGAAAACCGTGCCACCCTCGTACCTTCCCCAGAAATCGGAGAATTTCCGGGGGCCCCGGTAGTAAGAGGGGGGAAAGATGTGGGGTCGAGCGGCAGCGAGACGTTTTCGGGAGGAGCTCCTGCAGCAGCTGCCCTGATCAAGATGCCCCAGGGTTTGATGGCTTTTGCGACGGTCGAAGATGCGCTGGCGGCGGCAAAGGCCGACGGCAGGAAGGTTTTCGTGGACATTACGGGCCACGGGTGCGTCAATTGCCGCGAAATGGAAGCGCGTGTCTGGAGCGACCCCGCGGTGCTCGAGCGCCTGAAACAGTTCCATATTGTGGCGCTGTACACCGACGACAAAGCCAAACTCCCCAAGGAACAGTGGCTCGCCACGCCCGAAGGCAAAGTGCTGAAGGACGTAGGCCGCGTCAACAGCTACATCGCCCGGACCCGCTTCGGCGTCAACGCCCAGCCCAACTACTTCATTCTAGACGCTTCCGGCAACATCCTCGCCGGCCCCTACAGCTACAACCTCTCAGTTCCCGAATTCCTGGAGTTCCTCTCCCTCTCCGAATAGCCTGGCGGATAACTGCCTGTAGCACAGCATTTTACAATAAACCTTCTATCCTGTTTTAGGGGTAGAAGGTTTTGTTTATTTCGTTGATAATCAGCTGATTAGCCGCCAGGGATTAGGCGGCTTTACAGCCTTTCGATGAGCTTTTCGAAGATGCGGGTCATCCGCTTGGAGGCCGCGTCGGCCTGGCGGATGATTTCGTTTTCGTCGGTGACGTAGTCGTCGCCGGCCTCGTGGGCCACGTCGGTAACCACCGACATTCCAAGGACCTTGAGGCCGCAATGACGGGCCACGATGACCTCGGGAGTGGTGCTCATGCCCACGGTGTCGGCGCCCGCAAACTTGCAGAAGGCGTACTCTGCCGGAGTTTCGTAGGTAGGGCCGGAAAGCGGCAGATATATACCCTGACGCAGTTTGATTCCTTCCTCGGCGGCAATAGCCAGAGCCATCTCGCGTAGGCGCCCGTCGTAGGCGACAGTCATATCGGGGAAGCGCGTGCCGAACTCATCTGCATTGGGGCCGATCAAAGCGTTGGGAAGCATATTGATGTGGTCGGTGATGAGCATCAGGTCTCCGACCTCCCAGTCCTGGCGGACGGTGCCGGCGGCGTTGGACACGAAGAGATACTGCACTCCGAGCTTCGCCATCACCCGGACGGGAAGAACCACGGTCTGCATCGGGTAACCCTCGTAGAAGTGGTAGCGCCCCTGCATCGCAAGCACGCACTTGCCTCCCAGCGTACCGCAGATGAAATTGCCCTTGTGGCCCACTGCGCTGGCCTTGGGAAAACCAGGTACGGAGGTATACGGCACGACCACGGCATCCCCGATCTTGTCGGCAAGGGTGCCAAGCCCGCTGCCAAGGATAATCCCGGCAACAGGTTTGCGGCTGCCCAGCTTCGAGGCAAGGAACTCGGCCGCCTCGTTTATAATGGCGGAATTGTCCATCCTAGAGGCTCGCAATCAGTTTGGTGAAAAGGGGAATCATCCTCTTGGTTGCGGCGTTGGCCTGCATCACCACATCTTCGCCGTCATTGAAATTGCGCTCGACGTTCTGGGTGTTGCAGACATTGGTGACCACCGACATTCCGAACACGCGGATGCCGCAGTGGCGCGCCACGATAACCTCGGGCACGGTGGACATACCCACCAGGTCGGCGCCTGCCGCGCGGAAGAAACGCACCTCGGCGGGAGTCTCGTACGAAGGGCCCGAACCGCCGAAATAGATGCCCTGGTGCAGCTTGATGCCCATTTCTGCAGCAATCTCGAGCGCCTTCTTCTGGAGCTCCAGGTCGTATGCGCAGGTCATGTCGGGGAAGCGCGCTCCGAAATCGTCCATATTCGGGCCGATGAGCGGGTTGGGCATGAAGTTGATATGGTCCTTGATGATGATGGTGTCGCCCACCTTGTACTCGGGATTCAGGGCTCCGGCGGCATTGGAAACCAGCAGGAACTTGACGCCGAGCTTGCACATCACGCGGACGGGCAGGGTGAGGGTCGACATATCATATCCCTCGTAGTAGTGGAAACGTCCCTGCATCGCAAGCACGCACTTGCCTCCCAGGAATCCGCAGATGAAATTGCCCTTGTGACCTATTACGGTGGAGACGGGGAAGCACGGGATCTGGGTGTAGGGGATGGTGATGCGGTCTTCTATGATTTCTGCCAGTTCTCCCAGGCCGCTGCCGAGGATGATGGCTGCGACGGGCTTGCGTCCTTCGAGTTTGCCCTCGATGAACTCTGCCGCCGTGTTGATTTTAACGATTCTTTCGTCCATAATATAAGTTTCAGTGTATTAACATTTTATCTTTTCGAGAGCGCATTGCGCTTCGTGCAGTATCTCGCGTTCGTTCGGAATCTCGCGGCGGCGCATCACGAACTTTCCGCCGGCGATCACAGAGTCGATGCAGTCGGAATGGGCCGAGTACACGAGGTTGGCGAGGAAGGGGCCGGGGGAGAGGAAATAGGTGCTGTCGGTCTCCACTATGGAGATGTCGGCGAGAGCGCCTTCTTCCAGCCTTCCCGAATCGAGCCTGAGAGCCTTTGCGCCGTTGATGGTCGCCATATCCAGCAGCTCGGGGAGGGGGAGAGCCTTGGGGTCATTGCGCCAGGCCTTCTGGAACAGGGCGGTGGTCTTCATCGCCTCGAGGATGTCGAGGTTGTTGGAAGATGCGCAGCCGTCGGTGCCGATGCACACGTTCACGCCGGCGTCGCGCAGCTCGTTGTAGAGGAAGCGGTAGCCGGAGGAAAGCTTGGTGTTGGAATTGATGTTGTGGATGCAGTGCACGCCGTATTTGGCGAGAAGCTCGATGTCGTGCTCGGTGAGCCAGAGGCAGTGGGCGGCAAGCAGGTTGGGGCCCAGCACTCCCAGCGTTTCGAGATACTCGACCGGAGTCAGTCCTCCGTGGGCGGCCTTGCAGTCTTCGACCTCGCGAACGCTCTCGCAGAGGTGTATGTGCAGGGGTATGTCGTGCTTGCGGGCGAACTCTCCGGCCCATACCATCATCGGTTCGCTGACCGAATAGATGGCGTGGAAGGCGAGCTCGTAGATGGCGCCTTCGGTATTCCAGAGGTCGCGTACCTCCTCGTATTTGCGGATGCACTGGTCCATCTGGCGTTTCGCCTCCTCGGGGTCGTTCCTGTCCATTATGTCATAGCCCACCGCAGGGCGTATGCCCATCTCCGCGGCGGCCTTCTGGCAGGACTCGAAGAACCAGTACTGGTCGTTGAAAGTGGTCGTGCCGGTGCGGATCATCTCAATGCAGGCGACCTTCACGGCCCAGTATACGTACTCGTGGTCGAAATTGGCTTCTATTTTCCAGATCTTGTCGAGCCAGTCCTGCAGCACCATATCCTCGCCGATGCCGCGCATCAGGGACATTCCCGCGTGGGTGTGCATATTCACGAAGCCCGGAATGGCGACCTTGCCGCTGCAGTCCATCACCTCCACGTCGCCGGCCAGGTCCCAGTCTTCGCAGGAACCCGCGGGCTGTATCTTCAGGATACGGCCTCCGCCGATGAGCATATCCTTGCGCTCATCGTGTACAGTGATGTCTTTGAGGAGAATGGAGCCCATCGCCGGAGGCTAAAACTCGTCGGCGGGCGTTTCGCTTTCAGGCCTTTCGGGAATCTCTCCGTCGAAGCATTTGGTGCGGATGTACTCTATCACGGAATCCAGGCCCTCCTTGAACTTTGCGAAGTCCTCCTTGTACAGGAAAATCTTATGCTTGTCGTAGGTAAAGCTGCCGTCGGGGTTGTTGCGGCGCTTGCTTTCCGTAATCGTAAGATAGAAATCGTTTCCACCTTTAGTGGATTTTACGTCGAAAAAATATGTTCGTTTACCTGCCCTCACAGGGTTGGAGTAAACGTCCTCCGAATTCCTGTCTTCTTTAAACATAATTTTCAATTATAATTTCTGCAAAAATAGAATTTTTTGCGGATTAGGTGCTATATTTGCGTAAAATTGTTTGAAAAAGATGCTTAATCGCAGAATTCTCCGTATAAAAGCCTTCAAGGCGGTGTACAGCCTGGCGGAAAATCCTGGAACCGATGCAAAGGACATCCTGTCCCAGCTCGACCGCTCGTGCGAAGCCGCGAGGGACCTCTACCTTTATCTTCTCGGAATCATAGTTCCCATAACCCGCGAAGCGGAAGCCAGAATCGCGGCGGCCAGAGGCAAGTTCAATCCCAGCGTAGAGGAGCTCAATCCCAATATGAAATTCGTCGAGAACCGCATTGCGGAGATTCTTGCCGGGGATCCGGACTTCGCGAAACTCTCCGCGAAGAAGAAGTTCTCCTGGGACCAGTGTGACGTGTTGCTGCGCCATTTGTACGACAATATCCGCAGCAGGGACTACTACAAGGCGTACATGGAGTCCGGCAAGAGCTCCCTTAAAGAGGACGCCGCGCTTTGGGCCGACATCTTCGCCAGCGAATTCGAGGACAACGAAGAGCTGGTTCCCATTCTCGAGGACATCTCCATCTGGTGGAACGACGACCTGGAATATGCCCTGAACTGGTGCTGCCGCACCTGCGACAGTCTCGGCAAGGGCGAACCCTGGAAACTGCTTCCGCTCTATATGAACGAGCTTACCGGCAAGGGCGACAGCGACCGCGAGTTCGTGCACAAGACAGTGCGCACCGCATGCGCCAAATACGACGAATACTGCGAAAAGGTGGCTTCCATCTCCAGCAAATGGGAACTCGGGCGCATCTGCGTGACCGACCTCGCGCTGATAGTCTGCGGCCTTGCCGAAGCGGCTTCCTTCCCCGAGATTCCGGTGAAGGTGATCATAAACGAATACGTGGAAATCTCCAAGTACTATAGCACTCCCGAGAGCCGCGCATTCGTCAATGGAATTCTTGATAAACTATTAAACAACAAATAATTATGACAACACTTTACATTCTTTTGCAAGCAGCGGGAGCCGGCCAGCAGGGCGGTGGAATGAGCTTCTGGATTATGATCATAGCCCTCTTCTTCGTGATGTGGCTCTTTATGATCCGTCCCCAGCGCAAGCAGCAGAAGGAACTCGAAAAGTTCCGTGCCGAACTCAAGAAAGGCGACAAGGTAATCACAGCGGGCGGCATCTACGGAAGCATCCTCGAGGTGAACGATCGCACCGTGCTGCTCAAGGTCGACGGCGAAACCAAACTCCGCGTCGACAAGGGCTCCATCGTCCGCGACAACACCGACGTCCAGAAAGAAATGCAGAAGTAAAAGGTGAAGAACTGGTATTCCTTTCTCGGTTGCCTTCTCCTCGCGGCGGCGATCTGGCTGATTCACAATCTGTCCCGAATGAACGTGGACATTGTGAGCAAGCAGATCGTGGCCGAAAGCAATATCGAGGGCAGGGCCATCCGGGCAAGCGAATCCCTCACCGTAACCGCTCGCTGCAAGGCGTCGGGCTTCAGGCTCATCTACCTCCATTCCGACGACAAGGTGCGCGTAGTGCGTTTCGACCCGGAGGATTTCCAGTACGAGGGGGGAGACAACTACGTCATCCAGTCCGCCCAGCTGTACAAGTATGTCACCGCCATTTTCGGCCCGGTGCATTCGGTGGAATCCTTCATCACGGACAAACTGGTCTGCCGTTTCACCCGCGAGGACTGCGTGAAGGTGCCGGTCAAGGCCATCAGCAACATCCGTTTCAAGCCCCAGTATACGCTTCTTTCCGAACTTGAGCTCAGCCCCGATTCCGTGCTGGTTTACGGTATGCCGGAGATGCTCAAGAGGATAAGCGTGGTCTACACCTCGAACATCGTCAAGAACGACGTCCGGGGCGACCTGCACGGAGAAGTGGCGCTGGAGAAGCCCGCTGGAGTGCGTCTGAGCCAGGACGAAGTTGGCTATACCCTTCGTGTCGGCCGTTACGTAGAGGTCAAGGCGAGCCTGCCGGTGCAGATTCGCAACCTGCCCGAGAAGGTGAACGTTTCCATCTTCCCGGCGCTTGTGGACGTGTATCTGCGATGCAAGTTCCCCCTGGTCGCCGACGACCCTTCCGAAGGGCTCGAATGCTATGTGGACTACAACGAATTCGCAGGCTCGATGACGGGCAAGTGCGTCATCCATTGCGGCGCCCTTCCGGTCGGAGTTATATCCTGCCGGCTGGAGCCGGAGATGTGCGAATGCGTGGAAAAACTGCCCGAGCGATGAAGACCGTGCTCGTGACAGGCGGAATAGCCAGCGGAAAAAGCGCGGTATGCGCGCATCTGCAGGCACTCGGCCTGCCGGTATACGACTGCGATTCGCGCGCCAAGGCCCTCTATGATGAGGTGCCGGGGCTCAAGGCCCGCGTCGAGAAGGCGCTTGGACTTCCGTTTTCGGAAATCGGAGTGATTTTCTCCAATGCTGCCAGGCGCGAGGCGGTGGAGGCGGTGGTCTTCCCCGAGGTGCTGAAAGACATAAGAAAATGGAAAAGCGGCCTCGGCGACGCGCCCATCTGCTTCATCGAGTCCGCAATAGCGGCGCAGAAGCCCATATTCGACGCAGAATGGGACGAAGTGTGGATGGTCGACGCGCCCCTGGAAAAGCGCATTATGCGCAATCCGAAGACCGCCGAGCGCGCAGCCGCCCAGCATCCGGAGGATGTGAAGGCGGACATCGTGATAATGAATGACGGCTCTCTTGAAGAGCTTGACGCAAAGATTGATAATATTTTGAAAAGCACATAACAATGGAAAAGACTGATCTCAGCAAAATTCTGTCCGTGTCCGGACAGCACGGACTGTACAAGTTCCTGGCTCTGAGCCGCAACAACGCGGCCATAGCCGAAAGCCTCGCGGACGGCCATCGCACCGTTTTCGACGCGCACAGCCGCATTACCTCCCTCGCCGACATCGCGGTGTTCACCGACAGCGGCGAGCTCAAGCTCAAAGAGGTGTTCCTGGCAATCAAGAAGGCTCTCGCTGGTGCTGAAGCCCCCACGTCGAAGTCTTCAGCCGAGGAAATCAAGGCCCTCTTCGACAAGGCTGTTCCCGATTACGATGCCGACCGCTTCTATGTCTCGCAT
This sequence comes from Bacteroidales bacterium, assembly GCA_017614795.1. Next base: position 17,055 of record JAGABD010000091.1, read on the forward strand.
ATGAAGAAGATCCTTGACTGGTACAACGAACTTGTCAAATTCGCATCGCTCGATTTCGTGGAGGAGGAAGAACCCGAAACCGAAGCATAATATGAAACGATTCCTGCTCCTGGCTGCCCTCGCGGCGCTTGCCCTGGTTTCCTGCAAAAAGGAAATCGATACCAAATCGGAGAAACTGTATGTCGTCACCGGCGATTCGCAGGTAACCAGTACAAATGTAACCCTTTCCGGAAGGGTATTGTCCAGCGTCCTTGAAGAAGCTGGCGCGGCGGGTTTCGTGCTCAGCAGGACTTCGGGCAAATACTCTTCGCCAAAGAGGTTCTCCGTTTCCAATCTTGAGGGAGCGGATTATTCCGTCACCGTGACGATTGACGGCGACCTCGACGGGTTGCACGGCGTCAGATGGTATTACAAGGCATTCGTCGACCTGGATTCCGGACGCAAGTTCGGCAAAGAGCGCAGTTTCTTGGTCGATCCGATTCACGTCACGAGCATCGCCCTGAATCCTTCTACCTCACAGTATAATCTGAAAGTAGGGGAGACCGCGAGCATCGCTGTGGTTGTAAAGCCCGATAACGCTTCGGACAAGTCTTTTACATTCGCATCGTCGAACGCCAAGATTGCTTCGGTCAAATCCGCTACGGTGAACGGCAACCCGGGCATTTTGATCACAGCCCTGAAAGCGGGTCAGACAACCATCACCGTTACATCGGACGACAGCAAGTATAAAGCAAGCTGCGATGTCTCCGTCCGTTCAGCCACTGCGCCTTCCGGCGCGGTCGACCTTGGCCTCGGCGTATACTGGGGTACCCGCAACCTCGGGGCAAGCTCCGATCTGGATGCTGGAACCGCATATTCTTTGAAATCCGGCGAAGATCCTGCGACTAAGGCCAAGGGAAGTCCATGGAGGATGCCTACGGAGAAAGAAGTCGAGCAGCTCTACAAGAAGTGCACAATGAGCTTTGTCACGGACGGAACATCCTGGAGTTCAGATGAGACCCGGGTTTCGAAACAGGTTCGTGGCATAAAGTTCACTTCGACAATTAACGGGAACAGTATAATAATGCCGGCGGTTTTTGATGTGTGGAAGAAGGTAAACTATGACCCCGAACAGTGGCAACTCACCTACTTGACCAGATATGGGACAGGGTCCTGGACAAGTGCGGGACGCGTAATGGTTTACGAGATGAAGATGATCCAGAAGTACTACGCATCCGACGGCGAGTTGATTTCAACGAATTACTACAACGATCAGTTCGATTACCTGCCCAGCGCCTACATGGTCTACGTTCGCCCGGTCGCCGACTAGCCCGCACGGCGCTTTCCTAACATTTATTTCGCTTTCTGCAACTCTACCTTATAGAGTTTCGGCCAGCGCTTGCCGGTAAGGTAGATGGAGCCGGAAGCGTCGACGGCAATGCCGTTCAGCACATCGGTGTCGGGCTCGCGAAGCTTGCGGGGAAGCAGCCCCTCACAGTTGACCGTGGCTTCGACTTCGCCCGTTTCGGGATTGATGATCAGAATCATATCGGTCAGATAGACGTTGGCCCAGATGCGGCCGTCTATCCATTCGAGTTCGTTGATGTTGTTTATGAGCCTGCCGTTCAAGCGAACCTCGATGCGCTTCTCCAATTTGAATTCAGGAGACAAGAAATACAGCTTAGAACTGCCGTCTGAAGCGATGAGCGAGGTGCCGTCGGTGGTTAGTCCCCAGCCCTCACGGGGATAGGAGTAGCTCTGCCTGTATTCCAGCGTCGCGGCGTCGTAGACGAAGGCGACCTTGTTGGTCCAGGTCAGCACGTATAGTTTGTCGCCCAGTACTACCGAGCCTTCTGCGAAGTATTTGCGGGAGAAATAAATCTTGGTTAGAACATTCCCTGTGGCCAGATCGACCTTTCTAAGTGAAGATGCGCCATTGAGCCCCGTCGTCTCGTACAAAACCCCATCCTGAAAGAAGAGCCCCTGCGTATAGGCTTCCCTGTCGTGGGGATACTCCGCCAGCACCTTCAGCGTGTAGCGTTGCGGTTCCTTGGCTCCACAGGAGAGGGTGATTAGGCAGAATAAGATGAGCAAATGACGCATATCAACGCAAAAGTAAGCATTTTTTACTAATTTTGCAGCGCCACAGGCGGGACGGTCTGTCGCCCGAAAGGGAGGAAAGTCCGGACAGGAAAGGGCACCCCGCTGCGGAAAGCGCAGAAGGGAGTAATCTTTTGGAGGCCGTAACA
>JAGABD010000092.1 GCA_017614795.1 Bacteroidales bacterium
CGCAAAAGTAAGCATTTTTTACTAATTTTGCAGCGCCACAGGCGGGACGGTCTGTCGCCCGAAAGGGAGGAAAGTCCGGACAGGAAAGGGCACCCCGCTGCGGAAAGCGCAGAAGGGAGTAATCTTTTGGAGGCCGTAACAGAAAACAACCGCCGGCACCAAGGGTGGAAGGCTTCGGCCGCAATACCACCTGCCGGCAAGGATGAAAACGCGGGGCAAGAGCCCACGACGGCAGGCGGCGACGTCTGTCGGGTACGGCACCGGGGCCTGCAAGACCAAATATACCGGCAGATGAGGGCGGCCCGCCCGATGCCGGGGGGTAGGTTGCGAAGATAAATGACAGACTCAAAAACAGAAACCGGCTTACGGTCCCGCCTTTATTTTGTAACTTATTGATTCAATGTCTATAACTACCGTTCAGGTTATCACCCTGGGGTGCAGCAAAAACACCGTCGATACCGAGCATCTTCTGGCCCAGCTTCCGGAAGTGCAGTATCGCGTGCTGCCGGAAGATTCCGCCGAATACGCGGACTTCCTGCTGGTGAATACCTGCGGTTTCATCGGCGACGCCAAGGAAGAATCCGTGAACGCGGTTCTTGCGGCCGCTCAGCGCAAGCGCGATGGCGGAGCCGGCAAACTCTATGTGTTCGGATGCCTCAGCCAGCGATACGGGGTTGAACTGCCCTCGCTGATTCCGGAGGTCGACGGCTGGTTCGGAGCACGCGAACTCGATCCCGTCGTGAGGGCGCTCGGTGCGCAGCCTTCGGAGGCGCTGCGACAGCATCGCCGCATCGGCACGAAGGTGCCCTATGCATATCTGAAGATATCCGAAGGCTGCGACCGCCGCTGCTCCTACTGCGCCATTCCCTACATCCGCGGAGCGCACAGGTCCGTGCCTATAGAAAAGCTCGTGGAAGAGGCGACTCTTCTGGCAGGCACCGGCGTAAAGGAACTTATTCTCATCGCCCAGGATACCACCTATTACGGACTCGACATATATCGCCGCAGGGCGCTGGCCGAACTCCTGCAGGCGCTTTCCAAAATAGAGGGCATCGAGCGGCTGCGCTTGCATTACTCCTATCCCGAGGGTTTCCCCGAGGACGTGCTGCAGGAAATGGCGGTGAATCCTAAGGTCTGCAAATATCTTGACATCCCTCTTCAGCATATCTCCGACAAGGTTTTGAAGAATATGCACCGCGGCGTCGACGGGGCCTGGACCCGTCAGCTGATAAGGCGCCTCCGCGACGAGATTCCCGGCCTTGTCTTGCGTACTACGGTAATTGTCGGCCACCCGGGAGAAGGTCCCGAAGAATTTGAAGAACTTCTGGATTTCGTGCGCGAAGCCCGCTTCGAAAGGCTCGGCGCTTTCAAATACTCGGAAGAGGAAGGGACCTGGGGCGCGGCCCATCTTGAAGACGATGTTCCCGAAGAGGAGAAGCAGCGTCGCTACGATGCTCTGATGACGCTTCAGGCCGGTATTTCAGCCGAGTTCAACGACAGCCGAATCGGCAATGTCGAACAGGTGCTCGCGGATGAAGTCGTGGATGGCAAACTCATCGCCCGCAGCCAATACGAAAGCCCCGAGGTGGACGGCGAAATAATCGTCTCCTGCCCTCAGGGCATCGATCTTCAATCTTTGGTCGGACATTTCATCGACGTCCGCATCACCTCCGCCACCGATTACGACCTTCTGGCCGAACTGGCCTGATTCGCCTAGGTGCGCTCAACCTCAATTTTTTCGAGAGGTTGAGAACAAAAATGGCCGAAAATGCGCTCAACCTCAATTATTTTGCGAGGTTGGGAACACTTATCGAGGGGCGGGCCCTAACAGACTAAAAGCGTAGCGCCAGCCGGGCGGAGGCGGAGAGGGGCGCGACGGGTATGAAACCAAGTTGATAGTAACGGTTGCCGTTGGGGTGGCCAAGGCTGCCGGCGATGGCGGAGTAGACCCAGCCGCTCTGGGCTACCTGCGCGCTGAAGATGTTGTGAAGGTCGAGTCCGACTTCGGCTTCGCGGAGGAAACGGGGGAACTTGAACTTGTACGAGAACGACAGCTCGCTGAGGCTGTAGCCGGGAAGGCTGCGGTCGCCGTTTCCGCTGTTGTCGAGGTACATCCGGCTTACGTAGGAAGTATGCCACACGGCTTTGAAGCCCTTGTAGCGGAAGTTCACGAATCCGTTCAGGATGGCCGAAGGCGAAAACGCCAGTGGTTTGTCGTCGTAATGGAACACCGACACCCCGTTGTCCCAGTCCTCCACATACTCGTCGAAATCCAGGATCCTGTTGCGGCTGAGTGCGGCATTCGCCTCGAACGACAGCCACGAAAGCGCGTCCACTCCGCCAGTCAGTTCCAATCCGGCACGGTAGGAATCCGGGATGTTCGTGGTGAGCGCCTCGCCTATATCGCTGAGTTCGCCGGTTTGCACCAGCTGGTCGTCGTACCTCATATAATAGAGCCCGACGCCCGCGCGCCAGATTCTGGCCGCAACGCTGTAACCCGCCTCGAAATCATAGAGCCTTTCTGCCTTGGGGGCGGGATTGTGCCCGTTGTCGGTGAAATTGTTGCGCTCGGGTTCGCGCCCTGCCACCGCCGCCGAAGCATAGGCCCTGTGGGCGCCCGAAGTAAAGCTCACGCCGGCCTTGGGATTGAAGAAATTCCAGGTCTTGTCTATGTCGAGGTCGTGCCTGGTGGCCGTTCCGTTGCCGTTGTCGATATACTTGTCGTTGTATCCCCAGGTCTTGTAATGCACGCGCCTGAGTTGCAAGTCTCCGAAGACGCTCCACTGTTCCGACAGCGCGAAGGAGGCCTTCAAGAAACCGCTGCCGTCGTTCTTGGAAGCGGGGGAGTCGTAATATTTGTACCATCCGTCGGCGAGTATTCTCGCAGCGAGCTCCTCGTTGGAAGCGTAGGTCAGCTTGCCGAAATGCGTGCAGTCGAACCACTGGAGCGAAAGGCCTCCCACGACATACCAGGGACCTTTCCGGTAAGATGCGGACGCCACGGTGCCCCAGGTGTCCTGGCTCAGCCCCTTGCGCCTCACGAAATCGCTCTTCTCAACCAAGCCGTTCGCCCCTGTAAACACCGGGATGCCGAACTTCACCAGCTTGTTCTTCTGCCGGAACTCTTCGTAATACCCATATCCACCGGTATATCGGGCGGAAAGCGAAAAGCGCAGCGCGTCGGTAGCCGCGAGGCTGAAGCTCACTATATGGTGGTTCTGCCAGAAATTGTCGGTGGTGCGCGGCCACAGCGTGCCGTCGTTCATCTTGTAACGCGAAGTCAGGTACTTGCCGTCCTCCTTAACCAGAAGGCCGTTGGCATCGGTCTGAAGATACTCGTAGAGCGAATTGAACTGACCGAGCCCGAACTCGCAGATGTCCTTGTAAGTCTTTATGCCAGTCTTTTGGTCGTAGCCCCAGCCAGCGTCGCAATAGCATCCGTCCATCAGCGAGAGCGAACCGTTGCCCGCGGTGACGCCGTTCCAGGCCTGCCCGGTATTCTCGAAATTGCCAAGAAGCCGATAGGCGAGTTTCCAGCCGCGTCCCATCCACGTGGCGCTTCCGGTATAGCTGCCGCTGCGGCCGTCCGTGCCGTGCATATAACCGTCGGTGGAAGTCTCGTTGTAGGCGCCCTCCAGCACCAGGTGGTTCCAGAGAAGGCCCGTCGATACGCTGCCTCCTGCGTGGAAGGTGTTGAATGAGCCGAAAGACGTGGTAAGTTCCGCCTCCGGTATTAGGGAAGGGGCTTTGGTTGCGAGCGAAACTGTTCCTCCGAAAGCTCCGTCGCCGTTGGTGGACGCTCCCACGCCGCGCTGGATCTGCACGCTGCCGAGAAGGCTGCCGTAAGAGTTCATATTGGCCCAGAAAACCGTCTGGTCCTCGGGAGAATTGAGGGGTATGCCGTCGATGGTGACATTTATGCGCGAGCCTCCTGCCCCTCTGATGCGCATATAGGTGGTGCCGGTGCCCACGCCGTTCTCGCTCCAGGCGATCACGCCCGGGGTAGATGCGAACAGAAGCGGGAGTTCCCGCCCCGATGCGGACGCGTCTCCCAGTTCGGAGCGTCCTACGCGGCTCACGGCGTAGGGAGCGTTCTTCTGGGCGCGCACTGCGCTGATGATTATTTCCTGCAATTCTTCCGATTTCAGCGAATCGGCTTCCTGCGCGAATGCGGCAGGCGAAACGAGCGCCGCGACAGCGGCTGCGACAAAGAATTTCTTCATATTAGTTTTCTTACGCGGGCATTATCCCGATCAAGTTATAAGGGTATTTTCTCAGCCGCCGCAACGGGCAGCACCCCTAGCTTCTCCAAGCCAATACAAAGGTAAGAAAAATATGCTATATTTGAAGATTGTAATAACACTATGCGTCTGCGCGCACATATTCTCGCCCTCGTGGCTGTGGCCGCTCTTCTGAACGGCGCGTCCCTGGGTGCGCAGAACAACAAGAAAATCCTGCTCGTAGGAACGGTGCTTTCGACCGAGGACTACGAAGTTCTACCAAAGGTGGCGGTTATGATTACCGGCACCGAGGAAGGGGTGCTGACGGACGATCACGGCAACTACCGTATGGAAGTGCCGGCGGACACCAAGTCCATCACCTACTCCTGCATGGGATACCTCACCAAGGAACTCAAGCTCACTTACAACCCCGTGGTCTTCAAGGTGGTATACCTCGACGAATCGGCCGAAACCCTTAACGAAGCGGTCGTGACGGCCTTCGGCACCACCCAGAGCAAGGAGAACGTCGTATCTTCGGTGGATGCGGCGGACGTGCGCAGGTTCGGCGGCGGCGACGGCGACCTCTCCACCTCCTTTTCGGGCAACATCGCCGGCATAATGGCCACCCAGCTTACGGGAGAACCCGGCGGAGGCTCGCTTTTCAGCATCCGCGGCTCCTCCACCTTCGGCCGCAGCACCGAGCCTCTCTACATCCTCGACGGCGTAGAGGTGAGCCGCGACGTAATCAACGGCCTCTCGGCGGAATCCATCGCCACGATGTCCATCCTGAAAGATGCGGGCGCGACCTCCCTCTACGGCTCCAGGGGAGCCAATGGCGCCATCGTGGTGACCACCACGACCGGCACCAGCAGCAACCGCATAAGCATAAACGTCCATATGAACGGCACCCTGCTCACCCCGACCGACTTCCAGGGAGTGGCGGACGGCGTTACATATATGGAGAATTACAACGAGGCGCGCAGGACCCGCGGGATGGAGCCCTTCTACTCGCAGGAGAAGATAGACGGCACGCGCAACGGCCTAGACAAGTATCTCTACCCGGATGTCGACTGGTACAAGATGCTGTTCAAGGACTGGTCCTACAGCGACCAGACCATAGTGAACGTGCGCGGGGGCGGCAACCGCGTGAATTACTTCCTCAGCGCCACGGCATATCACGAACAGGGAATGCTGCGCGACTCCGAAGACGTCGACTACAGCACCAACGTGGATTACAGGCGCTACACCGTGGTGAGCAACGTCACGGCCAAGATCACCAAATTCTCGAAGCTCGCCATCAAGATGAACACGCAGTTCGTCTACCAGGACAGGCCGTACTACTCGCCCGATACCGTGTTCCGCTGGGCTATGGAGGCCAACCCGGTGGAATTCAGCCCCACATATCCGCGCTCGTGGGTGCCCGGAGCAAACTACGTGGTCTACGGCAACGCGGCCTCGTGGGACACCAATTCCACGTCGCTCAACCCTTACGCCGAGCTGTCCAAGGGCTACCGGAGGGGCTATACCAACACGACCACGATGTCTATGCGCTACGACTACAACCTGAACAGGAGGGTAAAGGGCCTCAAGCTCTGGGCGCAGGTGGCAATCACCAACAGGGCCTACTCCCAGCGCATCTACTACCGCAATCCGCACTACTTCACCCTCACTGGCTGGCACGACGATCCCAATACCGGCAAACGCATCTACGAACTCGACACCATCGGTTCTGTCGGAACGAACTTCTTTACCTACAACATCAACCGCAACGGCTTCCGCAAGCTGACGCTCCAGGGTACCGTGGAATACTCCCGCACCATCAGGGGCGACCATTTCGTGCACGCCGTGCTGGTGTACAACCAGGAGAGCAAGGTGGACAACCAGCCCACAACCTATTACCAGACGCTTCCGGAACGCGAGCAGTCCCTTGCGTTCAGGGGAGGCTACCGCTACAAGATGCGCTATCTGGCCGAAGTGAACGTGGGATACAACGGCAGCGAGAACTTCGCCCACGGAATGCGCTGGGGCCTCTTCCCGGCGGTCGCCGGAGGATGGATAATCTCGCGCGAGCCCTTCTTCAGCCCGCTTCTGCCCGTGGTGTCCTACCTCAAGATAAAGGCCTCCTACGGCCTCTCGGGCAACGACAACATCGCGCAGCGCTTCCCTTATCTCTCGGAGATAACGATGAACTACAACACCACCTTCTACAAGGGTTCGAACTCCTTCACCCGCCAGAGGGGCAACGAATACAAGAGCCTCGGCAACGAGGACACCACCTGGGAACTTTCTCGCAAGCTCAACGTCGGCTTCGACGCCACGCTGGGGCAGGACCTTACGGTTTCGGCGGAATGGTTCCGGGAGAACCGCAGCGGCATCTTCATGCAACTCAACCTGCCGTCCTATATGGGCCTTTCGGGGATGAAGCCCTACGACAACATAGGGGCTGTGCGCAACCAGGGCGTCGAGGCGAGCCTGCGCTACAACCATATGTTCAGCGAGGATTTCTATGTCGCGGCAGATGCCAACTTTACCTACGCCCACAACGAGATAACCGCCTACAACGAGTCCAAATACAAGAAATACAAGAACACTTCGCGGATCGGGCATCCGATCGATTCGATTTTCGGCCTCACCGACGACGGACTCTTCGCCAGCCAGGCCGATATCGCGGCGTCGCCGGTGCAGACCTACACGCCCGACTATATGCCCGGCGACATCAAATACAAGGACATCAACGGCGACGGACGCATCGACGACAACGATATGTCGGTGATAGGGATGCCCACCGTGCCTGAAATCCAGTACGGATTCGGCTGCACGGTCGGCTGGAAGAGCTGGGATTTCTCGTTGAGGTTCCAGGGCCGCGACCGCGTTTCGGTGCTGATGACGGACATCCATCCTTTCCGCGACAATTCCCGCCAGGGTTACAATATGATGCAGTGGATTGCCGACGACCACTGGTCCGAGAGCAACCCGAACCCCGACGCGGCATACCCGAGGCTCGACTACAAATACAACCTTAACAACACCGAAACTTCCACCTTCTGGGTGAGGGACGGCCGCTTCCTGCGGCTCAAGCAGGCCGAGCTGGGCTATTCCTTCAAGAAATCGGTACGCATTTACCTGCAGGGATACAACCTGTTCATAATAAGCCCGTTCAAGCTCTGGGACGCCGAGAAGGGGAGCGGCAACGGCCTGACATACCCGCTCAAGCGTTCCTACCGCCTGGGCCTGAAACTCAATTTCTGACGATGATGAAAAGGTTATTCATAACGGCGATGCTCGCGGCGGCCCTGTCCGCCTGCGACTTCCTCGACGTGGTGCCGAACGGGACCGCCACGGAGGGGGATCTCTTCTCGTCGTCGCTGGAGTGCGAGCGCTATCTCTTCTCCGCCTACGGCTATATGCCCCTGACGATGGCATTCCGTAACAGCCCCGACCTCTGCGCCGGAGGCGACCTCATCTCGGGCGCCAACGGCCTGCCGCGATACTACCCCTACAAGGGCCTTCTCTACGGAGAGGAGAGCTCCAACAATACCTATTTCGGCTTCTGGGAACCCACCGCGCCGGGCAATGACGGCAAGATAACGGCCCCTCTGACGAAGGGAATAAGGAGCGCCTGGGATATCCTGGACAACGTGGACTTCGTGCCCGACTTCACCGACGAAAACCGCAGCAGCGTACGCGGAGAAGCATATTTCCTCATCGGCTACTACCACTGGCTGCTGATGGAATACTACGGTCCCGTGGTCATCGTGGACAGGAAGATGCCCGTGAATGCCGACGAGGACGACATCCTGCTGCCGCGCTCGGACTGGGACGCCTGCACGGATTTCGTCTGCGCGATGTTCGACAGCGCCGCCGTGTATCTGCCCACCTCCAGGACAGCGACCGAAACGGGACGCGCCACCGCCCAGGCGGCCAAGGCCCTCAAGGCCCGGGTGCTGATGTACGCCGCCAGCCCGCTGGTGAACGGCAACACGGCTTTCGCCGGTTTCAGGAGCTACGACGGCACGCCGCTCATCCCCCAGACCTATGATGCGGAGAAGTGGAGAATCGCCCGCGATGCAACCCTGGAGGCGATAGAATTCGCCGAGGCCCACGGCCACAGACTCTTCGAGGATCCCGCGGGGGCTGGATGGGGCGATGCCGAAAGAGGCCGCAACAACTACTACCAGTGCTTCCTCCAGCGCTGGAATTCGCAGGAATACATCTTCGCGTCGGCAAACCAGACATCGGCGCAGCAGCTGCAGCAATACGGAGCGCCCCGCCAGTGGGACGCAAGCAAGAGTTCCTATACAAGCTACGGCTTCAAGGGCTATCTTACGCCCACGCAGCAGACGGTCGAGAACTTCCTTACCGACAAGGGCCTGCCTCTCTGGGCCGACCCCGACACCAAGGACGGCTACGAAGCGAACAGGCTCCTGACGGTAGCGGCAGGGGATTCCACCGCGCTTCTTTTCCGACACCGCGATCCCCGTTTCTATGCTACGGTAGGTTACGACCGGGGCAGCTACATCTACAACGGCGATACCGTGAGCCTGCATATGCGCTGCAAGGAACGCCACGGCTACACCAATTCCGTGAAGCACGAATACAATTCCTGCACCGGTTACGTGCTGCAGAAGTATATTTCCATCTCCTCCAACTATACCGAAGTCACCAAGAGCATAACCTACCACGTGTACTCGGTGCCTCTGGTCAGACTCGCCGAACTGTATCTGGACTATGCCGAGGCCGATTTCGAGTATACGGGCTCGCTGGGCGCGAAGGCGCTGTCGTACCTCGACAGGATTCACGCGCGGGCCGGACTGCCGCGTTTCGAGGACGCCTGGGCTCAGGCCGGAGGCATTCCGACGGGGGAGACGCTTCGCAAGGTGCTGCATCAGGAGAATATGGCCGAACTCGCCTGCGAGGGAAGGCAGTATCACAACATACGCCGATGGAATCTCGCCGGGCAGGTTCTCGGAGGACAACAGGACGCCCTCGACATCACCGGGCAGACTGCCGCCGACTTCTACAGGATAGTTCCGATGCGCGAGTACTCCACCCGAGTCTTCGTCTCTCCCTGGCTAGCCATCCCGATGTCCGAACTCGACATCAACTACAAGTTGGTTCAGAATCCAGGTTATTGATATACAGTATAATACGATTAATGCCCGCTATCACAGCGGGCATTAACGGTTAGTTAGTAGTGTATTACCTTTAGAAGGTCAATTATTGCTGGTTAGAAGTAGTTGTTTCAAATTTCTGATGCAAATATAAAGCACTTTTTCGAAATTCCAAACAAAAAACAAAAAATTTTTTCAAAATATTTTCAGTTATTAAAATTTTTTAAGAAGTTCGGGTCTCAAAGCCTTCGTTCTTTCAAGAGCCTGCTCGTCCTGCCAGGCCTGAATGAGCTTCGGATTCCCGCTCAGAAGCACCTCCGGCACCTTCCATCCGTTGAACTCCGCGGGACGCGTATACACGGGTGCGGAAAGCAGCCCGTCCTGGAACGAATCGCTGAGGGCCGAAGTCTCGTCGGTAAGGGCTCCCGGCAGAAGCCTCACAATAGCGTCGGCGAGCATCGCCGCGGGAATCTCCCCGCCGCTGAGCACATAATCGCCCGCTGAAATCTCCCTTGTCACCAGATGCTCGCGTATGCGGTGGTCGATGCCCTTGTAATGCCCGCACAGGAGAATCAGGTTGCCCTTCAGTGAAAGCTCGTTGGCTATGCCCTGGTTCAGTATCTCGCCGTCGGGGGAGAGGAATATCACCTCGTCGTAATCCCTTTCCTTCTTGAGGTCGGAGATGAGGTTGTACACCGGCTCGATGCAGAGCACCATTCCGGCGTCCCCGCCATACGAATAATCGTCCACGTTCTTGCGCGGGCCAAGGCCGTAGTCGCGGAGGTTGTGGATCTCGATTTCCACCAGGCCTTTGCGTCTTGCGCGGCCGACGATTGAATGCGAGAGGGGGCTTTCGAGCAGTTCGGGCACTGCTGAGATGATGTCTATTCTCATTTTGGGCTGTCTAATCGGTCTGTACGCAAAGATATAACAAAAAAAGATTATATTTGTAGGCTTTATATATCTATAACACTCTGTTTTATGAGCGAAGAAACCAAACTTGCCGCAGTTCCCGAGGTCGCACCCGAAACCCCGAAGCAGGAACTGACGGCAGAACCCGAAGTCAAGGACGAACTGAATCTGGCGGGCAAGAGCCTAGCGGAGCTGTCCGATTTGTTCAAGGAGCTGATGGAAAGCGACGACCGCATGTCGCGCGGCAAGGAAGCCGAAGCAATCAAGTCGGCCTTCTACCGCCTTCTTCTTAAGCTGAAGAGCGAGAGCGAGGAGGACTTCACCGTCGTCGAAGAGAATTTCAAGGGAATCTATGCCGAGTACAAGCGTCAGCGCACCGAATATACGAAGGCGCAGGAGGCTATGAAGGAAGAGAACCTTGAAAAGAAGAAGGCCATCGTGGAGGAACTCAAGGCCCTCGTGGAAGGCCAGGAGGACGTCAGCGCCCAGTTCCCCGCGTTCCGCGAACTTCAGGACCGCTGGCGTGCCGTAGGCCCCGTGCCCGCGACGGCGTTCCGCGACCTGAACAGCAGCTACCAGTTCCAGGTCGAGAAGTTCTACGATATGGTCAAGATCAACCGCGACCTGCGCGACCTCGACTTCAAGAAGAATTACGAAGCGAAACTGCACTTCTGCGAAGAAGCCGAAAAGCTTGCCGCGGAAGACAACATAATCGCCGCTTTCGGCGAACTCCAGAAGCTGCACGAGCAGTGGAAGGAGCTCGGCCCCGTGGCGAAAGAGCATCGCGAGACCATCTGGGCGCGCTTCCAGGCGGCAACCGCCACCATCAACAAGCGCTACCAGGCCCATTTCGAGGATCTCAAGGAAAAGCAGAAGGAGAACCTCGCCGCCAAGACCGCCCTTTGCGAGAAGGTCGAAGAGATAGCCGCGAAGGAAGTCGCCTCGATGCAGGAATGGAACGCCCTCGCCAAGCAGATCGAAGAGATCCAGGCCGAATGGCGCAAGATAGGCTTCGCCACCAAGAAGGAGAACCAGCACGTCTACGAGCGCTTCCGCGCCGCCTGCAACGCCTTCTTCGCGCGCCGCAGGGAAGTCTTCACCGACTACCGCAGCCGTTCCGACGAGAACCTCGCCAAGAAGCTCGACATCATCAAGAGGGCTGAGGAACTCAAGTCCAGCACCGACTGGAAGGCGACCACCGAGGCTTTCGTAAAGCTCCAGCAGGAGTGGAAGGAGGTCGGTCCCGTCTCGCGCAAGCGCAGCGAGCAGCTCTGGAAGGATTTCCGCGCGGCCTGCGACGAATTCTTCGCCGCCCGCGAGAATTTCTACAAGTCCCGTCCCCGCAAGGAGCACGGACTCGCTCCCAGGCAGGGAAGCGCGCGCCCTGCACGCAACCCCAAGGAAGAGCTCATCAAGAAATACAACGCCCTCCAGCAGGAGATCGAGACTATGGAGAACAATATGGGATTCTTCTCCGCGTCCAAGAACGCCGAGGGCTACATCGCCCAGTTGCAGGCAAATATCGACAAGGCAAGGCAGGAACTTGCCGGCCTGAAGGAAAAGATCCGCAAGGAAGAGGAAGGAGAGCAATAGACTATGGACAAGAATACAATCACCGGTTTCATATTGATGGCCGTAATCCTGTTCGGCTTCACATTCTACCAGAGCAGGCAGGCGGCTAAACGGATGGCTGACCAGCCAGTCGATTCCCTGTTGGTGGACGCCGTGGCGGACAGCCTTGCAGCGGCGACACCCGAACTGCAGCCCGTTCCGGCTGCCCCCGCGCCCAAAGCCGAGGCTCCCGTCTACAAGGATGCCGGCCTTCGCGCCGCCCAGGCCGCCGAAAGCAGCATCGTCACCCTCGAGAACGACCTGATGACGCTCGAACTGAACAGCAGGGGAGCGCAGCCCCACAGCGTCTGCATCAAGGATTTCCGCAACTATGACAGTTCCGCCCTCTATATCTTCAAGCCCGGCGAAAGCGAATACTCGGTAAGCGTCTACACCGGCGAATACATCCGCACGGCGAACTTCAACTTCGACCTTGTGGAGAGCAGCCCCCTGCACGCGGTGTTCCGCCTCTACTTCGAGGACGGCGGCTACATCGAGCAGAAGTATTCCATCGAGGAGGGCTCCTATATGGTGAACAACACCCTTTCCTTCATCGGAATGGGAAGCATACCGCGCAACGTCTCCAGCATCGACTTCGACTACTCGATGACCATTCCCCGAATGGAGAAGGGCTACAAGAACGAGGCGCAGTATTCCAAGCTCGACTACTATCTGCCCGGCGACAAGAAGCCCGTGGAGATGGGACGCAGCCGCAACTCCAACAAGCGCATCAGCTCTTCGGTGGAGTGGTTCGCCTTCCAGCAGCAGTTCTTCAGCGCCATCTTCGATTCCAAGCAGCCCTGGGCGGGCGGCGACTTCACCGTCAGCTTCTTCCCCCAGGAGGACGAATCGCACAACCTGATGACCTGCACGGCTAATATGCGCCGCGACTTCAAGCCCGGCCAGGACGCCGTCTACGAGAACAGCATCTACTTCGGCCCGAGCAAGTATCCCACGCTCAAGAAGTACGACCGCAAGTACGAGAAGATTATCCCTCTCGGCGGCTGGCTCGTGGGTTGGTTCACGAAGTACGTCATCATTCCTCTCTTCGATTTCCTGCACAAGGGCATAAGCAACTTCGGTATCATCATCCTCATAATGACGCTGTTCATCAAGCTGGTGGTGCTGCCGTTCACCTACAAGTCCTACGCATCCTCTTCCAAGATGCAGGCGCTCCGCCCGGAAATAGAGAAGATAAACGAACGCTATCCCAAGCAGGAAGACGCCATGAAGAAGCAGCAGGCGACGATGGACCTCTACAAGCGGGCCGGAGTCAACCCGATGGGAGGATGTCTCCCTATGCTGCTCACGTTCCCTATACTCTGGGCGATGTTCCGCTTCTTCCCGGCGTCCATCGAGCTGCGCCAGCAGCCGTTCCTCTGGGCTGAAGACCTTTCGACATACGATGCCATCTTCGATTTCGGGCACCGCATCCCGCTGATCGGCGACCACCTTTCGCTCTTCGCCCTGCTTATGGCGGTGACGATGTGGGTCTACAGCAAGATGACTATGAGCAACCAGGCGTCCAACGACCCCAACGCGCAGAGCATGAAGTTCATGAGCGTGTGGATGATGCCTATTATGATGTTCTTCATCTGCAACAGCCTTTCCGCGGCCCTCAGCTACTATTACCTGCTTTCGCAGCTCATTTCGATGATCGAGATCTGGGTGATCCGACGCTTCTTCGTGCACCCCGAGGAGCTCCTCGCGAAGGTGCGCGCGTCCGAAGGCAAGCCCCTGCCTAAGAGCAAGTGGCAGCAGCGTCTCGAGGAGGCCCAGAAGATGCAGGAGATGCAGCGCCGCCAGAACAGCAAACGCAAGTGATTTCGGAAAATCTGCATAGCATTTGGAACGAACTGCCATCGGGTGTAAAACTGGTGGCAGTTTCCAAATTCCACCCGCTTTCCTCCATCATGGAAGCCTATAACGAGGGGCAGAAGCGTTTCGGCGAGAACCGTCCGCAGGAGTTAGCCGCCAAGGCCGTGCAGCTGCCGCAGGACATAGAGTGGCATTTCATCGGCCATCTGCAGACCAACAAACTCAAGCTCGTGTTGCCGTACGCCTCGCTGGTCGAGTCGGTCGACAGCCTGCACCTGCTCGACGCCATAGAAGCCTGGGCCTCGGCCAATGACCGCATAGTACGCATATTGTTGGAGGTCCATATCGGCGCCGAAGAAACCAAGCAGGGCTTTACGCCCGAAGAGGTTTTGTCGTTGCTGCAGGGCGTCGGGGCACCCTGCCCCCGACAACCGTCTCGCTCCGCTCGACCCCACTCCTTTCCCCCTCTTATTA
>JAGABD010000093.1 GCA_017614795.1 Bacteroidales bacterium
AATTGATATGTATGACCGGCATATCCCTGCGATTTCCACAAAGATAATCAAAAAAGCCCGTCGCAAACGGGCTTTTCTTTAGTACTCTTCCTCGTTAAAGAAGAAATCTTCCTTGGTAGGATAGTCGGGCCAGATGTCCTCGATGGTTTCGTAAATCTCGCCGTCGTCTTCGAGTTCCTTGAGGTTCTCTATGACGTCACCGGGAGCGCCGGAACGGTTGGCGTAGTCGATAAGTTCGTCTTTTGTTGCCGGCCATGGCGCATCGTCCAGGCTACTGGCTAGTTCGAGTGTCCAAAACATATTTTCTCTATATTAATTTCGCAATTTTCGCGCAAATATAGAGAAAATATCCATTACTTGTACATAAACCTCTTGATACTCATTTTAGGGGTCTTCTCGAACGGTGCCGTAACTACCTCGACCTTGGTTATCTGGCTGTATCCGGGCAGGTGTCTGTTGGCCTCGACGCGCACGCGTTCGGGGATGTCGGAGATGCTCTCCTCGTCCAGTCCGGCCTTGCGGATGGCTTCAGCATCGAGATAAACCAGGGCGACGAGCTTGGTGGAACGGTCCACCACGACGCTCTCCGCCACATAGGGACGGGTGTTCACGATAGCCTCGACTTCCTCGGGATAGATGTTCTGTCCGTTGGCGCTGAGGATCATGCTCTTGCTGCGGCCGCGGATGAACACGTTGCCGTCGGCGTCGATGGTGCCGAGGTCGCCGGTGTGGAGCCAGCCGTCGGAGGTGAACACCGACGAATCGGCTTCGGGATACTTGTAGTATCCGCTGCACACGTTGGTACCCTTGGCCTGGATTTCACCGGCCACATGCTCGGGATCCTCGGAATCGATGCGCAGCTGAGCGCAGTCGACGGGCTTACCGCAGGAACCGGGTGCGTAAAGATTCCAGTCTTCGTAGGCAAGTAGCGGGGCCGCTTCGGTCATACCGTAACCGACGGTATAAGGAAGCTTGATTTTGCGGAACACTTTCTCCACCTCGGGATTGAGGGGGGCGCCGCCCATCACGAAGGTACGGACGTTGCCGCCGAAAGCGCCCTGAAGTTTTTCACCAATAGTCTTGTATATCTTTCCTCCTACGCCGGGGATGGCTGTGAGGACCTTCATATACCATTTCTTGAGCACGGGCGCGATGGAGGACTTGTAGACCTTCTCAAGCACGAGGGGAACGGTAATGACGATGTAGGGCTTCACTTCCTTCATAGCCTGCAGGAGCAGCGAAGGCGAAGGGGTCTTGCCGAGATAGTAGACCGTCACGCCGCTGATGAGAGGATAGAGGAACTCGTAGGTAAGTCCGTAGATATGTCCCATCGGAAGCATCGAGACGATGTTGTCGCGGTTGTCGCAGGGGATGAAGCGCTGGCCGAAGTCGATGGTCGCGCTGAAGCATTCGTAACGAAGCATGACGCCCTTCGGGTTGCCGGTGGAACCGGAAGTATAGTTGATGACCGCGAGGTCCTTGTCGTTCTTGACGGGATAATTGAGGCAAGACGCGTCGAATCCCTTGGGATACTTGGCGGCGAAGCGCTCGTCGATGGAAGAATAGTTCTTCCAGAGCTTCTCGTCGGCGCCCCAGAGAGGCATGAAGTCGGCGAGGCTGATCACCAGACGGAGCTTGGGCATATTCTTGATGTCGAGCTTTGCGTAGAGCTCGGGGTCGGTGAAGAGCACCTGGCTGTCGGAGTGGTCGGTAAGTCGCTCGACGGCATCCGGAAGGAAGTCCGCGAGAAGAGGCACCACGACGGCCTCGTAAGTACTTATGGAAAGGAAGGAGACCGCCCAGTTCGCGGAGTTCTTGCCGCAAAGGGTTATCTTGTCGCCCTTCTTCACGCCGGCGTCTTCAAGGGCGATGTGGATGCGTTCGATCTTGCGGGCGAGGTCGCCGAAAGTGTACCTTGTCCCGTGATAGTCGCAGAGAGCCAGTTCGGACCAGTAGTCCGCCATCGTCTTCTGCAGTTTCGAGAGGAAATGCTCCGCGCGGGGAGCGGGTTTTCTGAGACTCATATCTTGTTCGTTTAAAGTTTCCGCCGCAAAAATATCCCTCACGCGCAGAACGCGCAACCGTATGTGGCGAAAAATCACCATATTTGTGGCGAAATAAATAAACAAGGGGTAAAAATGAAAAGACCTATCGTAGCTCTGATTTACGATTTCGACGGCACTCTCTCGCCGGGCAATATGCAGGAATTCGGCTTCATACAGGCCGTAGGCAAGACCAAGGAGGAGTTCTGGACCAGCAGCGACGGCATAGCCATCGGGCAGGACGCCAGCAATGTCCTCGCATATATGAAACTGATGTTCGACGAGGCCCGCAAGGCCGGCATCAAGCTCCGCCGCAGTTCCTTCAAGGAGTTCGGCAAGCACATCGAGCTCTTCCCCGGCGTGAAGGAATGGTTCGGCCTGGTCAACAGGTACGGCGCCGCCCACGGGGTGAAGGTCGAGCACTACATCAATTCCTCCGGCCTAAAGGAGATAATCGAGGGGTGCGAGATTGCGAAGGAGTTCCGCCACATCTACGCGGGCACTTTCATCTACAACGAAGAAGGCGAAGCGGAGTGGCCGGGCATCGCGGTGGACCATACCGCCAAGACGCAGTTCCTCTTCAAGATAAGCAAGGGCATCACCAGCCAGCACGACAGCAAGATGGTGAACTCCAGCATCGCCGACGACAAGAAGCGCATCCCCTTCTCGCATATGATCTACTTCGGCGACGGCGAGACCGACATCCCCTGCATGAAGATAGTGGGAATGTTCGGAGGCAACCCCATCGCGGTCTACAACCCCGACTCGCCGAAGAAACGCGCCGTGGCCGAGAAACTGAAGAGGCAGGGGCGCGTGAAGTTCATCACTCCGACCGAGTATACCCAGGACTCCCGCACCTTCAAGCTTGTTAAGGCCATCATCGACAAGGTAAAGGCCGAAGACGACCTTCGCATACTGGCCGCGGGCAAATAATATAATATAAGGTATGACGTCAATGAAAAGATTCATCCTTGCCGCGCTCGCGCTCGGCTTCTGCATCTGCGCTTCGGCGGGGAGCCCCAAGCCCGCGCTGAGGCTGGGCTGGTCGATGTCGCCCGTCACCACGGCGAGCCATTTCGGCGAGGAGAGCGCCAGGCATCTGCGCGAGCTGCAGTATCTCTACAAGGATTACCATACGGACGTACGCTCCACGGGCAATTTCAACCTTGCCTTCGATATGGAGTTCAACGAATGGCTGACGGGTTCGATCTATCTGGCATACGCCGGGTTCGACACCGACCGGTTCGACGGACATACAGGCGAGAAGACCGGCGAGATCAAGGGGCAGGCGTTCTTCATCGTGCCCCACGTACGTTTCACATACTACAACACCGAGCATTTCCGCGCATACGGCACCCTCGGAGCGGGATACTGCCGCTATGCGGGCTTCGAGAACCGCAGCGGCTCGGGCGTCATCCAGTTCAACCCCGCCGGGGTGGAATACGGCCGCAAACTCTTCTGCTACGCGGAACTGGGCTTCGGCACCATGTTCTTCGGCGGACACATAGGCGTTGGCTATAAATTCTGATTGCCATGAGAAAACTTGCCTTCATACTCGCTCTGGCGGTCCTCGCCTCCTGCACCGTGCGCAGGGACGACACCCGCGAACGCACTGCGACGAACATAGCCGGACTCGCCCACAGCCTTTGCAGCATAGTCGGCGACGACGTGGTCGTGAAACTGTCCTCCACCTCCGAGAAGCGCATCTTCAAGGATGGTCTCGACACCACGATGAAGACCGGTACGTACAATACCGGCATCAAGGTGGTATGCCCCGTGGCGGCCGACAGCGTGCTCACGGTCACCAACTCCGCCGAGAGCTCCATCACTTTCACTGCGACAGTCTCCATCCTCGGTCACGACAAGTACGGCCAGCCCGTCTGGAAATGGAAGGGCAACGGCAAATACGACGAGAAGGACGACTACTCCACCCTCTTCGAGAGCGACAGCATTAAATTCTTCTGGAGCAAGTATTATTACTACTCCGATTACGGCCTGGTCGATTCCGTCTATGTGGCCCAGAAGACCGGAAACTTCCGCATTACCACATACTGCGGCACCGAGGAACTGGATTGGATGCAGCTCACGTACCACGGTCTGCAGGGTTATTCCTACCACGGCAGCGTCGAAGACTGACATTCTGTCACTGGAACGCAATTTGAGTCTGTGTCTGCGGAAACGTAAAACACAGACTTTATCATATTATGGCTAAGACTCAATCATTGAAAGGGAAAATCGGCGTAACCACCGAAAACATCTTCCCGGTCATCAAACAGTTCCTTTATTCCGACAAGGAGATATTCCTGCGCGAACTCGTTGCGAACGCAGTGGACGCCGACCAGAAGCTGAAGGCCCTGGCCGGCAGCGGCGAATTCAAGGGCGAACTCGGCGACCTGAAGGTGAATATCGAGCTCGACGAAAACAAGAAGACGCTCAAGGTCATCGACAACGGCCTCGGAATGACGGAAGAGGAAGTTGACAAGTATATCAACCAGATAGCCTTCTCCTCCGCCGGGGAATTCCTCGAGAAATACAAGGACCAGAACATCATAGGCCACTTCGGACTCGGCTTCTACTCCGCCTTCATGGTGGCGAAGAAGGTCACGATAGAAACCCTCAGCTGGCAGGAAGGCGCCAAGGCGGTGAAGTGGACCTGCGACGGCAGTCCCGAGTACAAGATGGAGGCGTGCGACAAGACCGACCGCGGCACCGTGATTACCGTATACTTCGATGCCGACAGCGAGGAATACGCCTCCAAGGGCATGATCGCCGGCCTTCTCGGCAAATACTGCAAGTTCATGCCCGTTCCCGTAATATTCGGCAAGAAGACTGAGTGGAAGGACGGCAAGGAGGTCGAGAAGGACGAGGACAACGTCGTCAACAACATCGAGCCCATCTGGACCAAGGCCCCTGCGGACCTCAAGGAAGAGGACTACAAGAACTTCTACAAGGCCCTCTACCCCTTCGAGGAAGAGCCCATGTTCTGGATTCACCTCAACGTGGACTACCCCTTCACCCTCACCGGCGTGCTCTACTTCCCGAAGATCAAGGAGCGTATGGCCATCGACAAGAACAAGATCCAGCTCTACTGCAACCAGATGTTCGTCACCGACCACGTCGACAACATAGTGCCGGACTTCCTCACCCTGCTGCACGGCGTCATCGACTCCCCCGACATCCCGCTGAACGTCAGCCGCAGCTATCTGCAGAGCGACGCCAACGTCAAGAAGATCAGCACTTACATCACGAAGAAGGTGGCCAACAGGCTCGAGGAGATATTCAAGGAACAGCGCGGGCAGTTCGAGCAGAAGTGGGACAACATCAAGCTTTTCATCGAGTACGGAATGCTTTCCGACGAGAAGTTCGCCGAACGCGCGATGGGTTTCGCCCTCCTCAAGAACACCGACGGCAAGTATTTCGCCATCGAGGACTACCGCAAGGCCGAGGAGTCCGCCCAGACCGACAAGGACAAGAAGGTGGTGCTTCTGTACGCTACCGACGCCGAAGCGCAGTACGCACAGATAGAGTCCGCCAAGAACAAGGGCTGGGACGTGCTGCTGATGGACTGCGAACTGGACGCCCACTTCGTGAACCTGCTGGAGCAGAAACTCAAGGACACCCGCTTCGCCCGCGTCGACTCCGATGCCACCGACAACCTCATCCCTACCGCCGACAAGGTCAAGCCCGAGATGGCGGAAGATGACAAAAAGGCCCTCGAAGAGTTGTTCAAGGCCGTCCTGCCCGAAGGAAACGAGTGGTACGTGGAGCCCGAGAATCTCGGAGAGACCGCAGCGCCAGTGGTGATAGTGCAGAACGAGTTCATGCGCCGCTACCGCGATATGAGCGCCCTGGGAGGAGGCCTCAACTTCTACGGCCAGATGCCCGCATCCTACGACATCAAGGTGAATATGGAGAATCCCCTTGTGAAGAAGATATGGGACGCGCGCGGGGAAGAGGGCGAGAAAACCCTTCTCCGCCAGGTGGTCGACCTCGCCCTTCTCTCCAACGGAATGCTTAAAGGCAAGGCACTCAGCGACTTCATTTCGCGAAGCGAGGAGTTGTTGAAATAAGCCCCCGAAATTGTTGATAACTTTTTGGAGAAAATTCCGCGACGCGTTTTGCAGTCGCGGATTTTTTGTCTAATTTTGTCGCTTGAAGTTAGTATTATGCCGGTCAATCAAGAAAGAATCATCAAAGAAGCGCTGACATTCGACGATGTACTGCTCGTGCCCGCCTGGTCTGAAGTGCTTCCAAGGGAAGTCTCCCTCAAAACTTCGTTTACAAGACATATTTTCCTCGACCTTCCTTTGGTGTCGGCTGCGATGGATACAGTTACTGAAGCCCCTATGGCCACAGCGCTCGCAAAAGCAGGTGGAATAGGGGTTATTCATAAGAATATGTCCCTCGAAGCCCAGGCCGCCGAAGTGCGCAAAGTCCATTCGCAGGGCTACAAGGTGGCCGCCGCCCTCGGCATCACCGCGGACGTTCTCGAAAGGGCCGAACTCCTCGAGAAGGCCGGAGCCGACGCATTCGTGCTGGATTCCGCCCACGGACACAGCAAAGGTGTCGTGAACGCCCTCAAGAAGCTCAAGAAGGCCGGCGTCAAGGCCGACATCGTGGTCGGAAACGTCGCGACCGCCGACGGAGTTAAATGCCTGATCGACGCAGGCGCGGATGCCGTCAAGGTTGGCATCGGCCCAGGTTCGATCTGCACCACGCGAGTAGTCGCGGGCGTGGGAGTTCCCCAGCTCTGCGCCATCTTCGATGCGGCTGACGCAGCGGCAGGCACTGGAGTTCCCATAATAGCCGACGGAGGCATCCGCTACAGCGGCGACATCGTCAAGGCTCTTGCCGCCGGAGCATCCACGGTTATGTGCGGTTCCCTCTTCGCAGGAGCGGATGAAGCTCCCGGCGAGATCATAGAGGACTTCAAGAACGGAAAGAAGTTCAAGATATACCGCGGAATGGGTTCCATCGACGCTATGGAGGCCGGCAGCAAGGACCGCTACTTCCAAACCGGAGCCAAGAAGCTCGTCCCCGAAGGCATAGTTGGCCGAGTCCCCTGCAAGGGCAAGGTGGCCGACATCATCTACCAGCTCGAGGGCGGCATTCGCAGCGGAATGGGCTACTGCGGCGCCGCCGATCTGGATGCACTCCATTCGGCGAAATTCGTCCGCATCACGGCCAACGGCGTCATCGAGAACCATCCCCACGACCTCACAATCGCAAAACCTGCACCCAACTACAACAAATGAGCGGAGAGATACTGATACTCGATTTCGGTTCGCAATACACCCAGTTGATTGCGCGCAGGGTACGCGAACTCAATGTCTATTGCGAGATTGTACCTTTCAATAAAGCCACCGTCCTCTCCCCCGCCGTCAAGGGCATAATCCTTTCCGGAAGCCCCTCCAGCGTACGCGAGGAAGGCGCCCCCGCCCCCGCGATCGACGTCGAACATTGCGGCGTTCCCGTGCTCGGAATATGCTACGGAGCACAGTGGCTGGCCTGGAAGGCGGGCGGCACGGTAGCCCCCGCGGGCAGCCGCGAATACGGACGCGCCGAGCTCCACGTGAAGGACGCCGGCGACCCGCTGATGAAAGGCATCCCCGCCGACAGCCGCGTATGGATGAGCCACGGCGACACCATCACCGACCTGCCCGCAGGCTTCAGGATGCTCGCATCCACCGACGCCGTCGACAATGCCGCTTTCCGCATCGGCGACAGCAATATCTGGGGCATACAGTTCCACGCCGAGGTGCATCACAGCGAATTCGGCGCGAAGTTCATAGAAAACTTCGTGCTGGGCATCTGCGGCGTCGCTCCCGACTGGACTCCCGAGAATTTCATCGAGAGCACGGTGGCGCATCTCAAGGCGCAGATCGGGCAGGACAAGGTGGTACTCGGACTCTCCGGCGGAGTGGATTCCACGGTGGCGGCGGTGCTCCTGCACAAGGCCATCGGCAGGCAGCTCCACTGCATCTTCGTGGACAGCGGACTGCTTCGCAAGAACGAGTATGCTTCCGTGCTGGAATCATATAAGGGTATGGGACTGAACGTTACCGGAGTGAACGCTTCGGAGCGCTTCCTCGGCGACCTCGCCGGCATTACCGACCCCGAAAAGAAACGCAAGACAATAGGCCGCGACTTCGTGGAAGTGTTCAACGACGCGGCTTCCAAGATAAAAGACGTAAGCTGGCTTGCCCAGGGAACCATCTACCCGGACGTAATCGAATCGTCCGCGGTTCCCGGCGCTTCCGCCACGATCAAGAGCCACCACAATGTGGGAGGACTGCCCGAAGATATGAAACTGAAGGTGGTGGAGCCCCTGAGGCAGCTTTTCAAGGACGAAGTGAGACGCGTGGGTACCGCTCTCGGCATCCCCGCCCTCATCCTCGGCAGACATCCTTTCCCGGGCCCCGGCCTGGCTATCAGGGTGCTCGGCGAGGTTACTCCCGAAAAGGTTGCGATACTTCAGGAGGCGGACGCGGTGTTCATCGACGCACTGCGCCGCGAAGGGCTCTACGACACCATCTGGCAGGCGGGAGCAATCCTTCTTCCGGTGAAGAGCGTGGGCGTTATGGGCGATGGCCGCACTTACGAAAACTGCATAGCGTTACGGGCTGTGACATCGGTGGATGGAATGACCGCCGACTGGGCTCGCCTCCCCTACGATTTCCTGGCTTCGGTCTCCGATGCCATAATCAGGGGCGTCAAGGGCGTGAACAGGGTGGTCTACGACATCTGCTCCAAACCGCCCGCAACCATTGAATGGGAATAGAAACCATCAAAAAAAATTTAAGTAATATGGCAAAAAAACAAACTGAAGCAATCTACGATGCCCGCACCTTAGGTGGCGGCAAGATGCTGACCCTCGGACTCCAGCACATGTTCGCAATGTTCGGAGCCACTGTCCTGGTACCTGTAATCACAGGCCTCTCAATGTCCGCAACCCTGCTCTTCGCAGGTCTCGGAACTCTCATCTTCCATCTTTGCACCAAACTTCGCGTTCCCGCGTTCCTGGGTTCCTCCTTCGCATTCCTCGGAGGTTACGCCACGGTAGTGCAGATGGGCATGGCCGGTGGACTCACCCAGGCTCAGGCTCTCCCCTACGCCTGCATCGGAGTCTTCTGCGCAGGTCTCATCTACTTCATCCTCGCCGGTCTGTTCGCCGCTTTCGGCGCCAAGAAGGTGATGCGTTTCTTCCCTCCCATCGTGACGGGACCCATCATCATCGCCATCGGCCTCATCCTCTCCGGCTCCGCCATCAACAACTGCGGCCAGAACTGGTGGATTGCCCTGCTTGCCATCGCAATCATCATCGTCTGCAACATCTGGGGCAAGGGAATGATCAAGATCATCCCCATCCTGCTCGGCGTGCTCGGTTCCTACATCGTGGCTGCCTGCTTCGGCCTCTGCGACTTCAGCGCCGTCAAGGACGCCGCCTGGATCGGAATGCCCGTGAAGTGGGAAAACACCGCGATGTCCGTCTTCTCCAACCCCAACTGGGGCCTTGTGGTTGCCGCCATCATCGCCATCATCCCCATCTCCCTTGCGACCATGATGGAACACATCGGCGATATGTGCGCAATCTCCTCCACTACGGGAATCAACTATCTTGAGGATCCCGGTCTGCACCGCACCCTCCTGGGCGACGGTCTCGCAACCGCCCTCGCTTCCCTCTTCGGAGCTCCTGCAAACACCACCTACGGCGAGAACACCGGCGTTCTGAACCTCACCAAGGTGTTCGACCCCCGCGTAATCCGCATCGCCGCGGTCTTCGCAATCATACTCAGCTTCTGCCCGAAGTTCTCCGCCCTTATCGGCGCGATGCCCGCAGCTACCATCGGAGGCGTCTCCCTGGTGCTCTACGGTATGATTTCGGCAGTCGGTGTGCGTAACGTGGTCGAGAACCAGGTCGACTTCAAGTCTTCCCGCAACGTTCTTATCATGGCGCTCATCCTCGTGCTCTCCATCGGTATCTCCTACAGCGCCGCCGGTTCCCTCGACCTCGGCTTCACCAAGCTCTCCGGTCTTGCGGTCGGCGCCCTCGTGGGTATCATCCTGAACGCTGTTCTGCCCGGCAAGGACTACGAGTTCGGCAAGAACGCCCAGGGCGACCAGTCGGTCGACTTCGAAGTTAACAGGCTCGAGAATGAATAAGGAAAAACTCGTAAAGAGTCTCCGGATAGTCCCCGACTACCCCGTCAAAGGAATAATGTTCTTTGACGTGACCACCTTGTTCAAGGATCCGGAGTGCTTCCGCGAGATTGTGGATGCGATTGTGGAGCAGTTCAAGGACAAGGGTATCACCAAGGTGGCCGGCATAGAGTCCAGGGGATTCATAGCCGGAGCCGCGGTGGCCGACAGGCTCGGGGCGGGATTCGTTCCCATCCGCAAGCCCGGCAAACTGCCCGCCGAGACGCTGTCCGAAACCTATCAGAAAGAGTATGGAACCGACACCATCGAGATCCATACCGACGCCATAGGACCGGACGACGTGGTACTCGTCCACGACGACATACTTGCTACGGGAGGAACGGCGGCGGCCGCGGTATCGCTCATCCGCCGCTCCCATCCCAAGGCGGTTTACGCCAGCTTCATCATCGACATCATCGACATCCCCCGCACGGCGCCCATCCCTGAGGACGTGCCCGTGCACGCGCTTCTCCAGCTTGGAGAGAACAGTTAGAACCTATTATATATTACTTTCATAAATTACGTTTTATGCAGTTTAAACATTTTGCAATCGTTGCTTTGGCAGCGTTCGCCTTTGCTCAAGGAGCCAAGGCCCAGAACCTTCAGGTTTTCTACGATTTCGGCGATGAGCGCCAGTATGTGACCACCACCTTCGAGATGTTCAAGGCTGACAAGTTCGGTGACACCTTCTGGTTCATCGACCACAACTACAACAGCACGAACAAGAAGTACAAGGTCGACGGAGCCAGCAGCGCCATCAACGCCAGCTACTTCGAAATCGAGCGTGGAATCAACTTCTGGCAGGACAGCAAGCTCAAGGACCTCAGCGCCCACATCGAGTATGACGGCAGCACCTGGGGAGCAGGCATCTGGTGCTTCGGCGCCAAGTACTTCCTCCACTCCGAGGACTTCTCCAAGATGCTCACCCTCTACCTCATGTACGACCTTCACAGGGGCTACGGCGAAGCCGACATTCCCGTCAAGTTCTCCGCTGTGTGGGGCCTTAGCGACCTCTTCGGACTCAAGGGCCTCACCTTCAAGGGCTTCATCGACGTATGGGGCAACAACAGCGTTTGGGGACCCGACGACGAATCCAAGTTCTCCATCCTTACCGAACCCCAGCTCTGGTACAACCTCGGCGGACTCTTCGACGGCCACCTCGACGTAGGTACCGAAGTGGAGCTTTCCTACAACTTCGCAGGCCACAAGGGCTTTATGGTAAATCCTTGCGCAGGTCTTCGCTGGAATTTCTAATTCTTTGAGAAATGGCAAACTTTCTTGAAAAAGCCTTTGGCTTCAAGAGCGGCGAGCACAGCGTACGCACCGAGATACTTGCGGGTATCACCACCTTCCTTACGATGGCCTACATCCTGGCCGTCAACCCCGGCATCTTCAGCGCCCTGGACATGCCCGGCGGATCGGTGTTCACCGCAACGGCTCTCGCTGCCATCGTAGGTACCCTCGTGATGGCGCTCTACGCCAAGAAGCCCTTCGCGCTGGCTCCCGGCATGGGCCTCAACGCCTTCTTCGTGTTCACCGTATGCCTCGGCATGGGACACAGCTGGCAGTTCGCCCTCACCGCTGTCTTCCTCGAAGGTATCATCTTCATCCTGCTCACCGTCACCAAGGTGCGCAGCTGGCTTATCAACGCCATCCCCGGAACGCTCAAGAAGGCTATCGGCGCCGGTATCGGCCTCTTCATCGCCTTCATCGGAATGGAGAACGCAGGTATCATCGTGAATAACGACGCCACCCTGGTGGGCCTCGGACACATCACCGAAGGCAAAGCCCTCCTCGGAATGATCGGCCTCTTCATCACTGCAGGACTCGTTATGGCGAAGGTGCGCGGAGGTATCCTCTGGGGTATCCTCATCACCGCTGTCATCGGCCTCTTCATCAAGGATCCCGCAACGGGCGCCGCAATCACCACCCTGCCTCAGCACGTGGTGTCGCTCCCCGCAAGCCTCGATCCCATCTTCTGCAAGTTCGAGTGGGCCAACATCTGGAGCCTCGATATGCTCGTAGTGGTATTCACCTTCCTCTTCATCGATATGTTCGACACTATGGGCACCATCATCGGCGTCCATCAGGGTGCGGGCCTCATCCAGAAGGGCAGCGATGAAATCCCCGGCGTCGAGAAGATGTTCCTCGCAGACTCCATCGCCACCGTGGCCGGCGCCTGCTTCGGAACTTCGACCACCACTACCTATGTGGAAAGCGCTTCCGGCGTTGGCGAAGGCGGCCGTACCGGCCTCACCGCGTTCTCCGTGGTGGTATGCTTCGCCCTTGCACTCTTCCTCAGCCCCATCTTCCTCGCGATCCCCGGCGCAGCTACGGCTCCCGCCCTCATCATCGTGGGTGTGATGATGATGCCTTCCGTGAAGAACATCCACTGGGAAGACTACTGCAAGGCCATTCCGGCGTTCCTTACCATCATTATGATGCCTCTCGCCTACAGCATCTCCGACGGTATCCTCATCGGTGTCATCTCCTATGTAATCTGCCACGCTGTCGCCGGCAAATTCAAGGACATCTCCATCACGATGTGGGTTCTCGCGGCGCTGTTCATCGCGAAGTACATCTTCATCTAGGGACAACCTCTTTGCCCGGCCGGACCGGGCATCTCGATCGAAAGGCCGCAGCAGAAATGTTGCGGTCTTTTTTGTATCTTTGCGAAGCAATGAAGTTCCGCCTCGATTCCACATACAAACCCTCCGGCGACCAGCCCGAAGCCATCCGCCAGATATGCGAAGCGCTTTCCGGCGGGGTGCACGACCTGTGCCTGCTTGGGGTTACGGGGTCGGGAAAGACCTTCACTATGGCTAACGTCATCGCCAATATGCAGCGTCCCGCACTCATCCTCAGCCACAACAAGACACTGGCTGCGCAGCTCTACGGAGAATTCAAGGCCTTCTTCCCGGACAATGCGGTGGAATACTTCGTGTCGTACTACGACTACTATCAGCCGGAGGCTTACATCCCCACCACCGACACCTATATCGAGAAGGACCTGAGCATCAATGACCAAATCGAAAAGCTGCGACTGAGCGCCGCCGGAGCCCTTATGAGCGGGCGTCGCGACGTGATTGTGATTTCCTCGGTCTCCTGCCTCTACGGTATCGGCAACCCCGACGACTGGCGGGCCCAGACCATTACCGTCCGCAAGGGCGAACGCCGCAGTCTGACCGGTTTCCTCTACCAGCTTGTGGATGCGCTCTATTCCCGCACCGAGGTGGATTTCAAGCGAGGCACTTTCCGCGTGCGCGGCGATACCGTGGACGTGTTCCTGGGCGGAGCCGACGAGGCGGTGCGCATCGAGTTCTTCGGCGACGAGGTGGACGGGCTGAGCCTTGTGGACGCCGTAACGGGCGCCAAACTCGAGACCATCGACCACGTGGACATCTATCCCGCCAACAACTTCGTCACCACAAAGGAACGCAGCATAGCGGCCGTATCGCATATCCAGGACGACCTCGTGAAGCAGATCGAATGGTTCAACGAGATCGGCAAGCCCCTCGAGGCGAAGCGCCTTCAGCAGCGGGTGGAGAACGACCTCGAAATGATAAAGGAGATGGGCTACTGCCCCGGCATCGAGAACTATTCCCGCTATTTCGACGGGCGCGAACCCGGCCAGAGGCCCTTCTGCCTGCTGGATTACTTCCCGAAGGATTTCATCACCTTCATAGACGAGAGCCACGTAACCCTCCCCCAGATTCACGCGATGTTCGGCGGCGACCATTCGCGCAAGAGCGTGCTCGTGGAATACGGATTTCGGCTTCCCGCCGCTTCGGACAACCGGCCGCTGACCTTCGACGAGTTCGAGCAGATTACCGGCCAGAAGGTGTATGTCAGCGCCACTCCCGCCGATTACGAACTGGAAAAGAGCGGCGGTCTCATAGTGGAGCAGGTTGTTCGCCCTACCGGCCTGCTGGATCCTCCTATCGAGGTGCGCCCTATCGAGAACCAGGTTGACGACCTCGTAGAAGAGATACGCAAACGCGCCGAAGATGACGAGCGGGTGCTTGTAACCACGCTCACCAAGCGTATGGCCGAGGAACTGGATGAGTATCTTCGCCGCATCGGTGTGCGCGTGCGCTACATCCATTCGGATGTTGATACCGCAGAGCGCGTGGAGATAATCGAGGACTTCAAGAACGGACTCTTCGACGTGCTGGTGGGCGTGAACCTTCTGCGTGAAGGCCTCGACCTGCCCAGCGTGTCGCTGGTAGCCATTCTCGACGCCGACAAGGAAGGGTTCCTTCGCACAACCCGCGCCCTCACCCAGACTGCAGGACGCGCAGCGCGCAATGTCAACGGCAAGGTCATCATGTATGCCGACTCCATTACCAAGAGCATGGACGAGACCATACGCGAGACCAACCGCCGTCGTGCCAAGCAGTTGGAAAACAACAAGTTGCATCATATCACGCCGAAGCAGATCGCAACCCGTATGAACGCCCTCGCGACCGAGCTTGGAGGCGTGGGCAAACCGGGCGCTGCACCCGCATTGAACCCTCGCATCGCGAACGGCACCACCGGACGCGTCAGCGCTCCCAACTCATACGACGATCCCCGTTACATTCCGTCCCCTACCGAACTCGGGCACGGCAGCGTCTCAGTGGGCTTCGGGCACGATGCCAAGCGTGAAGCAGGCGCCGCCTTCACCACCGCCGACGTGGTTCACGGCACCCGCGAATTCGTCCGCGCCGACCTCGCCGCAGTGCTTCAGGACCCCGTCATCCGCAGCATGTCCCGCGAGCAGATCGAGAAGATGATCGAAGAAGACCGCCGCCGTATGCAGAAGAGCGCCGCGGAACTCGACTTCACCCAGGCCGCCCACTTCCGCGACGAAATGTGGGCCCTCCAGGAGTATCTCAAGGTCTGGAAGGACTAAACTGGCGGCGGGAGCCCAGCCATCGTTTTGCGACCGTGGCAGCCAACCTGCTGATTATCAATGAATAAAGAAAACCTTCTACCCCGAAATCAAGGTAGAAGGTTTACATAAATCGCTGTGCCAAAGGCACTTAGCCGCCACGCCGCTACACAATTAAACAAGCCTCTAATTCTTGAATGAACGCAACAGGAGCAATCGATCTATAGTAGCTTCCTTTATAATATGGTTTTCTTAAAAGAATATTTGAATTATAAAAGACAGCCTTCCATAGTGCTCCTCCTACAAATGGCCAGTTAATCAACAAGCGTCGTTCCTCCCCCTTCTGCCTATCCGAATCAGCAACCAGTATCACACAGACTGGAATATCTCGCAGCTTCGATTTTATGTCAATTATCATTACTCTCTCGCTTGATATCAGTATTTTTCTAGCTTGCGATATGCGCAAACCACGAATTCCTTTCCTATCTAATATACTTGACAACGATTGCAGACAACCCTCCGCATTATTCTCCCCATACACAGGAGTTGGAAATAAACGAGAACTCGATGACATATGGAACGATTACTTAATTCGTAATTCAGAGACTTATTCAGCAACAGGACGAATTGTTCTTCCTCGAAAACGAACGCCACGTCCACAATTATACTCTACATTTTGATTGAAATAAATCCCCATAGCTGAATTTGGACTTTCACTGCAAAGAGAAGCAGACCAATAATACCCACGTGAATTCACCGAGTCTGTGCCTTGATTTAACGCACTTCCGGCTGCTGGCAAGAAAATACTATTCCCGTTTGTTGCTGAAACAAGATATCCATTTACTGCAAAACCATCTGCAGTGGTTTTCCATCTCCAAGTACATAGATTCACCAACTCTTGACATTCTTCCTCCGTAGGCATTCGCCAACTGCTTCCTAACTGTTTCGAGGCAAGATCGTCCCCGTTGTAGCCGGCATCCAATACTATCTTGCCATCAACATTCGTATCGTACTTAGAAAACGGGCCATTATCACTTACACCGAACTTATACGTAGACCAACTATAATTATCTTTTGTTTCTGTTTCGCCCCATGCATAGTAATCGCCATACTCTTCAGGCGCACTTACAAAGCCAGACTCACAGAGGTTGCAAGTAGCCCAGTATAAATTATACCCCTCTTTTGTTTTTAGGCCCAAATCGACAGCACCAGAGGGGCATGAGGAAGATACTACTACTTCACATGCGACAATAGAGCCTGGCCCCGTTCCGTGATTCGCGACTGCATAGATTTTCGCCTTTCCTTTCTTCAAGCCTAAAACCCTTCCATCATTGTCTACAGTCACTACCGAATAATCTGAAGAACTCCAAGAATAAGACTTGTCATTCGCAATGTCCGGGAGGATTCTAGTAACCGTTAGCGTTTCTTCCTCACCCACCATTATTGAGATTGAAGTCTTGTCTAATTCAAGATTCGTAACATACTGCTTGACTTCAACCGCACAATTAGCATATATCCCGCTTCCATCTTCCGCAGTCGCAGTGATTATAACTTCTCCACGAGTATGTCCAGCAATAACACCCGCCGAAGAAACTGTGGCGACTGAAGAATTCGAACTTGTCCATCTTAACGAAGTATTACTTGCGTCCCGTGGTATAACAGTGGCTGTAATGGATTCTGTTTCTCCACCGTACAAAGCGATTGAGGTTTTATTAAAGGATATCGCGGAAACAGGTCTGATAACTAACACTTCACAACTGGCATATACGCCGCTACCATCATGTGCTGTAGCGATGATTGTGGCCTCGCCCTTATTAACAGCAAGGACTTTCCCAGTACTATCAACATCCGCAACAGTTTTATCGGATGTAGTCCATACTATCTCCTTATCAACAGCATTATCAGGTAACATTGATGCGGTCAATATTTGGCTAGTGCCTTCGTTTAACGTCATTGAGGTCTGACTGAGACTGATACTATTAAGATGTTGAGAAACAGTGATAGCACATCTCGCAATCTTCTCCTGATCTTGGGTAGTTACCGTGATACAAGCTGTACCATTTCCTCTCGCCGTCACTCTTCCATTAGCATCTACTGTAGCTACGTTCACATTATCTGAGGCCCATGCAACAGTCTTGTTTGTAGCATCAGACGGAAGAATGGTTGCTCTTAAGGCTATGGATCCACCAATAGCAGTAAAACAGTATTCATTTCTATTGAGATACACACTATCCACGGGAACAATTCCAGTTTTAAATGACTTGATCTCACCACTGAATGCTTGCCTGTCAACCCTCACATATGCTTTATACCAATACTGAGTTTTGTGAGAAAGATTTGACAATACTGCCGAATACTCATTACTCTCTATTATGCCACCTTTTTTATAAGAAGACTGGTTGGATTCAGACGTTCCATAATAGAAGCCGTACTCCACACTTTCACTATTCACATCAGTAAGGTTGAGTTTTGCTGATAGGTATGCCGTGGCCCCCTCAACTTTTGTTACCTCTTTTGTCGCAATTAACGAGGATACGTCTTTTGTTGTAAACGACTTAGTATTGCCATACGTATAAGAACCAGATTGATAAACAAAACTGCGATAATAATACTTAGTTTTTGGAACAAGTCCCGCGATACTTACACTGTAACTGTATTTATCATCAATGTCAGACGCTTCAAGAATTGTTGCTGTAGATGGCAGAACTCCTGACGATTCCGAATACATAATCCCCATCATCAAGTCGGAAGACATAGTCTTTCCCAAATTTGCCTTACCGGAAAGAACCGCACTTACACAGGATATATGTGACGCACCAACAGTAACTGAGGTGTCATAAATATCTGATTTTAAGCCATCTGCATTATCACAGGCGGTTCCAGCGAGTAACCCAAATACTATAATCGTTGCAAATCTGTTCATTACAATGAGTTTTAATCTTCAATTATTATCGTGTCGCAGTTTAAGAAAGCAAAGAATTTCCCGGTATTAAGCAGTAGGCCAACTGGAGGGAATGGGTGACTATCATTAATTCGCGACGATACCAAATCATCGTGTATAGTATCCTGAATTGCTTCAACTTTACCAATAAAACACTGCCCCGAGGAATCCGTAATTGTAACACTCTTCCCTAGCAGCGTTTTCTTAGCATCTTCTCCACTTATGGAAAGTTGCAAAATTTGGTCTTTACTAAGAATCTTCATAAAACGAAAAGTGTGAGCCACTAAACTTATTCCTCAGAGGGCTCTGGACAGCCGGATAACGAATAAGAACAATAGCTCACACTGCTATGTTGAAGGCAAAGCCTGCAATACAGCCAATGAGAGCGTTGCATATTCCGTGTTATCCTTTGAATTGTCCAGATTCTCTGAAACAAGAATAAGCTAAACGCTTTCTGTTATGTCAGACCCCAGGCAAAGCCTGAAGTCACCACAAATATAACAAAAAATTCTGATAATCAAGCCGTCCCATAAGCATCGCGGCCTGTGCTATTTCGTCACTCCAATACCCCTTTTCGTCCCAGAGCGATATAAAAGAAATCTTAATACCTACGAAAACAGAAAAAGTTTTGGTAGGTTTCTTTATTTCTGGATTTCGAATAGAATAATACACTATTATTGCATCCGGATGCTATTGCGAATTGCAAAAAGTTAGTATCTTTGCAACTGATCATGTTAATGTCCGGAAACGGACGAATTATGCTTGCAAATGGTATCCTGTTGGGGCAGGATACCATTTTTGCTATAAAACTGGAGGTAGTGCTCTCTTCAACCACCCCGAGACTTTCTTCAAGCGTAATTATTATTTAACATGGTCAGAAAAGTCCTCAGCGTGATGTTGACACTGAGCCTAGGGTTCGGTTTTCAACAGCGGCGCGTGAAGGTTCGGGCTTACACCCGGTTCCGGAACGGCCGTCTTGAAAGAGTGCGCGCCTACCGTCGCCGCTATTAAAGCGACGATGGCATAAGCGCCATTCCCGTGCCGCTTCGCGCGGCCAGTCTATATCCTGCCTCTGGTTTTGAGTAGCCGTCAGAAATGGCGGCTACTATTTTTGATTCGTTACACTCTCTTGACCTTCAGGATGTGCTTGATGGCACTGATCTGGGAGATGACTTTGTCCAGTTCGGTGTTGGAGGGGACTAGCAGGCGGAGGGAGATTTCGAAAGTGCCTGCGCGGTCGTTGTGATCCACGTTGAACGAGCGCAGCGAAGTGCGGAACTGGCCGACCACGTCCATTACCTGTGAGATTACGGCCTGTTCGCGCTCGGAAGTGATGTTCAGCGTCACCTGGAAGTCACCGCCTCCGGCAGTGTCCTGCCAGACCACCTTCTGAATCCTGTAAGGATACTTTTCTATCAGCTGTGCCGCGTTGGGGCAGCTTATTCGGTGGATCTTTATGCCTGCGGTGCGTGTGACGAACCCGAAGACATCGTCGCCGAACACCGGATTGCAGCATTTGGCGAGCTTGTAGTCCAGGCCCTTGACGTTCTTGGCGTTGATGACTATGATTTCGTCGCTTCCCACGCTGTAATTGAGCGTATGGTCGACTGTCGGCAGCTCTCCGTGGGTTTCAGCGGTGCCTTCCGCCTTCTGCAGGATGAAAGCCTTGATTTCGTTGACGTCGAGCTCTTCCCTTGCAATCGAAGCGTAGAGTCCCAGCACGCTGCTCATCTTGCGTGCCTTCATAAACTCCATCTGCAGGGTGTCGTTCCACTCCAGCTTCCAGTTCTTGAGACGCCTCTCGAGTATCTCACGGCCGTCTTTCGCAGCCTTGCGCTCCTCGGCGTCGAGCTCCTGCTTGATCTTGGTGCGGGCCTTGGAAGTCGCCACCCATTCCAGCCAGGTGCGGCTCGGGTGCTGGTTCTTGCCCGTAAGGATCTCGACCGTATCTCCAGTCTTCAGCTTCTCCTTGATAGGCACCGCCTTGCCGTTGACGAGTCCTCCGGTGCAGTGGATGCCGACGTTGCTGTGGATGTTGAACGCGAAGTCCAGCACCGACGATCCGGCTGAAAGGATCCTCAGTTCCCCGGTCGGAGTAAAGACGAATATTTCCTGCTTCGGCGGTTCGGGCAAGTCCTCGGGCTTGGCTTCGGAAGGATGCTCCAGCGCATAGCGCACGCTTTCCAGCCAGCGGTCGAGGCTCTGCTCGTGCTGGATGCCCTTGTAGGCCCAGTGCGCCGCCGCGCCGTTCTCCGCCTCGTAGTCCATGCGTTTGGTGCGAATCTGCACTTCCACATAGGCTCCGCGCTTGTTCTTTACGGTAATATGCAGGCTCTCGTAGCCGTTGGGACGGGGCGTCGTGAGCCAGTCGCGAAGGCGCTTGGTATCCTGCTCGTACTCCTCGGTCACATAGCCGAACACCTTCCAGCAAAGCTCGAGTTCCTTCGTGTGGTCCTGCTCGCAGTCGATGATGAAGCGTATGGCGAACACGTCGAAGACGCCCTCGAAAGGCACTTTCTGCACCTGCATCTTGCGGTAGATGGAATAGGCCGTCTTGGTGCGGATCTTCAGCTTGTACTTGATGCCTTCGTCCGAAAGCTTCTGCTTGAGAGGCTCGATGAACTCGATCATCAGACGCTCGCGGTCTGGCTCGGTCGCCTTGAGTTTGTTGGTGATTGCGCGATACTGCTCCGGGTCGGCATAGCGGAAGTAGATGTCCTCAAGCTCCCGCTTGATGTTGTAGAGGCCCAGCTGGTGCGCAAGCGGGATGTAGAGCATCAGCGTCTCCAGTATCTTCTGCTCGCGTGCGGATTTCGGGAAGATGCCTAGCGAGCGCATTATCTCGAGCCTGTCGGCTATCTTGATGACTGCCACGCGGGGGTCGGTGGAGTACTGGACGATAAGTTTCTTGTAATTCTCGGCCTCGAGACGGGTATCCTTGGGCTTGATGCCGGAAATCTTGTTGAGCCCGTCCACCATAGTGAGGACGTCCGCCGGGAAGCCCTTGAGGTCCATCGGGTTGGTGCGGGTGGCCTCGTGCAGGTAAACGGCGGCAACGCATTCGGCTGGAAGACCGAGTTCGTCGTCGACTATGCGCGCCACAGCGTCGGCGTGCCCGATGAAGGGACTGCCGTCGCTGCGGACGACTCCCTGCAATGCCTGCAGGGCAATTTCACGCGCATTGTTTACCAAATCCGACATAACAATAGCAAATATAGAGTATTTTGCCGATTAAGCGCAACTTTCATTTGTATCTTTTTCCGTTGCTTTTTCGCTTAAATAGTAGTTGGAAACGACTATTTGATTATCTTTGCAGAGCAAAAGCGAAAAATATCTAATTATTGCTAAATAAAATGAAAAACTACTTTGATCTTACCGGCCGCGTTGCAGTAGTCACCGGCGCTTCCACAGGTCTCGGTCTCCAGATGGCAAAGGCTTTCGCCAGCCAGGGAGCAAATCTCGTTCTCCTCGCCAGGAGGTTCAATCTTCTTGAAGAAAATGCAAAGGCCATCACCGAAGAATTCGGTGTGGAGGTTCTTCCTTTCGCCTGCGACATCACCGACACCGAGAAAGTGAAGGCCGCTGTTGCAGCTACCATCGAGAAGTTCGGCCGCGTTGACATCCTTGTCAACAATGCAGGCACCGGAGCAGTCGCTCCCGCCGAGGAAATCACCGACGACCAGTTCAAGCACGAGATGCAGATCGACCTCTTCGGAACCTTCATCTGCGCCCGTGAATTCGGCAAGGAGATGATCAAGGCCGGTTATGGCCGCATCATCAACATCGCTTCGATGTACGGTCTGGTCGGCAACATGATCTGCGGCAGCTCTCCTTACCATGCAGCTAAGGGCGGCGTCGTGAACCTCACCCGCGCTCTTGCGGCAGAATGGGGCAAGCACGGCATCACCGTCAACAGCATCTGCCCCGGTTACTTCTACACCGACCTCACAACCGCAACCCTCGATTCCGATTACTTCCAGTCCATCGCCAAGGCGAACATTCCTATGCAGCGCTACGGCAAGAGCGGCGAACTCGACACCTGCGCCCTCTTCCTCGCATCCCCTGCGAGCACCTATGTGAACGGACAGAACATCGCAGTCGACGGCGGTTACACCTGCGTCTAAGGGCTGGCGGCTAAAAGCCTGCTGCACAGCACTTTAAATAAAACCTTCTATCCCAAAACCGGGGTAGAAGGTTTTATTTAATTCTTTAATATTCAACCACTTAGCCGCCAGCCGGCCCGTCAGCTTCCGCCGCCCTAGCGCTTGCCGTACCGGGCCTCGTAGGCCTTCTGGTACTCGCGGCCGTTCTTGGAGTGCTCCTTGAAGGATTTCGCGAAACGGTGGGTGCCGTCGAATGACGGCGAGGCGGCGAAGTAGAGGTAGCCGTCCT
Organism: Bacteroidales bacterium; assembly: GCA_017614795.1. The sequence goes on from JAGABD010000093.1 coordinate 22,448, forward strand.
TGGTGTCGGGGTTCAGGACCGCCTCGAGATATGCCTTGTCGGGCACGCAGATGGGGCCAGGAGGCAGGCCGTCGTTGATGTAGGTGTTGTACGGCGACTGCACCTTGAGGTCCTTTTCGAGGATCCGGGTCTTCTTGTAGTCGAAAACGTAAGCCACCGTCGGGCAGCTCTGAAGCCTCATTCCAACGCGCAGCCTGTTGATATAGACGCCGGCAAGCTTGGCGAAGTCGGGCTGATAGTTGCTCTCCCCTTTCACGATGGATGCAAGTATCGAAACCTGCATCGGGGTGAGCCCGAGCGCCTTTGCCTTGGCCTTGTTCTCCTTGGTCCAGAAAGCGTCGTACGCCTTCTTCTGGCGCTCCAGGATATCTTTCGGAGACGCGTTCCAATACATCTTGTAGGTATCGGGAACAAGCATCGCCCAGACGGTTTCGGGCGTGAAGCCGAGAGTCTTGAGCAGATGGGCGTCGTTCAACGCCGCCAGCATGCTCGCGGAGTCCACCAGCATCTGGCTGGAAATCTTCGCGGCGATATCGGGCTTGCGGCGGAGCGAGCCGGAAAGCGTCAGGTTGACTTCCGTCTGCCAGCCGTTGTTGAGCATACGGGTGACATATACGCTGGTGCTCCCCTTCCTGATTTCATAATGTCCCTGCTGCATATACTGGCGGACCTTGTGCTCACGGAACGCGCGACGAAGGCTTCCGGGACGCTTCACTACGGGTTCCAGCTTCGCGAGGACGTCATCCACCGTCGTGGCGGGACGCACGTTCACCACTACTGTCTCCTTCACATTTGGCAGGCGGTTGTCGCCCAGCCACTGCCAGGACATGACGAGCGTCATCACGGCGCCAACCACGATGAACAGGGATGCCCAGAGCAGGGTTTTCTTCTTTTTTGAACGGGGGCTCATTTAACCTTCTTGGGTTTGCGGAGGAGAATAGTATCGCCCTCGGCAGGCACATAGTCTGCTGCCAGGCCGTTAAGCTTGACGATGGAAGACATCTTGACGGCGAAGCGCTGGCAGATGTCGCGGAGCGTCACGGGCTCCTCGCCCACTATGAACTTCTCCAGGCCCTTGGCAGCATACTTCTTCTTGGGACGGATGTAGACCATCGTGCCGGGCTCGAGCGCGACCTCTTCCTTGAGGTCGTTGAAAGAGAGTATCTCCTTGACGAAGAGATGGTAGGCGGCCGCGATGGAAGCGTAGGTCTCCCCTACCTCGGCGTACACGAACTGCACCTTGTTCTTCTCGTAGACCAGACGTTCGGTGCTGAAGCTGCATTTCTCGCGGGCGGAAATCTTCTTCACCTGCTCCACGCGCTCGACCTTCAGAGGAGCCTCCGGCAATTCGGAAATCACCACGCCGCTGTCGTATTTGTAGAGCTCGTAGTCCTCGATGACCTTGATGAGCTTGGAAGCGTAGGAAGGGTCGGTGGCGTAACCTGCCTTCTTGAGGCCCTTGGCCCATCCGCGGTAATCGTCCGGAGATAGGTCGAAAAGACTCTTGTAGCGGTCGTAATAGCGCAGGAAGTCGGAATGGTCGCGGAATGAATCCTCGGCGCTCTTGTACACGCGAAAGCACTCTCCCTTGCGGTCGTCGTCGTGATACATCCTGGCGCCTGTCCAGTCGTTGTGGCACTTGATGCCGAAATGGTTGTTGCCCTTCGTGGCGAGCGTGGAAAGCCCGGCGCCGGATTCGATGAGGCCCTGCGCCAGGGTTATGCTCGCGGGAACGCCCGTACGCTGCATTTCCGCCACCGCTATATCGGCGTATTTGCGGATGTATTTCTCATAGGCGGTGTCGGCCGATGCGACTAGGCACACTGCCGCCAACAGAAGAATCAGAGTCTTTTTCATATCTGCGAATTTACTCAATTTCGAAGACATCTCCATCATTCGGAGCCACAGTTTCCGCAAAAATCGCACGGGCTTCTTCAAGATATGCCTTGAAATCGTTTATTCGGGAGCTGTAATGCCCCAGAATCAGGCGCTTCGCCCCGGCCTTCACCGCGCAGCGGGCGGCATCTTCGGTCGTGGAATGATAGTACTCCAGCGCCTTGTCGGCGAAAGAAGCGGGATAGGTCGCCTCGTGGTAGAGGGCGTTCACTCCTGCCACCCAGCCGGGCAGTGCCGGGAACGGCGCCGTATCGGAGCAATATGCGTAACTGCGGGCTTCGCGCCTCACCCTGCCGGGGACGGGGACGCTGAGCGGCGAAGGCTCGGGGACAACCTCGTCGAAGCGGAATCCGAAGCAGTCCACCTTATGATTGAGCGGGAACGCGCGCACGCGGACGGCTTTGTCGGCATAGATTTCCTCCGGCTCCTTCATCTTGAGCGGAACGTGCTCGATTTCGAAGCTGAGGTCCTGTCCGAACCAGCTGAGGTAGAATTTCAGTATTGCCGAGAATCCGGCGGGAGCGAAGATTTTCAGCGGCGCGGTACGATGGAAAAGCGACATAGTGCTGAGCAGCCCGAAAAGGCCGTAGCAGTGGTCGCCGTGCAGATGCGAGAGGAAGATCGCCTGGAACTTGACAAAGCTGATGTGCTTCTGGCGGATGCGCCGCTGGGTTCCCTCGCCGCAATCTATGAGAAACAAGCGCCCGTGCACGGACAGTGCCTGGGCGCTTGGATTTCTGTCGGAAAAGGGCAGGGCCGAAGCCGTGCCCAATATCGTCAGGGTGAAATTACTCACCTTTCTCGAGTTTCTCCTTGAGGGCTGCAAGAGCGTCGATGTCACCGAGGGTGGTCTTCTCCACGCTGGTGTTGATCTTCTTGACGGCCTTCTTGGTGTTGGCGGTCTCGGTGGCGGCAGCCTTCTCCTTTACCTCCTGATAAGTGCGGAGGTGGCTGAGGAGAATTCTGTGGGTGCTGCGACGGAGTTCCACAACCTTGAAAGGAAGGGTTTCGCCGACGATGGCGGGCTTGCCGTCTTCCTTGAGGAGTTCGCGGTTGAACGCGAAGCCTTCGGCACCTTCGAGGGTGATGTTGGCGCCCTTCTCGGTGGTGGAAGCGACAGTGCCTTCAACGGTGCTGCCTACAGGGAACTTGGCCTCGATCTCGTCCCAAGGGTTGGGAGTGAGCTGCTTGTGGCCAAGGCTGAGTTTGTGGTTCGCCTCGTCGAATTCGAGAATCTGCACCTCGAGGGAGTCACCGGGAGCGACAACCTCCGAAGGATGCTTGATCTTGTTCCAGCTGAGGTCGCTGATGTGAACGAGACCCTCGACGCCGTCCTCAAGCTCGGCAAATACGCCGAAGTTGGTGACGTTGCGAACGGTAGCGGTATGCTGGCTTCCGATAGGATACTTCTCGCGGATGCCGTCCCAGGGATTCACGGTGAGCTGCTTGAGACCAAGGCTCATCTTGCGGGCCTCGCGGTCGATGCTGAGCACCTGTGCCTCGACTTCCTCGCCGACCTTCAGGAATTCCTGAGCGCTGTGGAGACGGGGGCTCCAGGACATCTCGCTGACGTGAACGAGTCCTTCGACACCGGGAACGATTTCGATGAATGCGCCGTAATCGGCGATGAGCACTACCTTGCCCTTTACCTTGTCACCGACCTTGATGTTCGGATCGAGGCTGTCCCAAGGATGTGCGCTGAGCTGCTTGAGACCGAGTGCGATGCGCTTCTGCTCTTCGTTGAAGTCGAGCACAACGACCTTGATCTGCTCGTCGAGATGGACAATCTCTTCGGGATGGTTCACGCGGCCCCAGCTGAGGTCGGTGATATGGATGAGCCCGTCCACTCCGCCGAGGTCCACGAACACGCCGTAGTTGGTGATGTTCTTGACCACGCCTTCGAGCACCTGGCCCTTTTCGAGCTTGCTGATGAGTTCCTTGCGCTTGAGTTCCTGCTCGGCCTCGAGGAGAGCCTTGTGGGAAACTACCACGTTGCGGAAATCGGGATTGATCTTCACGATCTTGAAATCGACTGTCTGACCCACATACTGGTCGTAGTCGCGGATGGGCTTGATGTCGATCTGGCTGCCCGGGAGGAATGCCTCGATACCGAACACGTCAACGATCATACCGCCCTTGGTGCGTGTCTTCACGAAGCCCTTCACGATCTCGCCGCTTTCATAAGCCTCGTTCACGCGGTCCCAGGACTTGGTCGCGCGGGCTTTCTTGTGGGAAAGCACCAGCTGGCCTTTCTTGTCCTCGACGGACTCTACATATACTTCTACTTTGTCGCCTACCTTGAGGTCGGGGTTGTAGCGGAATTCAGTTGCCTGGATCACGCCTTCGCTCTTACCGCCGATGGTGACCACGACTTCCTTCTTGTCGATAGCCGTGACTTCGCCTTCAACGACCTCCGCGGACGCTATCTTGGAAAGCGTCTGGTCGTAAGCGGCCTGGATTTTTTCTTTGTCTTCGCCTGCATAAACGTCACCGCCTTCAAATTCGTCCCAGTTGAAATCCTCGGGAGCTACGGAAGCGTTGAGCATAGCGTTCTTTTTGAGTTCTTCTGCCATAATGGTAAAATAAAAACAAACTAGTAGTTAAACAATATCTTGTGCCTCCGCGGGACACGCCCGCGCGAAAAGCGTGCAAAGATAGGAAAAATAATTCATATATTTGCAGTTATGAACGAACATCTTTTTTTATCCGATCTCGGGGCTGAGATTCTCAGCTATACTTCGACAGTTTTATTCGTGGTCTACCTGTTCCTGCAGGTGATCAAACACAGGGCGATGTGGAATGTCTACATCCCCAGCTGCCTTGCCGCAGTGGTCACTTTCCTCGACAGCAACACCTGGGCTTTCGCGGCCCTGAACGTATACTACGTGATTATGGGAGCCATCGGCATCCGCAACTACCGCTATGTGGCCGAAACCGCCGGCGAGGACACTTCCGGCAAGATTCTTCTGAAGAAACTCCCCTTCAGGGACGTGCTCATCGCCCTCGGACTCACCATAGTCGGCATACCCGCCCTGTACTTTCTCCTCGATTTTCTGAAGGACCACACTCCCCTTCTGGACTCGGTCGTCACCACCCTCAGCATAATCGGCACCTGGTGGCTCACCAAATCCTACATCCAGCAGTGGTGGCTGTGGATTATCGCGGACGTATTTGCAATCTGGATGAACCTGATCCTGGTGGATCTCGGCTACAAGGACAAACTCCCCTTCATCGTGATGTTTGTCTTCTGCATAATCTCCTCCTGCGTGGGCCTGGTCATCTGGAGCAAAAAAGGTAAGTACGTTGGATAGAGAGAGGAGCGCTAGCGACAAGCCGAAGGCCGGGGTACATTAGGGGCAGGCCCCTAATAATGCGGCCGAAGGGCCGCTAAGCCGTTCAAAATTTAAATTTTGAACGGCTGACGGTTGACTATGGACCTGCCGAGCGTAATTGCATCGGCATACTCCAGGTCGTCCCCGAAGCCCAGTCCCCGCGCGAGCGTGGTCACCTTCGCCGCAAGGCCCTCTATCTGCCGGTAGATGTAGAAAGATGTTGTCTCCCCTTCCACGTCGCCACTAAGCGCGAGGATAACCTCCACAGGCCCTTCGATGCGCTGGAGGCGTTCCACGAGCGCCGCTATGCTGAGGTCCGAAGGAGCCACTCCGTCGATCGGAGAGATGATGCCTCCCAGCACGTGATAAACGCCCTTGTACTGCCCTGTAGCCTCGATGCTCATAACGTCGCGCACGCTTTCCACCACGCAGATGAGGCGATGGTCGCGGCTGCCGTCGGCGCAGATGCCGCAGAGATCTCCGTCGGCAATCATGTTGCACTCGCGGCAGTAATGCACGTCATCCGCCAGGGCTTTTACGGCCTCGGCGAAATGATGTATGTTCTCTTTGGGTTGCTTGAGAAGATGGAGGGCAAGCCTCAGCGCGCTCCTCGAACCTACGCCGGGCAGCGAGGATATCGCATCCACCGCCTCCCGGAGCACAGCCGAAGGATAATTGTCGCCGATCGCCCCCACTTCTATTCAGCTCCGAAACGGTAGATACAGGTATGCGTATAGGTTTCTCCCGGACGGAGAACCGTGTCGCAGAAGCCCTTATGGTTGATGGAATCAGGCCACTTCTGGGTCTCGAGAGCGAGCGAGCAGCGGTAGCCGATGGGCACTCCGAATTTGTCTTTCTGCTTGCCGTTGAAGAAGTTGCCGCAGTAGAACTGGATGCCGGGCTGGTCGCTGTACACCTCGATGAAACGGCCGCACTCGGGGTCGTATACCTTTGCGTTGAACTGGACGCCTTCGCCCTTGCGGTCGATCACCCAGTTATGGTCGTAGCCATAGCCGTTGGCAATCTGCCGGTCCTTCGCGTTCACCCTCTCGCCTATCTGGTGGGGCTTGCGGAAATCCAGCGGAGAGCCCTCCACGCTGGCGATTTCGCCGGTGGGAATGAGCAAGTTGTCGATGGCCGTAGTATGCGAAGCGTTTATCTGAAGCTCATAGCCCAGGATGCTCTTGTCGCTGCGTCCGCTGAGGTTGAAGAACGAATGGTGCGAAAGGTTCACGGGAGTCGGGGCGTCGGTGGTTGCCTCATAATCCACTCGGAACTCGTTCTTGTCATTGAGCGAATAGGTCATCTTTATGCTGAGGTTGCCGGGCAGTCCCTCAAGTCCATCGGGATGCACCACGCTGAGTACCAGATGGTCTTCAGCAGCTTCCAGCACGTCCCACACGAGGCGGTCGATGCCGATGAACCCGCCGTGCAGGGTATTGCCGTCGTTATTGTCGACGAGCTTGTACTCCTTGCCGTCCAGCACGAAATGCGCCTTCCCGATTCGGTTCGCGACGGGTCCGACGGCTGCGCCGAGGAAGCGCTCTCCCTTGTCGCCAAGGTATTCCTGAATGTTGCCAAGGCCTGTCTCCACATCGGCGTAATTGCCGTCGCGGTCTGGAGTCCAGATGGAAACTACGCGGGCGCCGTAATTGGTCACCTGCATCGTCACGTTTCCTGCGTGGAGGGTGTAGAGGGAAATCTTCTTCCCGTCGTGTACGGCCTGGAACTTCTCGGCCGGGATAAGTTTGAAAGCGCTTGCCATCGGTTTATGGTTTTAGTGTTTAAAGCATCTGCTTGCGGTGGAAGATCCACCATGCGCCGAAAACGATCAGCGCCATCACCCCGAGCAGCCCAAGCCATGCGAAATCGAAGTCGCCGAAGGGCAGTTTCACGTTCATTCCGTAGAAGCTGGCCACAAGTGTCGCAGGCATAAGCAGCAGGCTTATGAAGGTGAAAATCTTCATGATGCGGTTCTGGTCGAGATTGATAAGACCGACCGCGGTATCCTGCAGATACTCGAGCCTTTCGAAGGTGAAATTGGTATGGTTTATAAGCGACGA
>JAGABD010000094.1 GCA_017614795.1 Bacteroidales bacterium
CGCCTGTCTTTCGGGTAGAGATAGCCGCGGTCGCCGGTGTAAAGCCAGCCGTCCACCACGGTTTCTGCCGTAGCCTCGGGGTTCTTCCAGTAGCCGGCCATGACGTTTTCGCCGCGAATGACGATTTCGCCGGTAACTCCGTCAGGGACCTCCTTGTGGTCTTCGTCGCAGATCTTGATGTCCATGGGCTGCACGGTGCGGCCGGAGCTGCCGAAGATGGCGTGGCCTGTGGAGTTGGCGCAGATAATCGGCGTAGCCTCGGAAAGGCCATATCCCTGGAATACGGGGATGCCGATTGCGCAGTACCAGCGCTGCAGCTCGATGTCAAGCAGCGCGCCGCCGCCTACGAAGAAGCGCATCCTGTCGCCAAACGCAGCCTCGCGGGCAGGCTTGAATATCTTCTTGTCGAAGAAATTAAGCAGAGGCTTCTTCCAGAACTGCTTGATCCAGGGCTTGCCTGCGTTATAGTATTCACGATTGTAGGATATCGCAAGGTTGATTGCAAAGTTGAAAAGCTTCTCAACTCTTTCTCCCTTGGCTCGGATGCCGGCCTCGATGGCCTTCTTGAAGTTGCGCGAAAGGGCGGGCACGCTCAGCATGATGTGCGGGCGAGTATCCTTGATGGCCCCGGGGATGTTCTTAAGGGTTGCGAGCTGAGTCTTTCCGACAGGCACGGTTGCGATGCTGCCGCCGTACATCATCATGGTGTAGAACCCGGCAACGTGTGCAAAGCAGTGGTCCAGAGGGAGGATGATGAGCATCACCGCACCTTCTTCGATGCCGATTACCGAGGCGCCCTGCTCCACGTTCGCCGTGTAGTTGCGGTGAGTGAGGAGGATGCCCTTGGGATCGGCCGTGGTGCCGGAGGTGTAACTGATATTGGCGTAGTCGTCAGGACCCACGGAGGCAATGCGCTCTTCGAGTTCCGCCGAATGGTCTTTCATGAATTTGAGACCCATCTCGCGGAGTTCTCCGATGTACATTTCGTTCTTCTCCAGGGGAATGTCGTCCAGCACTATGACCTTGCGGACACCCTTGCAGCTGCCGATGACGCGACGGATCTTGTGGAGTTCACCTTCAGAGGCAACCACGTACACGCTGTCGGAGTGGTTGATGCGGAAGTTGAGGTCATGGTCCGACTCGAGCTTATAGGAAAGGGGCACATCCACACCGCCGGCGTAGAGAATGCCCAGTTCCGTCATTATCCAGAGATTGCGGCCTTCCGAAAGCAGGGAGACTTTCTCCCCTTTCTGCAACCCAAGTGCCATGAATCCGGCTGCCAGGATGCGACCTTCGTCCCTCGTTTTCTTGAAAGAGGTCTCGGTCCACACGCCTCCTACCTTTTCCCTGAGGAAAGTGCTGTCGGCATATTTCTTTGAGTACTTTTCGACAAAGTCGATAATAGTTTCTCTCTTCTTCTTCATTCAGTGTCGTTTGCGGCGAAGCCGCCTATGCGGTTATTTGAAAAGTCCGTAGAGTTTGGCGTCAATCATGTCGGTAACCTTCTCGAAATCCTCGGGGTTGTTGCCGAACTTGATATTGTCGCCGTCCACGATCAGCAGGTTTGCAGGATAATCCTTGATCCAGTTCTCATATTTCTCGTTGAGGCCCGTAAGATAGTCGATGCGGATGCTCTTCTCGTACTCGCGACCCCTCTTCTGTATCTGCGAGATAAGGTTAGGAATGGTGGAACGGATGTAGATGAGCAGGTCGGGATAACCCACGAGCGACATCATCAGATCGAAAAGATCCGAATAATTGTCGAAGTCGCGCGAGCTCATCAGCCCCATATCGTGAAGGTTGGGGGCGAAGATGCGGGCGTCCTCGTAAATGGTACGGTCCTGGATTACCACGTCGTCGGTCTTGGATATGTCCACCACGTCCTTGAAGCGCTTGTTGAGGAAGTAGATCTGGAGATTGAACGACCAGCGTTCCATATCCTCATAAAAATCAGCCAGATAGGGGTTGAAGTCCACCGATTCGAACTTGGGAATCCAACCGTAGTGGGCGGCGAGCATCTTGGTGAGCGTGGTCTTTCCGCAACCGATGTTTCCTGCTATAGCGATGTGCATAATCGTGTTTTATTTAATCTTACAAATATAATCTTTTATTTGAACAGTCCGTAGAGTTCGGCGTCTATCTTGTCGGTTATCATCGCGAAATCTTCGGGATTGTTCTTGAAGTCGAGCCCGTCGGTTTCGATGGTCAGGAGCCTTCCCTTATAGCCCGAAATCCACTCTTCGTAATGGCGGTTGAGCCCGCTGAGGTATTCGATGCTCATCCCCTGCTCGTAATCGCGTCCACGCTTCTGGATGTTGGCCACCAGGTGCTCGATGCTAGATTTGAGGTAGATGAGGAGCTCGGGCGGCTTCACCATGCTCATCATTATCTCGAAGAGCTGCATATAGGTTTCGTAGTCTCGCTCGGAGAGGTTGCCCATCTCGTAGTTGTTCGCCACGAAGATATGCACGCCTTCCATAAGGGTGCGGTCCTGGATGATGGTCTCGTTGCTGTGGGAAATCTCTATGAGATCCTTGAAGCGCTGCGCCAGGAAGTAGGTCTCAAGATTGTAGCTCCAGCGGGGGATATCCTTGTAATAATCTTCGAGATAGGGATTGTAGGTGACGGACTCGAACTGGGGTTTCCAGCCGTAATGGGCCGCCAGCATGGTCGTGAGTGTGGTTTTCCCGCTACCGATATTTCCTGCAACGCCGATGTGCATCTGTTTTGGTTTAGTTAGTTCACAAAGATAATAAAAACTACTTATCTTTGCTCACCGGTATGAAAATCAGGCGCTACAACTGCAACTACCTTTCCGAGAACTGCTACGTCGCTTCCGCAGGGAGCAACGCGGCAATTGTCGACCCCGGCTTTTTCGACGAGGAGCTGCCCGCTCTCTACGAGTATCTGGAGGCCGAAGGGCTGACGCCCCGCGCCATCCTGCTCACCCACGCCCACTTCGACCATATGCTGGCCGCGAAGGTGCTGCAGGAGCGTTTCGGCGGCATCCCCGTCTATATGCATCCGGCAGAGGCCACGACGCTCGAGCTCGACAAAAAATACGTGGACGAAAGCGGGATTTCAGGCTTCCAGCCGGAGTTCGTTTCCACCCCGGTGGAGGACGGAGAGGTGCTGGACCTGGCGGACGGCCTGTCGTTCAAGGTCATCGCGACTCCGGGCCATACTCCCGGCGGAGTGTGCTGGTATTGCGAAGACGCTGGGGTGCTGTTCAGCGGCGACACGCTTTTCGCGGGCACCATCGGCCGCACCGACCTTGAATACGGCGACTACGATGCGATTATCCGCAGCATTATGGAGAAGCTGGTTTTCCTGCCGGGCGAAACCGACGTCTACCCCGGTCACGGGCGTCCTACGACCATCTCGGAAGAACGTATAAGCAACCCCTTCCTGGAGCCCTTCAACGAGCCTTCGGAGGATTCTGACGAGGATCTTTCTCCGGTGACTTTCCACATGGACTGAGCCTTTTTACGGACACTATCTTTCCGCCTTTCCTGCGGATCACCAGTCCGTGCCTGATGCTCACGCTCTCCTTCCCCGCATCCTTTCCGAACGCGGCGTCGTACTGTTTCTCAAGGAAATTGTCCGCCATAAACTATGACACTGCGGCCTGAAGCGCGCGTGAAATAAAATCGTTCAGGCTGATTCCCATGGCTTCAGCCTTTTCAGCCGCAGTCCCGTGCAGCGCGGAAGATATTCGAAGCACCAGTCTCCCACTATACGGCTTTTCAGGTTCCTCGCCCTTTTCTTGACAAGAGTCCAAATAGTGGTCTACGGCATCCTCGAAGTCCTTCCGCAATGTTTCCGCCGAATTGCCCTCGTACACGATGATAGCCTTCCGAAGGCCCTCTACGTGTCCGACGAAGTAGTTTTCTTCTTCCGAATACTCCACATTTCCCACGTAACCTTTATACCTTAGTTTTCCCATAGCAATTTCTTCGCTCTCAGTTCTTTGTATATTTCTTTCAGCACTATGACTTTCATTATGCTTCCAGGGTGCGGGCGATGGATGCACAGTTTCATTCCTTCCCTTTCAAACATCACTCTGGACCCCGACGTGTTCCCCTTATTGTTCATCTCAAAACCCAAGAAACCAAGCAGGCTCACAAGTTCGTCGAACGTAAAGTCTTTGGGCAGTTGGGCAAAGCGTTCTGTCAGTTTTTCTTTTTTACTCACGGCAAAGATACTAAAAATGATACTATTTTACAAATCGAGGATATTGCGTTTGTCGAGGAAGCGGTAGGCGGAGGCTTCGGAGATGTGGCGCGGGAGGATGGGACCGGGGACGGGAGGAGCACCGGTGACGACCGACTCGGCGGCCGCTTCGAGGTCGGCAATGGTGCGCGAGAGCTTGATTATCCGGGAGAATGCCCGGGCGGAAAGGCCGAGACGGTCGATGAGTTTTTGCAGCAGCTGGTTGCACTCGGAGGTGAGCGGGCAGAACTTCTCCAACTGGCGGTTGTTCATCTCGGCATTGGTGAAGATGCCCTCCCCCGCGAAACGCTCCTTCTGGATTTCCCTCGCCGCAAGCACCCTGGCGGCTATCGCCGCACTGCTCTCCCCCTTGGTTCTCGCCACAAGCCTGCCGGTATCGACCGGATGAACCCAGAGATGAATGTCTATCCTGTCCATAATGGGGCCCGAAAGTCTCGAGAGATAGCCCCGCACCTGGCCGATGCTGCAGGTGCACCGATCCCCTTCGCCGTAATAGCCGCAAGGGCAGGGATTGGTCGCCGCGACAAGCATAAACGACGCAGGATACACCAGCTTCGCCCGAAGGCGCGACACCTCGACGCAGCGGTCCTCTATCGGCCCCCGCAACGCCTCTATGACGGATTTGGGCATCTGGGCCAGCTCATCCAGAAAGAGCACCCCGTTGTGGGCCAGGCTGACCTCCCCGGGTACAAGGCTGTCGCCGCCTCCGCCGCCGATAAGGGCCGGGAGCGAAGCGCTGTAATGCGGTGCCCGGAACGGCCTCTGGCGCATCAGCCCGAAGGGGTTCTCGCGCTTTCCGACGACCGAATAGAGCTTGCTGGTTACCAAAGATTCCTCCTTCGTCATCGGGGGCAATATCCCCGCCATTGCTTTCGCCATAGAGCTCTTCCCCGAACCGGGGGCACCGATCAAAATCAGGTTGTGCGAACCCGCCACGGCGATTTCCGCACCCCGCTTCGCTCCTTCCTGCCCTATTATTTCCGCAAAATCCATATACCCCGGGGCCTGGCCCTTGGCTTTCTCCACGCTCTCCAGGACGTCAGCCCTGTTGCGTATCAGCAGGTCCTCGTTGTTTTCGCGCTCTTCAAGGATGCGCAGCACCTCGTCCAGCGTATCCACCCCATACACCCTGGACTCGGTAAACTCGAGCGCTTCCAGCGCCGAACGTTTCGGAAGTATGCAGCCTTCAAAGCCCAGCTTCTCCGCCAATTCCGCGAAGAGCAACGCCCCTGGAACGTCGCGCACTGAAGCGTCCAGACCGAGTTCGCCCATTATTATGTACCGGCCCAAGCCCGGAAGGCTGCGCTGTTCCGAAGCCGCGATTATCCCCAGCGCTATCGGCAGGTCGTAGCCGCTCCCGTTCTTGTGCATATCCGCAGGCGCGAGATTGATGACTATTTTCTTCCCAGGGATATGGAAGCCCATCGACTGCAGGGCCGTTATTGTACGGAGAAGGCTCTCCTTTACGGCAGCGTCGGCAAGTCCGACCAGATGTATTCCGATGCCTCGGTCGATGTTCACCTCGACTGTCACGGGCACGGCGTCGATGCCCACGCATTTCGCCCCTTTGATGTCCACAAGCATAACTCAGCGTTTTATTTCCATTGCCACGGAAGTGATGTAGCCGTTGATATTGATGATGTACTCCTCGTCCTCGCACAGCAGATAGGGCTTCCCGCCCTTGGCACGGGGGTTTACGCCGATGATGAAGCCGTCGTCGGTCGCCACCGCGCAATCGCGCGTGAATACATAGGAAGATGGTATTTCGAAAAGGGCGTCATCCCCGTCCTCCACCAAGAACCCGTCCCCCTCCGGGATGACTGCGTACGCCTCGGCGCCGTTGTGGTATACGAAATATGCGGGAGCGGAGAATGCGACCCCGGAACCTGTTACAGGCATATAAACTGAAACGGGGTCTTCAGCATGGAATATCCCGGCGACTTCCTTCGCTTTTCTGGTTCCGGTCACGTATATGTCGCCATCCTCGATGACGATGCCGGCGGAGCTCCATTCAAGCGAGCCCAACGAATAAGTCTTCGCGGGGGCCTTGAGGAAGCTGTACAGGCTCCCCATATAGAAAACATACTCTTTCCTGTCGTGGATCTTGACGTCTATGATCTCCAGCGCGGAAGACGGCAGGGATATCTTCGACGGCGACTCGTCCTGCACCTTCCAGCACTTGTCCGAAATGTCCTTGTAGCAGAAGCAGAAATGGCCGCCGTCCCTGTAGATGGCTCCGGTGCGTCCGTATGCCGATGAGCCGAAGTCCCCGAAGACCCGGCAGTCCGGCAGGTCCAACAGCAGTTCGCCGTTCCTGCGGAAGCGGTATCCGCCTCCGGAACGCAGCCTTCCAAGCGTATACACGGCACTGCCGAACGGCAGCAGGCCCACCAGGAACTCCCTGCCGGCATAGCGGAACAGCTCCTCCCCGTCGCATTTTATAACCGTCTCGGCCTCGGTCACATACTCGGTGTAGAGATGCCCGTTTATAAGGTGGTGCGTGTCCGGGTCGGTGCTTATGAAATATTGCGGCCCTGTCCTGTACACTGCCGCCAGCTCCATATCCTTATATAAAAGGAGTTCGCACGAGGACGCTCCCGCCGCAGTGTCGCGATGCCAGTCGTAATCTTCCGGCGCGCTGATCGCAGTCAGCAGGAGAACCGTGTCGGATACAGTGGTTGTTGGAAGCGGTGTGGGGAGGTCCGGCGTCCGTCCTTTCGTGTCGACCTTCTCGCAGGAAAGCAGGAGCGTCGCGAGCAGCGCGGGCAGGGCCGCAAGTGGTTTCAATTTCATATCGCACAATTTTTCTTGTGCAAATGAAATAAAAAAATAACCCGCCCGAAGGGTAAAACGGGGGGTCTAAAAAACTATTTATGTTTCTTTAATTAAAAAGAAAACTTAACTCCTATAAATTAAATCTTAAACCTGCGTCAAACATAAGCAGGAAGGGCTTTTCGGTGCGGATGCTCTTAGGCTGGCGGCAATCGAAGTAGTAACGCGCCGACGGGTCGACATAGAGGCCGAGACGCTCGCCGAGCTTGAATTCGATGCCAAGGCCCAGAGCCGCCGAGTACTGCATTCCGTGGCACTTGTCGCCGACCACCGTATTCTTCGCGCTCTCGAGGATGGTGAACTTGTTGGTGATGCCGTATTCGGCTTCGGCGCCGGCGAAGGAATAGAGGTGGAAGCCCTGGAAATCAAGGAGTTTCACATAGAGGTTGACAGGCACTCCGAGGTACTGCATCGTATGGCGGATGTCACCGGAGACGTTCTCGGTCGCCGACACGTAGTCGCCCTTGAAGGTCCTGGTGAGCAGCGAGTAGTCGACGCCCGCGCCGACAGCCAGCCTGTCGTTCAGATGGAAACGCACGCCCGCGCCCACGCTGAGCGGGAGGCCGTAGCTGGATTTGCTGGTTTCGGTGACGCCTGTCTGGGTGTACTCGGAAGAAGCGCTCACGCCGTATGCCCCGGGACGCGCTCCCGCATTGTTAGTGGTGAAGGAACCATCGACGTATGCCGAGTAGGAACGACGGCTCTTCTTAGCCTTGAGGGCGTCTTCCATAGCCATCTGCGCGAACGGATCGGGCTGCGCGACATTCTGCGTCGCAGGCTGCTGCTCCGGTTCGGCCGCCTTCTGCTCTGCCGCGGGTTCGTCCGGCTTCTGCTCTGCCGCGGGTGCGGCAACAGGAGCAGCTACAGGTTCTGCGGAAGCTTCCGCCTTCTGCTCTACGACGGGCTTCGCTTCTGGCTTTGCTTTGGATAAAGTATTGTCCGCCAGCAAGTTGGTATTATCGTCAGCGGCCGCGGGCTCGGTTGCCGTTACTTCCGGAGCGACAAGCTCGACGGATTCGGCAACATAAGTTTCGGAGTCCGAATGGCCACCGCGAACGAACAGGAAGATGCCGACGGCAAGCGCCGCCGCCATCGCGAGGGATGCGGAAGCCCAAGCCCATACGGGACGGGACTTCAGGGCGGACAGGAATCCGGCGCCCGCAGACGAACCCGCCCCGACAACCGGAGCTGCCGCAGCGTCGAGACGAGCGGAAATGGCATTCCAGGCCCCGGCGGGCGCCGGTACCTCAGCCGCTTCCATCATCGCCTTGATCTGAAGGTCGAATTCGCTGTTATTGTTTTGCATCCTAATACTGTTTTATCCTGTTCTGCAGCATTGTACGGGCCCTTTGGAGCTGGGACCGCGAAGTAGTCTCGGATATGCCGAGTTCTTCCGCTATCTCCTTGTGGGAATACCCCTCTATCACATACATATTGAATACCGTCCTGAATCCTGGCGGCAACTCCGCAATCATCGCGTTAAGCTCCCGGTAGGACATATTCTGTATGGGCGTAGGGCTGTCGGCCGCAAGACTGCGGACCACATCCACTTCCTCGGTTTGCCTCAGGATATCCTTTTTCCTCAGGCTCATCAATGCCGTATTTACAAAGATCTTGCGGGCCCAACCCTCGAAGGAACCGTCCCCCGAATAGCTGTCCAGCTTGGTGAACACCGTCACAAACCCTTCCTGGAACACATCCTCCGCAGCTTCGCGTCCGCCCATATATCGCAGGCAGACAGCGAACATTTTTGCGGAAAGAGCATCGTAGAGTTGCTTCTGGGCCCGCCTGTCGCCGTCTTTGCATTTCTGCAGAAGTTCCGGAGGAAAGGCGGGATCACCTTGCTTTTCCCGAGTATTAAGATGCTTTTTCTTGCCGAAAAGTTGCATCCGTAATTCTTTCTCTTTGCAAAATTATCCAATTTTTCGGGAGAATTTGCATTATCTTTGTATTTCAAGCTATTTCGCGGGGCATTCGATCCGCCCCGCATCGGAAATGAAAGGACTGTTGCCGGCGATACTCGCAGTCATGCTGCTCCAGACGGTGCCCGTTGGCGCCGCGGGGAAGTCGTCGCAGCAGACTCCTCCCGCTCAGGCTTCCGCCACCGGGACCGCTAAGGCGAGGGAAGACAAGGCCAGGGAAACCATCCTCCTCAACGCGGTCACGAAGATAGAACTCGGCGACTTCGCGGGAGCGAAAGCCCTCCTCAAATCGGCCGACCGACGCTGGCCCCTCGACGACGCGATAACCTATTACCTCGGTCTCTGCGAGATGGCGGCCGGAGAAAGCGAAGATGCAGAAAAGCACTTTCGCCTTGCCGAAGCCATCGACACCTCCAACATCTGGTACAGCGACATGCTGGCGAGCTTCTACTATGAAGCAGGGCGCGACGCGGAGGCCAGAGCCATCTACCTCAAGCTTCTCGAGAAGGACCCGGCGGCCTATTCCAACGCCTACACCCTGACGCTGCTGGGCGACCGCTATCTCTCCGAATACAAGGACACGCTGGCGATGGAGAACTACGAGAGGGCGCTGATGCACACCCCCGGCTACATCCCCGCCGTACTCGGCAAGAGCGAGGTATACCGTATGCGCGGCAACACCCCCGCATACTTCCGCGAGATGATCCTGACGATGGGCGACGGCAGCCTCAACCCCACCGCGAAGGCGGAATACGTGGACCAGCTGCTGCACCGCATCGACGGCAACTTCTACCGTCTCTGGAGGGTCCAGCTCGACAGTCTCGTCAATGCGTGCGTAGGGGCCCATCCCACCGACAGCGCCGTGCTCAAGATGGCCGGCGCCTGGTATTACGGCACCGAGCGCAAGGAGGAGGGTCGCGCTCTCTTCGGACGCCTTCTCGAAGCCTATCCCAAGGACCTCGGCGCGCACTACATAAGGCTCTCACTTCTCTTCGAGGACGGCAATATGAAGGACGTGGTGGACGAGTGCAACGCCATCATCGCGATTGGCGGCAAGAACAACCCCAAGGTGCTTCAGGCCTACTCGGCGCTCGGCGACTGCTACTACACCATCGGTTCTTCAAAGAAGGCCTTCCAGGCCTATGACAACGCCCTGCGGCTCGATCCCGGCTATCTGCCAGTGCTCAACAACTACGCGTATTACCTCTGCCTGGGGAAGAAGAAGCTGAAGAAAGCGGCGGCAATGAGCCTCAAGACGGTGGAGAAGGAACCGGACAATGCCACCTACCTCGACACATACGGCTGGATCCTGCACCTGCAGAAGAAGGATGCCCAGGCGAAGCCTTATTTCAAGCACGCGATGCTGTACGGGGGCAAGGAGAGCGCCGTCATCCTGGAGCATTACGCCGTGGTGCTGGAGGCGCTGGGAGACAGGGAAACCGCCAAATACTACCGCTCGCTGGCCGAAAACAAGAAGAAATGAGAAGGATTCTTTGCATACTGGCGCTGCTTTGCGCGATTGTTCCGATCGTGACCGCCCAGACGGCCGCGCAGAAGAACAAGAAGGCCAAGCTGGAGAGGGAAATCGCCATCCTGGACAAGCAGCTCAAGGAGAATTCCGCCAAGACGGGCAATGCGCTCACCTCGCTCAAGCTCACTCGCAAGAAGATATCTTCCCGCAAGCAACTGGTGGCCGAGAGCGATGCCGAAATCAAGCGCCTTGACGCCGAAATCGAAGCCAAGAGCGGGCGTATCGACGACCTCCAGGTGCATCTGGACACGCTCACCGTCTACTACCGCAAGCTCGTGCACACCGCCTACCGCAACCGCGACGCCAAGATATGGTATATGTACATCCTCGCCAGCGACAACTTCGGCCAGGCGATGAGGCGGTTCGGATACCTTAAATCCATTTCCGCGCAGATGAACGCGCAGGCGCGCAAGGTCCGCGACACCAAGGCCGCGGTAACCCGCGAGAAGTCCGAAAAGGAAGCGCTTCGCACAAGGGCTGCGGCTCTCCGCGAGAAGAGGATGGTGGAGCTGGAGGGGCTCAAGAAGGACGAGGAAGAAGGCGACCGCCTGGTGAAGCAGCTCCAAAACGACAAGGCGAAGTACCAGAAGCAGATCGCAGGCAAGCGCCGCGAGATGGAGAACCTGCGCAAGCAGATGGAGAAGATGGTGCAGTCGTCCGCCGGCAAGCCCAAGACCGCGGTGGATGCCAAGCTCGACGCCGAATTCGCCGCCAACTGCGGCAAGCTCCCCTGGCCGGTCGACGGACCCGTGGTGGACAGCTTCGGCGAGCACTACCATCCCGTCTATACCAACGTGAAAATGCCGTTCAACAACGGCATCAACATAGCGGTTTCGAAGAACACCGCGGCCAAGGCCGTCTTCAACGGTACGGTGAAGAATATTATGGTGATGGCCGGCTACAACCAGTGCGTGCTGGTGCAGCACGGCGGCTACTTCACCTTCTACTGCAAGCTCGCCTCGGTAAACGTCAAGGCCGGCGACAAGGTGAAGACCGGCGACGTAATCGGCCGCGTCGACACCATCTCAGGCGAAACCCAGCTTCACTTCGAACTCTGGGAGGGCCGCAATCCCCGCGACCCGGAGGTCTGGTTGAAATAAAAACTGCTACGCGGCGTAGCAGTTTTGCCGCACGTCATTGCCAGCCCGATCGACAATCTCCCTTCCATCCTGCCACCCGGCCCCCGCGTCGGGCAAAGGGCAGCCCAGAGTCCCACAAGGGGAGCTCTAGTCTGCATTGCACCGTCCCGAAAGGCTCTCGCACGGCGGCATCCCGCGCAATGCTGGCGGCCAAATGCCTGATTATCAGTAAATAAAGCAATTCCTTCTACCTGATTTTCGGGGTAGAAGGAATATGCTAAAATATTGTCAGATAATGAGTTATGCGCCAGCGGCGTGCTAGTCATTGGAGATTTCTTCAAGCGCCATGGCGAGTTTCGCCGTTATTTCATTATATCGCATAAGTTGCTTTGGTGTAGGGTCCGCATCGAATGAATCATAACGCTCCACAAATTCAGCTGCCTTTATTGATAACTTCTGCAACTCAGCGAGAACTGACAGATCGCCCTCGACAGAGCGCTTATACAGTTTTTTATAAGACTTTATATAGCCGTTTACGAACTTTTCATACTCATCCAGAAAATCATCCATATTGCCAGACTTTCTCTTTTTCTTTCCTAATGAAGCCGTAGGGGCAGAAACTCCTTCATCCGCTTCACTGTACTCGTATTCATACTCTCCATTATCACACTTAATAGCGTTCAAATAGTAGTGACTGCCATCAGTCAGATAGATATTCCAGCACTTTTTATCTTTAAGGTATTTATGAACCTTGACCGTCGGGGTCGGGTGCGTGGAGAAATAATTGGCCAAAACTTTTGTAGCCATAGTATCCACTTCCGCCTCTGAAGGTTTTGCCATATTTTCTGGAGTACCAACAAGATGCTCAAAAACGTATTGCTCTGTCACGGCATCGTCTTTACTGCTCGCAGAAGAATGGAAAATCGCCAGTCCATCTAACCCATTAATCGCCCCGGAGAATTCCTTAATCTGAGCGGTTTTATGCTTTTCATAAGGTCTTGCTTTTCTGGACAACTGATCTGCTTTATTATACATCGCCTCGCATTTTTCACCATCACCATATATATTAATGATGTAACTGTAATCGCCAGTGCGTTCATAATTCCGAAGACGAGTTTCTATTTCTTGTTCCATTCTCTTGGCTTTAGATTCCAATTCTTTGGCTTCCTTGGCCACCGGATTAGCTTCTACTGCCATATCATTTAACAATGATGACCACCTGTCTACTTCGGTTTTTATCTCTTCCTGCAAATCGTCCTCTCTAACAGTATTGGCAAATTCGTTGATTATATACTCCTCGACCGGTGACGAGCAAGCCGCCACAGCCGCACAAAGGATAAGGACAAAGTACTTTTTCATAGATGAAAGGGTAATTAATTGAAGAACATTACCTTAACGGCATAGATGAAGACAACTAGTTTCAAGAACGAGTCGGCAAGATATGCACAAGTCGCTGAAGTCGCACACTTAAGCGCTGAAGCACCGCCTTTTTTTGCTGTAAGTTCGAGCAAGAATGCAAGAAGGAATGGAAGAACAACAAAGCCGAGGATCACAAGAAGGATAATAATCCCAGTATTGTCTATTTCGCTTGAAGCTGCCAAAATGCAGAGTCCGATAATAGATCCAATCGTCGTGCCCCAAGAGGCTCGTTTACTGAACTCCTGGAGTTTCTTTACAAGTTTAACAAGTACTTTGGAGATAATGATGCTACCAATAGCGAGTCCGGTTACGACGGCAAACACATCCCATCCGAAATCAATTTCAAGACCCAGGAGAGCAACAAGCATTGCAAAGACCACCATAATAGGGCCTGGGATCTTGTTTACAAAACATCCCAAAAAACCAAGGGACAAAAACAGGGCAACAAGTACCCACCAAAGAATTTCAAGCATACCTTTTGAGTTTAATTAATATTGTTAATGGTTTAATAGAGTTTCGGAAAACCTTTTTGTGTAGAAATAATATACCCAAATACAAATATGGCAAGTTCAAGTGTCGTGGACAAGGATAAGGCCGGTCCATTTCGGTCCATTTGGCGACAGGAGGAACAAAAAAGTAGCCGCCATTTCTGACGGCTACCCAAAACCGGAAGCAGGATATAGTCATCCGCACGAAGCGGCGTAAGAATGGCGTTCATGCCATCATCGCTTTACCGACGACGATAGTATGAGCGCACTCTTTCAAGACGGCCGTTCCGGCTACGGGTGTAAGCCCGTACCTTCACGCGCCGCTGTTGAAAACCGAACCCTAGGCTCAGTGTCAACATCACGCTGAGGACTTTTCTGTTCATAATATATTAAAAAATAGCTCGAAGAAAGTCTCGGGGTGGTTGAAGAGAGCACTACCTCCAGTTTTATAGCAAAAATGGTATCCTGTTGGGGCAGGATACCATTTGCGAGCTAAATTCGTCCGTTTCCGGACATATATCATGAACAACTGCAAAGATACAAATGTTTTTGTAACCCGCAAGGGTATCCGGCTGCAAGTATAGCATTCTTTCATATTCAAAACACATAATTAAAGATTTAATCCCAAACTTTTTATGTTTTCGTAGGTGTTAGAATTTCTTTTATATCCCTTCAATTTTTTTTAGTTATTTTTACAAGCGAATATGGAACAGATACCGGAAATTGGCAGCCTTTTATCTGCGATAGAGAAGAAATACGGCAGCGGCGTGAATACGAGCGGAGATTTCGAACGTCTGCAGTTCGCGCTCGACAACAAGATCGGTGCGACCACGCTCAAAAGGCTTTGGGGCTACATCCCCGACCGTACGACACCAAGGCTCTACACTCTTGACGTTCTGGCCCAGTATGCCGGATTCGCAAACTTCAAAGAATTCTGCGACAGCCTTCACGCATCATACAGTTCCGAATACATCAACGATGGAGGTTGTATCACCACTACCGGCCTCAACCATGGTGACAGGCTCGCCATAGGGTGGACGCCCGACCGCAAGATTGTCATCTCTTATCTCGGAGACGACCGCTGGCAGGTGGAATCTTCCGAGAGCTCCAAACTCAAGGCGGGCGACATCTTCGAAGCATCTTGCTTCCTTAAGGGATGGCCCCTCTTCGTGCCCTGCGTACATCGTGGCGACACCGTCACACCCCCCTACATCGCCGGCAAAGCACATGGGTTATCTCTTCTCGAGAAGTTAGGATGAAGAAGACCCTCGCCATAGTCCTCGCCGCCTGGGCGCTGGTTTGCTGCAGCAACGATCCTGACATCGCAACCTTCGCCCCACCCCAACTGCTTGAAGCCGAAGCCATCCAGGGAGATGCTTATTCGCAGGTGGTTCTCCGCTGCAGGCTCGACCGGAGCGCAGGCGTGAGCGAGTGCGGATTTCTGTTCGGACAAAACGAGTTGGAAGAACATCCCGCACAAGAAGTCACCGACAGTTGTTTCAGCGTGACGATAGACGGGCTTTCCTACAGCACCGCCTATCGCTGGAGCGCATACATCGGCAGCGGCAGGGACAGGCTGCGGTCAAAGGATTACACTTGGGACACCCCGGATGAAGTACCTCCCATACCCGAGATCGTGAGCGTCACAGCGGGACTTGGGAGCAATGCCGGAAAGGCCACTCTGTACTGCCTCATACCGCAATACCCGGCAGTCGTGCGCAAAGACGTCTTCCATTGCGGCATATGTTACAGCCTGGTTGTCGCCGAGCCCACAATAGAAGGTGGCCGCGTTGAGGCACAGCCTTCAAGCGCCGGGGAGTTTATCCTCAATATGGAGAATCTTCTCCCTACCAAAACATACTATTTCCGTCCTTATACCCAGATTGGCAAGCTTGTCACCTATGGCGCGGCGGATTCGCTTAAGATTCCATCGGGAACTGATGTGGCGATTAGCGTCGGGTACAGCGATGTGACTTTCAGGTCTGCAACTCTCCGAGGCGCTGTCAACCTTGACGGGGGAGGATGGACTTCACGCATCTGCGGGTTTGAACTGGATGGGATTTCGTATAATGCCAGCGAGGTCGGGGATGATGGATATTTCAGCCTCACGGTTAACGATCTTTCGGCAGATACGGAATATGCTTTCCGCGCCACGGTGCGCGTGGACGGCGCCATGTATTACGGCGAATCCATCACTTTCCGCACCTCCGCCATGCCGGGAATGGATGTGGGATATGTCGACCTGGGCTTGAGCGTACTGTGGGCCACCTGCGACCTGGGGGCTTCAAAGCCGGAAGAAAGGGGTACCAATTTTGCCTGGGGAGAGGTCACAACCAGAACAGATGGATATTGGTGGCCGACTTACAAGTACTGCAACGGCAGCTCCGAAAGCATCTTCAAGTACACCATGGATGGCTATTGCCCCAACCCCGACAACAAGACACGCCTGGATCCGGAAGACGACGCCGCCCACGTCATCCTTCAAGGCAAATGGAGAATGCCAACCGTCGAGGAGTGCCAGGAACTTATCGACAGCTGCACCTGCACCCTCTTCCAGATGAACGGCATCAACGGAACCCTTGTCACCAGCCGCGTAAAGGGCTATGAAGACAAATGCATCTTTTTGCGACTGTTCTATTCCTCAGCATATTATATTTGGACTGCCGACCTGTCACCCGTTAAAACAGAATTGGCCTGCATTCTTTCCTCAACTGTTGGCGACCCGTTCGAAGAAGGCCGACTGGGTGTTGGTGACGGGTTTCTTGCGTACACCGATAGAGCCGAACGCTGTTGTGGCCGGGCAATCCGCCCTGTTATGAAAAAGGAATAATCCTACTCGAACAAATCGGTAGCGCTTTGGAGAAGGTCGTTGATATCTTCGACCGTGGCGTTGGAGGGTTTGTCGGCAGGTGAAGGTTTTGAAGAAGAGGGCTTCGCCCGAGACGGCTTGACCCCCTGCTCTTTATTTACGGTTGGCGAGGCCAGGGTGTCGGAAACATCCGCAGGAACATCGGGCACCTCCGTCTCCTCTTTGCCGTTGACAAACCACGCAATCGCTCCCGCCATAATCAGTAACAGAAGAAGATATGGCCACACAGGCGTATGTTTTGCAAGGAGCGCCCGTTTGAAATCTCCAACGTGCTGGAAACGGACATCGGGGTTCAGTGCGGACGCCTTCCGAAGGGCTTTCCCGTAAGAACCCGTCAAGGTGGAAAGCACGCGGCTCAATGCCCAGATGTCCGAACGGATGTCGGCCACGCCGCCGGCAAGTACCTCGGGAGCTATGAACTGTTTCGTGCCTGCCTGCATCTTAAGCACAGATGAAGAATCCGCATCGGCAAGCCCGAAATCTATCAACTTCACATTGTTGCCGTTATGGGTTATGAGAATGTTAGCCGGAGTAATGTCGCGATGAATCACCTGACGGGAATGCAAATATGCCAGCGCATCGCAGAGTTCTGAGGCAATTTTCCGGAACAATTCCTTGCTTGGCTTATGTTTCTTGAAACGGTCGGAAAGCGGCTCTCCATCCACCCATTCCATTTCAATGCAGTTGCCAAGGTCTGTATGGAAGAAGAAATTCCATACCCGGCAAACTCCCGGATGATTGAGGCCGTAGCCTATCGAAAACTCTTTATGAAGAAGCGTTTCGTAGATGGGGTCGCCCCGGTATTCTTCTTTGAGGCATTTGTAGACGACGAACTGCCCGAATTTGTCAGCGCGCCATATTTCGCAGAATCCGGACTCGGAACGATGCAATAGTTCCAAGGCGCTTTGATTGCCGTCCAGGGTGGGGCCAGTAATGAATTCGGATTCGCTTTCCATCCGCCGCAAATATACGAATTATTGGCTATATTTGCCTTGTGGCACGGCGCATAGCATACCTTCTGAGCATAGTTTTTCTGCTTTTGACCGCGATTCCGGCAGGAGCGCAGGAAAAGGTGTGGAATCAGGCTATCGACCGTTATGAATTCATCTGCCGCAAATGTGCCGACTGGCGAGAGAGAATCGAACGCAAGGAGTCAGTTCCCAAGGACAGTCTCAAGGCTATGATGACGGAGATTGCATCATTGAAGCAGAATCTCCAATGGACGCTTGCCGACATGTCTCCCGGTCTTCGCAGACGTTTCGAGGCCATACGCGACAGGTATGCTACGGGGGAATGGCCGGTTGAAAAAGGAATCATCCCGAACCTCGACAGCCTTTCCAACTTCACGGTCCGCGCTTTAAGTTTGCTTCCGGACGATTCGCCTCAACTTGCAAGCGCTGCAGAATCCATCAAGAAATCAGGGCCCAAGCCATCCGCCATCGCCGGCATTGCCGCGGGCCTGTTTCCCGATTTCTCCGTAGGTTTTGCCGCCGGGGCATCGCTTGGCAAATGGAGCCTCTTCGTCAAGGCCCATAGCAATTTCAGTTTCGGCTCCCACGATTATGATTGCCTCTCGGATGGCACGTCCTCCGGCGGATACTTCTGGAGCGGCGGCGCTTCGACGATCCGGCGGCACCAAGTCACGCTCGACCTTGCGTACCAAGTCCAAAAGCGCTTTTCCGTTTATCTTGGAGCGGGTTATGGCGAGCGTTCTCTGCTATGGAAAGACACTCAAGGGGAATGGGCGCGCGTTTCCGACCGCAGCTTTTCCGGCTTGACGCTCGATGCCGGCATTCTCTTCGTCCCGTTACGGTCCCTTACCTGGCGTCATCTCTCCCTTCTCGCGGGCACTTCCTACCTTCCCTCCGGCTACCTTGACGCCGAAGCCGGCCTTCTTTGGCAGTTTTAGCGAGGACCGCGTCTTAATTATAAAATAAACTTGAATTGAAAACATAAAAAGTTTTCTTTACCCCCCTTTTTACCCCTTTTGTCTAATTAATTTCATATATTATTGCAGCCTGATTTAAATACTTCAGGCTATGCAACAGAAAAAACAATTACTTAAGATCAAGGAGATCGATTCTGTCCTGAAAGACATTACACTCAACGCCAACATCTCCGAAAGCGAAAAACGTCAGTATGCCGAAAAGGTCCTGGCGGGGCCGTTTATGGACCTGCGTTCGGATTGGGCGTTCAAGTACTTCTTCTCCATCAAGGAGAATCTCATCAAGTTCATCAATGACGTTCTGCCCGTCAGCATCACCGACCTTGAGTATCTTCCCAACGAAATCCCTGTACGATCTGAAAAGGACAAGCGTTCGGTCCTGGACGTGAGATGCAAGTCCGGTTCTGACCAGTTCCTCGTGGAAATGCAAAGGCTGGACGAGTCTGACATGGACGACCGCATCCTTTACTACGGTTCCACCATGCTTCATAATCAGGTAAAGCGCGGGGACGAGGAGTATCTCTTACAGCCAGTTTACGTGCTGTGCGTCGCAGACTATGACATCAAGCACAACGAGCCCGTCCCCGACGGGAAGTTCCTATTTCATTATCATAATCTCGAGCAAGAAATTCAGGAGCCGTTCGACGGCGACAAGATTCATTTTTTCTTTCTGGAGCTGCCCAGGATGAAGAAAATATGGCAACGAACCGAGACAAACGCCGAACGCTGGAGTTATCTTATCGAAAATTTGTCTACATTTGTAAAGCCTCTGACCGGGGATTTGTTCGGATTCGACAGCATCGTAGACAACGCCCGAATCGATACTCTCTCGGGAGAAGAGCAAAAGGAATACGTTCAGGATATGGTAACGAAGCACTACATACGTGTAACCAGCGAAGCCGCATACAACAGAGGAGTAGAAGACCGCAACATCGAAATCGCGCGTCAGATGCTGGCGAAGAACTATCCGCCTGAAGATGTTGCCGAGATTACCGGACTCTCCACAAAAGAATTGAGCGAAATCTCACAGTCGTAGCCGACTCCATGGCGGCCAACTCACTGATAATCAACAGATAAAACAATTCCTTCTACCCCGAAAACAGGATAGAAGGAATTTGTTAAAGTATTACCAGTCTGCGACTTAAGCGCCAGGCTTAATTCGTGACGGGACGGATGGACAGGCCGGCGTTGCGGGGGTAGCTGGTCAGAAGAATCAGCGAGTTGCTGAAGTTCATCTGAAAAGCATTGGAGGAATTATTGGGATCGAGAGTGGATGACCAATAAAAGCCCGAGCCTTCGCCAAACTCAGATTCGACATCAGCCAGTCTTACTCCGGCGGCGGGAAGGAATATCCAATTCTCGGTATAGCCGTCTTTTTTGCTGACCACCTTATATCCTTCAAGACCATTGTACTGTGTCCAAGACCAATTGCAGTTCTCCTTTAATTCAATCCACTCTTCCGATGTGGGTATTCTCCAGGAACCTCCCAAAGCTGCTCGAGCCGCATCGTCCGTCAATTCCAGTTCAGTCTTGCCGTCAGCTTTGTTGATGTACTTGGTAACATGGTCGGACTCGGTAGTACCCAACTGATAAGAAGGCCAACTGTAATCCGCTTTCCAGTCAATTTCTCCCCAGGAATAATAATACCCAACTCGATTGCGAGCAGTAAAACCAAGATTGCAGCTCGCCCATTTCACACTGAGACCTAGATCAACCTCTTCCATAGCGTTCAGACGAGCCTTATTCGATTCCTCTTTGGCCTTTGCGTCAGCTTTTGCCCTGGCTGCTTCCGCCTTGGCCTTTGTCGCCGCTTCCTTTGCTCTGGCAGCCTCAGCAGCTTTTTCTCTCGCTTCCTCCTCTTTCTTCGCCTTCTCTACAGCGGCCAACCTTTCAGCTTCAGCCTTTTCTTTTGCGGCCTGCTCCGCCTTGGCTTTTGCCGCTTCTTCTTTTTGTGCCAACTGCAGCGCCGCTTGCTTTTCTGCCTCCGATGCTTCCTT
The DNA here is from genome assembly GCA_017614795.1 of Bacteroidales bacterium. The sequence continues at coordinate 20,316 of JAGABD010000094.1, forward strand.
TTCTCTCACCGCCTTTATTTCTTCGTCTTGTTTCGCATTCTTCGTTCTACCGTATTCAGACTTGACTTCTTCCACTTTTTCTTGAATGGCATCTTCAGCAATGCCACCAACTTCTTTTGCATTTCTCACTCCAGCTGCAACTCTATTGATGAGCGATTTGCCGGGTACCATCATAGCATAAAGATAGCCGCCCTTTACCTTAAGGATAACTTGTGAATACCCGTCCAGGGAAAACGAGATGGAAGTGCATTCCCACTGGACGTCAAAGCGGAAAGTGCCATCCTGTCCAGTTGTCGTCGTCTCCCCCGTGGCCGCCTTTACCAGCACTCCGGCCAAAGGCTTCTTTGTGTTGTCCACAGCCTGCCCTTCGATAAATCTGGTCTGGGCGAAGGAGAAAAGACAAATGAGCGATAACGCCAGTATGGTTATTATCTTTTTGAGACTCATTATTATTTCCCTTTACTGAAAATACTGACCTTGGAAGATTCTCCGTTCTTTTTCAAAACCGTCTGGATAGGAATAGAGTCGCAGTTTCTGAAGTTGATATACCTTGCCGGATACCCGCTGACCCTTACCTGCGTGATTACGTTCTGGCTGTTATAGGTGAGCTGGGTCTGGATTCCGACCAGCACATCGTATCCGTACTTGGCAAGCACCTCGCGTACGGCCGTCGAAATCACATTGTCGACACCGCCTGCCGCCACGGAAGCATCCACGGGCATAAAGTAGTCCACCTTTTTGGTCGACACGTCCAGGTCCGCCTGCAGCGGGGTGACAACGATAATGGGATTTTCAACTTTTTGATAGGAAGATGTGGTTTTCAACAACTCGCCGCTTGTAGCGCACGATACGGCAGCAATGAAGATGCCGATGAACAATGCCAGTTTTTTCATAATAGTGTTATTTGATAATTGTTATTCCGCAAATAGTTTCAGGATGTTCAGGATCACCGCGGAGGCCTTCTGCATATTCTGGAGGGATACCCATTCCATTTTGCCGTGGAAGTTGAGTCCGCCGGCGAAGATGTTGGGGCAAGGGAGGCCCTTGAAGCTGAGGTTGGCGCCGTCGGTGCCGCCGCGGATGGGCTGGATGCGGGGCTTCACGCCGGCCATCTCCATAGCCTTCACCGCCTTATCGATGATATGATAGTGGGGTTCGACCTGGCCCCGCATATTGTAATACTGGTCCTTGATGACCGCGGTCGCAGTACCAGGGCCGTACTTGGCGTCGATCTCCGCCACGCAATGCTCCATCAGCGATTTTTTTGCCTCGAACTTGGCGCGGTCGTGGTCGCGGATGATGTAGCTCATGTCGGTTTCTTCCACG
>JAGABD010000095.1 GCA_017614795.1 Bacteroidales bacterium
ATCGCCCACCGCGTTGGGCAAAGGGCAGCCCGAAGTCCCGCAAGGGGAGCTTCAGTCTGCATTGCCCGACCCGAAAGGCCAACCCGCAGCCGAGCCTGCGCCGGCACCCGAACCGGCACCCGCACCCGAACCCGCGAAACCAAAGGTGCGCGCCAGCCACGCGGCGAGCAAGTTCACATCTCTTCTGAATACCGCCCCCGAAAAGAAAGAGGAAAATCAGCCCAAGGCCGAAGGTCCCGCAGTGCTGCCCGACGATGCCGCGGTGAACAAGGCCTGGAAAGAGATGGTGGAAGAGGTGTCCGAGGCGGGAACCCATCTGCGCAAAGTGCTTATGGAAATGGCCCTCACGGTTTCCGCCGAGGGCGAACTCCTGGTGATAGGATTCGAGGTGGTGAGCTCGGCTCAGAAGTCGTGGCTGGAGGACAAGGTGTACAAGAAGATGCTGTCGCTGATGGGCGAAAAGCTGCATTACCCGAGGCTAACCATAAACATATCCGTGAAGCCCGCGGAAGAACTGCCCAAGAGGGCGTACAAACCCGAGGAGCAGGCACAGGAATTGATGGAGTCCAACCCCGATGTCCGCGATTTGGTCAAGGCTCTTTCCCTCGATACGAAATAGCGGAACGAAACAATATTTGAAGAAATGAAACTTCGCTGCGAAAATCTGGTAAAGAAGTACGGTGTGCGCACCGTGGTCAAAGGCGTGTCGATGGAGGTGAACCAGGGGGAGATCGTAGGTTTCCTCGGCCCCAACGGCGCCGGCAAGACAACCAGCTTCTATATGATTACCGGGCAGATAGTGCCCAACGAAGGACGAATCTTCCTCGATGACGAGGAGCTCACCGGCCTGCCGATGTACAAGCGCGCCCAAAAGGGCGTGGGGTATCTTCCCCAGGACGCGTCGGTCTTCCGCCAGATGAGCGTCGAGGACAATATCATGTCGGTGATGCAGTTCTCCAAGCTGACGAAGGCCGAGCGCAACGCCAGGCTCGAGAGTCTCATCGACGAGTTCAACCTCTCCAAGGTGCGCAAGAGCAAGGGCATACAGCTTTCCGGAGGCGAGCGTCGCCGCTGCGAAATAGCCCGGGCCCTCGCAATCGACCCCAAGTTCATCCTTCTGGACGAACCTTTCGCGGGAGTCGACCCCATAGCGGTGGAGGACATCCAGTACATCATCGCCAAGCTGAAATACAAGAACATCGGCGTCATCATCACCGACCACAACGTGGGCGAGACGCTCGCAATCACCGACCGCGCCTATCTGCTTTACGAGGGGACCATCCTCCAGCAGGGTACGCCCGAGTCGCTGGCGGGTGACGACGACGTGCGCACCAAGTATCTGGGCAGCGGATTCGTGCTGAAGCGCAGCGTGTCCGTCGAAAGGGCGCAGCGCGAGCACGAGGCCCACCTTGCGGCGGAAAAGGCGGCGGCCAAATAGCATTTCGTATGGACAGGCGGAAATTTCTCAAGGTCGGAGCTGCGGGCGCGGGAGCGGTCGCGGCGGGAAACGTCGTTTCCTATGCCAAGGAGACGGAGAAGGTGAAACCGGCGAGCGAAACCGTGGCTGTCGACGGCTATGTGAGCGAACCTGCCCGCGAGATTCCCGTGGTCGCAAAGTGCGACGTCCTGGTGGCGGGCGGCGGCCCTGCAGGCTTCGCCGCGTCGCTTTCGGCCGCAAGGCAGGGCGCGAACGTAATCGTGCTGGAAAAGGGAGGCTTCCTCGGAGGTCTCTGGACCGGCTGCGCCGTGCTGCCCCTGAACTGTATGGGCGCGAACGTGGCGGGCGAGTGGAAGCAGGTGGTGTACGGCTATGCCCACGAACTCAACAAGCGCCTGGAGGATATAGACATGTCCATAATGGACCGCCGTTCCCCCGTTGTGGATCCCGAGGCGACCAAGTATATGATGCAGGTGATGCTGCAGGAAACGGGCGTCAAGGTGCTGTACTATGTGCAGGCCGCGGCGCTCGAAATGTCCGGCGACCGCATCGAAAGCATCATAGTCGAAAGCAAGAGCGGCCGCTGCGCCGTCAAGGCGAAGACCGTGGTGGACGCCACGGGCGACGGCGACATATTCTACTGGGCAGGCGATCCGTTCCGTCACGTGAAGCACCATATCGGGGCGATGTGGCGCGTGGGCAACATTAAGGAAGACACCGACCTGAAACGCCGTCCCACCCCCATCCCGGGCGTTCGCCTGATGCACACGAACGGCGAGTACGACCAGGACGGGCTCGACCTTTTCAACCTCTCCCGGCTCACCGAGGCGATGAGGGAGCACTGCTGGAAGAAGACGCAGGAACTCCGTGGGGTGCGCGGCTGCGAAGACGCCTATGTGGTGGATACTCCGACCCTCGTCGGCGTGCGCGTAACCCGCGTGCTCGAGAGCCTTTGCGACGTCGGCCTCGACAGCGTTATGACGGACCGAGTCTACGACGATGTAATCGGCATCGCCGGAGTTGACATAGGCATAAATTACGAGGGCAACAAATACAAGGTGGAGAACCGCCATCCCTGGCAGATACCCTTCAGGGCGCTTGTTCCCAAGAAGACCGCGAACCTCGTGGTGGCCGGGCGCTGCTTCGGCTACGGCGAAGGCATCACCTACGACGCCCGCGAGATAGCGACCTGCCTCGTCACCGGACAGGCGGCGGGAGCGGCCGCGGCTAGGGCCGTACTGGAACGCAGCTCGATCCGCGAAGTCGATATAAAGAAACTGCAGAAAACACTGCGCGAGCAGGACGTAAGACTGGACTGATATGAAAATACTTGTTGTTGACGACGAACGCTATATCCGCAATTCCCTGAAGGAGATTCTCGGGGACGAGGGATATGAAGTGGAAGAGGCCGAAGATGGCAGTCAGGCTGTCGAAATGATAGACAAGGAGCATTACGACGTGGTGCTCTGCGACATCAAGATGCCCGGCAAGGACGGCATCGAGGTGCTGGACCACGTGTCGGAGCAGGGCATCGATTCGATGATGGTGATGCTCTCCGGCCACGGCGACATCCAGACCGCGGTGGACTGCCTCAAGAAAGGCGCTTTCGACTATCTGGCTAAGCCCCTCGATCTCAACCGACTGCTCATCACCGTGAAAAACGCCGGCGACAAGAACATCCTCGTCAAGGACAACAAGGTCCTCAAGAAGAAGGTCTACGGCTGCAAGATGGTGGGCTCTTCCGCCGCGCTGGAGAACATCCGCGAGATGATAGACAAGGTGGCTCCCACCGACGCCCGCGTGCTGATCACCGGCGCCAACGGCACCGGCAAGGAACTCGTCGCCCGCAGCATCCACGCCCAGAGCGCCCGCAGCGCGATGCCTTACATCGAGGTCAACTGCGCGGCCATCCCGTCCGAACTCATCGAGAGCGAACTTTTCGGCCACGAAAAGGGCTCGTTCACATCGGCCATCAAACAGCACAAGGGCAAGTTCGAGCAGGCGGACGGCGGCACCCTCTTCCTCGACGAGATAGGGGATATGTCGCTTGCGGCCCAGGCCAAGGTGCTGCGCGTTCTGCAGGAGAAGAAACTCTCCCGCGTGGGCTCCGACAAGGACATCCAGGTGGACGTCCGCGTGGTGGCGGCCACGAACAAGGATCTCGCGAAGGAAATCGCCGAAGGGCGTTTCCGCGAGGACCTATACCATCGTCTGAGCGTCATCCTCATCAAGGTCCCCTCGCTGGACGACAGGCGCGAGGACATACCCGAGCTGGTGGATTATTTCGCCGGCGAGATCTGCGCCGAAAGCGGCAAGGCGACTGTGCCCTTCTCGCCCGAGGCGGTGAAGCTCCTGCAGGCCAGGCACTGGCCGGGCAATATCCGCGAACTGCGCAACGTGGTGGAGCGCCTGCTGATTCTCGGCGGCAATCCCGTAAGCGCCAAGGATGTGGAATCGTTTGTCTAATCTCCCCGTAATATGAAGGTTCCCGATATAGTAATCGCCATCGACGGATGGTCCTCCACAGGCAAGAGCTCCTTTGCCAAGAAACTTGCGTCCACTTTCGGATTCCTGTATCTGGATTCGGGCGCGATGTACCGCGGCGTCACCCTTTTCGCCCAGGAACGCGGACTGATAGGCGCCGCCGGCGTCATCGACGAACCCGCGCTGGAAGCAGCCCTGCCCGAACTTGAACTCCATTTCGAGAGGGACGAGAACGGCACGAGACTGTTCAGCGGCAAACGCTGCGTCGAGGCCGAGATCCGCACGATGAAGGTTTCTTCCTTCGTGAGTCCCATCTCCGCGATTCCTTTCGTGCGCGCCTGGGTCGACGAGCGTCTCCACGCTTTCAGCGAAGGCGGCCGCGTGGTGATGGACGGACGCGACATCGGCACCACGGTGTTCCCGAACGCGGAACTCAAGCTCTTTATGACGGCGTCCCCCGAGGTCAGGGCTCAAAGGCGCTACGACGAGCTCATAATGAAGGGCCACAAGACCGATATCGAGGAGGTGAAACGCAATCTTGCGGAGCGCGACCATATCGATTCCACCCGCGCGGTCTCCCCGTTGAGGCAGGCTCCCGATGCGTTCGTGCTCGACAATTCCGATATGACTTTCGAGGAGGAACTCGTCTGGGTGAAGGGACTTATCCAGGGTAAATTCGGCATCCTGCAATGATGAAGGTCGAGATAGACCGCGGCTCGGGATTCTGCGGAGGAGTGATACGGGCCATCGCCGGCGCCGAGAAGGCTCTTGCGGACGGCGGCTCCCTGCTTTCGCTCGGGGACATCGTCCACAACGAAGCGGAGCTCGAAAGGCTCTCCGGACTCGGCCTCCATTCCATCACCAGGAAGGAACTGGACGTGGTGGCCGGGGAAAACAGGACTCTTCTTGTCCGGGCCCACGGCGAACCCCCTTCGACATACGAAATCGCACAGGAAAAAGGCTTCAAGGTGCTCGACTTCACCTGCCCCGTGGTGTTGAGGATACAGAAGAGCATCCGCGAGGCTTATGCGAAGCTGCACGCTTCGGAGCCCTTCGGGCAGATAGTCATCTTCGGGAAGATAGGCCACGCCGAGGTGCTGGGCCTGGTGGGCCAGGTGGAAGGCGACGCCTTCGTGGTGGAGAACCTCGGGCAGCTGCAGGAACTGGTGGCGGAAGGGCGCATCAACACTTCCCGCCGCATCGAAATCTTCTCCCAGACCACCAAGAGCCCCGTCGAGTACGACGAACTCTGCAAGTGGCTGGCTTCCAGGATGGTATATCCCCGCCTCCTGACAGTGAACGACACCATCTGCCGGCAGGTCGCGGACAGGCACCGCGAACTGGTCGGCTTCGCCAGGACCCACGACATCATCGTCTTCGTGAGCGGACGCGAAAGCTCCAACGGAAAAGTGCTGAGCGGCCTCTGCAAGGGCGTCAACATCCGCACCTACAGGGTGGTCGGCCCCGAAGAGATAAAGCGCGAATGGTTCCGGAGCGACGACAACGTGGGCGTGTGCGGAGCGACCTCCACTCCCAAGTGGCTGCTGGAAGAAGTGGCGCAGAAAATTAAAAATTTGCAATAAAAAAGGGGAATTGTTAAATTTGCGCGTTTTTAAAGCGAAACTATTTAATCGATTTATTATATGGCAACAACAGCTGATTTCAAAAACGGACTTTACCTGAAGTTCAACGACAAGCCGTGCATGATCGTATGGTTCCAGCACGTGAAGCCCGGAAAGGGCCCCGCTTTCGTGAAGACCAAACTCCGCAATCTCGAGAACGGTCGCATCCTGGAGAACACTTTCACCGCCGGCGCCAAGATAGAGACCATCGAGGTCGAGCGTCGTCCCTACCAGTTCCTCTACGATGACGGCGAGGCGTTCAACTTTATGCACGAAGAGACTTACGAGCAGATCACCCTTCCCCACGACGTGGTGGAGAACGCCGACCTTATGAAGGACGGACAGCACGTGGAAATGATGTTCGTGACCGGAGAAGAAGAGCGCTGCCTCACCTGCGAACTCCCTACCTACGTGACCCTCGAAGTCACCTACGCGGAGCCTGCAGTGAAGGGCAACACCGCCAGCACCAGCGCCCTCAAGGAGGTCACCCTCGAGACCGGAGCCAAGATCATGGTTCCCCTCTTCATCAACCAGGGAGACGTGATCACCGTCAACACCACCGACCGTTCCTACGGCCAGAGGGTCTAAGTTACTGCACCCTTTCTATCTTAAGCTGCTGGATTCGGTAGGCGTCGTCCTTGAAACTGACGAACACCGTAACCAGGAAGGTTTCGCCCCCGGCACTCAGGTCGCCGAGGGCGTACTTCATATTTGCGCGCCCTGCGGTGTAGGTTACCTTGAACGAACGTGGAGTGTGGGAGCTGAAGAAGGACGACAGGATCTGCTTCGCCTGCTTGCTGCTGGAAATGCCCGATTTGCCGAGCACGGTGACGTCCAGGTTCTCGGAGAACCAGGCGGAAAGGGCCTCCGTATTGCCCTGCGACAGATATTTGGAGATGGGCACGAACACGTCGCCCTCGCCGCTCTGGGCCCGTGCGGAAACCCCGGCGAGAAGCGCGATCGCTACGATTGCCGTCCTTAACAATGCTTTCATAAGCCGCATTTTTCCTTGCAAATACCGAGCCAATATCCTATATTTGTAAGTTATGAAAGTGACTCTGCTGACTGTGGGCAAGACGGACATCCCGTGGGTGAAGTCCGGGCTGGAGATGTACGCGCAGAGGCTGGGGCATTACCTGAAGTTCGCGGTGAGCGAAATCCCGGAGCTCAAGGGAGTGGCTTCACTTGGCGAAGAGCAGATAAAGGAGAAGGAGGGAGAACTGATATTGAAGTCACTCGGCCAGGCGGAGATGATACTTTTGGACGAGAGGGGAAAGCAGATGCGCAGCGTCGAGTTCGCGGCGGAACTGCAGAAGCGGCTGAACAGGGGACGCGACCTGACCTTCGTGGTCGGGGGAGCCTACGGATTCAGCAAGGCGGTGTACGACAAGGCGGCAGGAATGGTTTCGCTCTCGCCGATGACCTTCTCCCACCAGATTGTCCGCGCGATATTCGCCGAACAGCTGTACAGGGCCTGTACCATAATAAAGGGTGAACCATACCATCACGAATGAGGCTTAAGTTCAAGATATGGGATTGCATCGCGGCGCTGCTTTTCGTGGCGGCGCTGGGATTCCTTGCGGCCGGATTCTTCGGCGGCGGCTCGGGCGGCGACGCCAAATCCACCGCGAAGCACGTGGAGAGGGTGCTGGCCCTCAGGCTCGGCAAGCTCGACAAGGCGATGGATTCCGCGCTTAAGCAAAGCCCCGAGGAATGGATCGAGGTGAAGGGCCTTCCCCGCGACATGGTCCTCTACCGCTATGCCGGCGACACTCTCCAGAGCTGGCAGGGACGTTTCCCCCTGCGCAACGACGCCATCGCGACGGAAGGAATGTTCCAGAGCCTGAACAATCCCAGGGCCGCCGCGTCTTCCCCGCTTGCCGACGTGGACGGCACCGTACGGCTTCACAACTTCGGCAACAAATGGTATCTGGCGAAAGCCGTCACCGAAGGCGGCATCCGCATAATAGGCGGCCTCGAGATAATGAACGCCGCATCGACGGGCCCCTTCAACGGCATCAATCCCTGGCTGGCGCTGGGCGAGAACCATCTCATCCGCCCGCTGGGAGAGAGCGGCGGGGAAGAGGTGCGCGTGGCCGGAGAGCCCGTCTTCAAGATAATATACTCTTCGCTGGAAAGGCCGGCGGGCACAGACGGCAGGATGCTGCATTTCGCGCTTCTGCTCGCCCTGATGGCTTCCCTGACGCTGCTGCTTTCCCGCAGGACTCTCGCGGCCCTGTGCGTTTCGCTGCCGGTTTCGCTCCTCGCGCTGGCGCTTTTCTGGCTGTGGGGACGCGGCGCGGGGTCGGAGTTTATACTCTTCTCGCCCGCGATCTATGCCGACGGCGGCATCTTCTATTCGCTGGGAGGGCTTCTGCTCATAAATACGGCGATGACGCTGCTGTGCATCTCGCTTTATATCGCCCGCAAGAGCATCTACGAGAAACTGAATTCGTCGCGTTCGCTCGGGCTCTGGACGGCCTGGGTGCTGATCACCCTGCTGGGTGTAATCGTCTACAGCTACGTGGCGCTCCGCAGCATCGCGCTCAACTCCAACATTTCGCTGGAAATATATAAAATCAGCAGTTTCAGCATACTCAGCAGCCTGGTTTACGTGTCGTTCGTGCTGCAGCTGCTCTGCTTCCCGATGCTGATCCAGATGCTGGAGCCGCTTTCGGCTCTGTACAAGGGATTCCATCCCGAAGCCTTCCGCCTCAGCAACCGAATAGGCTCGTCCTTTCTGCTGGCGTTCTATCTGGTCATCGTGACCGCGACCCTGGGCTTCCGCAAGGAACAGACTTCGCTGGAGGTCTGGGCCTCGAGGCTCGCGGTCAGCAGGGACATCCCGCTCGAGGTCCAGCTTCTTACCATAGAAGGACGGCTGGCGGAGGATCCCGTGATAGCGTCGCTCTCCGTGATGCCGGGAGGGGCCGCGTCCATACGGGCGCATCTGTCCGAGACCTATCTTGCGAGGGTGATGCAGGAGCACAACGTTTCGGTGTCGGTGTTCCCGGACGACCTGGGCACTCCTCCCGAATCCGAGGCTCTCGCCGCAGGCTCCCGTTTCCGTTTCGTGGACCACGGCGACGGCTTTGTGGACTATTTCGGAGTATTCGCCTACAACATACGGGGTTACGGCATCCGGAGGGTGCTCGTCCGGGTGGAGCGCAGCGCGGCCTGGCGCCATCGCGGCTACGCCGGCATCCTCGGACATTCGCTTCCGGGAGAGGTGCTGATTCCCGCGCAATACTCGTTCGCGCGCTATTGCGACGGCAAGCTCATCAACTACAGGGGCACCTACGCATATCCCCTGCAGCTGGACACCCGCAAGGGACGCGCGGTCTACGACAACGGGAAGGGCTATTCGCGGCACGGCGGCTTCACGCACTTCTACTACGACGTGGCGGAAGAGGAAGCGGTGCTGGTTTCGCGCCCCGTGGTGAGCTGGCTGAACTATCTCATCGCACTTCTCTTCCTGGGGCTGGTCTTCTTCTCCCTGTCCGCCCTTTTCAACATAGGACGGCGCAAGGAGAGGACTTCGGGCAGGAACTACTTCCGTTCGCGCATCACCTGGCTCATAATGATTTCGCTGCTGCTCACGCTGGTGGCGCTCGCGACTGTCAGCGTCATCTTCGTGTACAACCGCAACGAGGCGAACCTCCATACGCTGATGAGCGAGAAGGTCAACTCCATCCAGGCGTCGCTTGCGGCGAACCTTCGCGGTATTTCTTCCACCGACGCGCTTCGCACCCCCGAGGCGTTGAGGCTGCTGGAAGAGGTCGGCAACAACACCAATTCCGACATCACGCTCTATTCCCCCGACGGAATGGTGATGATGAGCACGGCGCCCGCCGTCTTCGACCAGATGCTGGTGGACGGCCGCATCGACGCCAGGGCCTATCGCATTATGATGAGCAGCACCAGCCGCTACCATATCCAGAAGGAACGCATCGGACGCGCCCGCTACTATGCGATGTACGCCCCCGTGACCGGCGCCGACGGCAGGATAATAGCGATTCTCTGCTCGCCCTACACCGACGAAAGCTACGACTTCGAGACCGACGCGGTGACGCACTCGATAATGGTGCTGTCGCTCTTCATTTTCCTCCTGCTCCTGACGAGGTTCTTCGCGACTCGCGTGCTGGCGCTGATTTTCAAACCCCTCGAGGAGATGGGAACCGAGATGGTGGGGGCGGACCTGGAGTCGCTGCAGCATATCGAGTACGACAAGGACGACGAGATTTCCAGCCTCGTGACCGCATACAACCGTATGGTGGACCAGCTTTCGGACAATTCGCAGAAGCTTGCCCAGGCCGAGCGCGAAAGGGCGTGGAGCAGCATGGCGAGGCAGGTCGCGCACGAAATCAAGAATCCGCTGACGCCGATGAAGCTCCAGATCCAGCGCATAATGCGCCTCAAGGAGAAGGGCGACGCGAGCTGGCAGGAGAAGTTCGACGAGATGGCGAAGGTTATCCTCGACCACATCGAGATTCTCACGATAAGCGCGAACGATTTCTCGACCATAGCGAAGCTCTATACCGAAGAGCACGTGGAGATAAACCTTACCGCCCTGCTCAAGGAGGAGATAGCGATGTTCGACAACCGCGAGAACATCTCCTTCGAGTTCCTCGGGCTGCCCGACGCGAAGGTTTCCGCCCCGAAGCCCCAGCTGACGAGGGTGTTCGTGAACCTCATCACCAATTCGGTGCAGGCCCTCGAGCACGCGGAGCACGGACGCATTCTGGTGTCGCTGCGCAATTCGGTGAAGGACGGCTATTACGACATAGTCTTCGAGGACGACGGTCCCGGCGTGGCGGAGGAGAACATCCCGAAACTGTTCACTCCGAACTTCACAACGAAGAACGGCGGAAGCGGCCTTGGGCTGGCCATCAGCAAGAGCATTCTGGACAGCTGCGACGCCACTATTTCGTACAGCAGGTCATTTGCTCTCGGAGGCGCGTGTTTTACTATACTTTATCCGAAGATTTGATTATCTTTGTGAAGCAAACCAGGGGGTCAGATGAAAATTGTCAACGCTTCATTCGCAGGCAGCAGCGCTCGGACAGAGTGCAGACCCTCTCCCCGCCTCCCGGAATTCGCTTTCATCGGACGCTCCAACGTGGGCAAATCCTCTCTGATTAACATGCTTACGGGCGTAAGCGGTCTCGCGAAGACATCTTCCACTCCGGGCAAGACCAAGGTCGTGAACCATTTCCTGGTGAACGGCAAGTGGTACCTCGTGGACCTGCCGGGCTACGGCTTCGCGAAAATTCCCGCCAAGGCGCGCGAGGAACTCAAGGCGGTGGTGCGCGACTACATCCATAACAGCGCCGAACTGGCCTGCCTCTTCGTGCTGGTGGATTCGCGCTTCGACATACCGCAGATCGACCGCGACTTCCTGGCCGAACTCGGCGAGAACGGAGTGCCTTTCGCCCTCATCTTCACCAAGTGCGACAAGAAGGGGCCCAACGCTGTGGCGGAGCAGATGGAACGCGACCGTCAGATTCTGCTTCAGGACTGGGAGAGCCTTCCGCCGATGTTCGCGAGCTCTTCGCTCAAGGGCGCGGGGCGCGACGAGATACTGGATTATATCGGAACGATATTGAACAATCTATAATACTATGCAACACGAACACAGAATGATGGTTTTCAGCTGCAGGGCTTCCAAAGACTTTGCAGAGAAAGTTGTTGAACAGCTCATCCCGCTGATGGCTCCCGAAGAGGTCCATCTGGGCAACCTCGAGGTTTCGCAGTTCTCCGACGGCGAGTTCCAGCCTGCCTATATCGAGAGCGTGCGCGGCGCCACGGTGTTTATCATCCAGAGCACCATTCCGCCCGCAGACAACCTTATGGAACTGCTGCTCAGCATCGACGCGGCTAAGCGCGCTTCCGCCGACAAGGTGATAGCCGTCATTCCTTATTTCGGATGGGCCCGCCAGGACCGCAAGGACCGTCCCCGCGTGAGCATTGGAGCGAAACTCGTGGCGAATATGCTTAAGGCCGCCGGCGCGGACCGCGTGATGACCTGCGACCTGCACGCCGACCAGATCCAGGGATTCTTCGACATTCCCGTGGACCACATCTACGCCAGCAAGGTGTTTCTCCCTGCCATCGAGAGCCTGCACCTGAAGAACCTTTCCATCGCGGCTCCCGATATGGGCGGCGCTAAGAGGGCGAACGCCTACGCCAAGGACCTCAGCAAGCGCAAGGACACTCCCGTCATCGTCTGCCATAAGACCAGGGCGCGCGCCAACGTGGTTGCGGAAATCAAGGCCATAGGCGAGGTCGAAGGCCGCGACATAGTGATTGTGGACGATATGATCGACACCGCGGGAACCCTTTGCAAGGCGGCGGACGTGCTGAAGCAGATGGGCGCCCTCAGCGTGCGCGCCTGCGCCTCCCACGGAGTGCTTTCCGGCGGAGCCGTCGAACGCATCAACGCTTCCTCCATCGACGAGGTGTTCGTGACCGATACCATTCCCCATCCCGAACTCAAGCCCGAAGACAAGGTGAAGGTGATTTCTATGACGAGCGTCTTCGCGCTGATGATTTCGAGGGTGTACTTCTACGAACCTATCAGCAGCCAGTTCGTGTTCTAGGCCATGAAGGTATTCCTCGCCGCCGTCGTACTCGTGGGGCTCTGCGTGCTCGGAATGTGCGTCGGAATCCTCTTCAAGAGGGGCTTCCCGAAATACGACGTGGGAAGCAATCCCGAGATGGCGAAACGGGGAATACGCTGTTTCAAGGACGAGGATGCCGATTTGCACCGGAAGTCGCGCCGCGGTTTGCCCGCAGGCTGCAGCGGAAACTTCTCGGATGCGTGTAAAGATTGTAACTTATTCAAACAATGAGTCTTGTAGCAATAGTAGGAAGGCCGAACGTGGGTAAGAGCACCCTGTTCAACAGGCTGGTGGGAATGCGCCAGGCGATTGTCGACGACACCGCCGGCGTGACCCGCGACCGCCACTACGGGCGCAGCGACTGGAACGGTCGCGAATTCTCGGTGGTGGACACCGGCGGCTACACCAGCAATTCCGACGACGTTTTCGAGACGGCCATCCGCCGTCAGGTGCAGATTGCAATCGACGAGGCGGACGTCATCCTCTTTATGGTCGAGGCGGCCACGGGAATAACCGACTACGATGCCGAAATAGCCGAAGTGCTGCGCCGCAGCCGCAAGCCGGTCATCCTCTGCGTGAACAAGGTGGATTCCGGCGACAAGATGTACGACGCCTACCAGTTCTACGGGCTCGGACTTGGCGAACTCTACAGCATCTCAGCGGCCAACGGCAGCGGTACGGGCGATCTTCTCGACGCGGTCGTGGCGGCTCTCCCCGAAGAGACCAAGACGGAAGACCCTTACGCGGGACTTCCGCGCGTCGCCATCGTCGGCAAGCCGAACGTCGGCAAATCTTCCCTCACCAACGCCCTGCTGGGCGAGGAACGCAATATCGTTACCCCCGTCGCAGGCACCACCCGCGACAGCATCGAAACCCATTACAACAAGTTCGGGCACGAATTCATGCTGGTCGACACGGCCGGCATCCGCAAGAAGGGCAAGGTGAACGAGGACCTGGAGTTCTATTCCGTGATGCGAAGCATCCGCGCCATCGAGCACAGCGACGTCTGCGTTATGATGATAGACGCGACTTCCGGAATGGAGGCCCAGGACATGAACATTTTCAACCTCATCCTCCGCAACCGCAAGGGCTGTGTGCTGGTGGTGAACAAGTGGGATCTTTTCGTGAAGGATTCGTCTACACTGAAGGAGTACACGGCTGCACTTAAGTCGCGCCTGGCTCCATTCGACGACGTGCCCATCATCTTCTCGTCAGTGCTCAAGATGCAGCGGATCCAGGACGTGCTGAACGCGGTGGCGCAGGTTTACGCGAACTATTCTCAGCGCATCCCTACGGCCCGCCTGAACGAGGCCCTGCTCCCCATCATCGAGGAGACTCCGCCTCCCGCGTGGAAGGGCAAGTATGTGAAGGTGAAGTATATTACGCAGCTGCCGACCGCCTTCCCGGCTTTCGCGTTCTTCTGCAATCTGCCGCAATACATCAAGGAACCCTACAAGCGTTTCCTGGAGAACCAGCTCCGCGCCAACTTCCCCCTCACCGGCTGCCCGGTGCAGATTTACTGCCGCCAGAAGTAGTTGTCCCGCCGCCTTTGCCTTCCGCGTCAGGCAAAGGGCCGTCCAAGTCCCGCAAGGGGAGCTCTGGCCGGCATTGCCTTCCTCGCTAGGCCCCCGCACGGCGGCGTTGGCTTTGGTTTACGCGAGGCGCTGCAAGATTGCTGCGAGGTCGGTGCGGATGGTCGCGAAGTCGGCGACTTCCTCGGAATTGTACTGAATGAGAATGTCGATGCCGTAATGGGCGTCGGCGGGGTTCGCGTCGGCGGGTTTGGAGAGGCGCCAGGCCTCGCGGATGCGGCGCTTCAGGAGGTTGCGCTTCACCGCGCGCTTGAAATGGCGCTTCGGGACGCTGACCAGCAGGCGGGAAGGCCCGTCTTCGCGGCGCAGCCAGCAGAACTTCAGGCAGCCGCAGGATCCCCACTTGCCGTCCTTGAGAAGGGCGGCGATGTCGCGTTTGCCGGACAGGTGTTCGGACTTGGGGAAACCGTACGCTGCCATAGCGTTACTTTTTCTGGAGATACTGTTCGATGGCCATCGCTACCGAGGGGGCTTCCGGAGTGGGAGCCTTGATCTCGATGGTGAGGCCGGCATTCTCCATCGCGGGAACGATGCTCTTGCCGAAGGCCACGAATTTGAGCGACCCCTGCTTGAAGTCGGGGAAGTTCTCGAAGAGGGACTTGACGTCGGCGGGGTTGTACAGAACCGCCATGTCGTACTTGTCGAACTTGACGTCGTGGAGGTCCTGGGTGACGCTCTTCACGAGTTCCGCTTCGGTGAAATCGAGTTTCGCCTTCTCGAAAAGCGAGGTGAGGGCCTCTACATTGGCGCCCGCGCTCTTGGTGATGAGGAATTTCTCGCCTTTGTGCTTGGGGCCGATGAGCGCCACGACCGATTCGGACGTGCCGTCGCCGTAGAAAATCTTGCGCTTGCGGAAGACGATGTGCTTCTGAAGATAGTTTGCCACCAGTTCGGTGGAGCAGAAATATTTCATTGTCTCGGGCACCTTGACGCGAAGCTCTTCACAGAGTTTGAAATATGCGTCGATGGTGTGCCTCGAGGAGAATACTATGGCGGTGAACTCGGCGAGATTGACCTTCTGCTCGCGGAACTCCCTGGAACTCAGGGGTTCGATCAGGAAGAAAGGCTTGAACGCCAGCTCGGCCCCGAATTTGGTCTGCAGGGTCTCGTAGGCGGTCATCTTGGCCGGAGTCTTTTGGGAAATAAGAATCTTCATTTGGGCGGCAAAGATACAAAAAAATCTTTAGTTTCCGCGTTTTGCATTGTATCCCATCGCTGTCAGAAGGGCCGTAACCTTGTCGCGCAGGTCGCCCTGGACGGTGATTTCGCCGTCTTTCGCAGTGCCTCCCACTCCGCATTTTACCTTGAGCGCCTTGCCCAGCGCCGCGAGGTCTTCCGACTTGCCGACGAAGCCCTTCACGAGCGTCACCTGCTTGCCGGCTCTCTGGCGGCGGTCTATCGTTACGACGAGATGCTGCTTGCCCGGTTCGGGAGTGTCCGGTTCCGCCGTCGCGGCGGTCTGGTATTTGAAGTCCGGATTTGTGGAGTAAACCACGCCCAGACGCTTTTTCCAATCGTTGTCCATGGCTGCAAATATAGGAAAAATGCGTATATTAGCAGATTGTAACGATATAATCGGGAATATGAAGAATATTGCAATAAAGTCGATTTTGGTTCTTGTCGCCTGTTTTTTGGCGCTTTCCTGCTCCAAGGAAAAGATAAGCACGAAGGATTCGAAAGTATATGTCGAAAGCGTAAAGGTCTCTCCGGCGAGCGTCTCCCTTCTGGTCGACGGCCAAAGCAGCCTTACCGTCAAGGTGAGCCCGGGCAATGCTACCAACAAGAAAGTCGAGTGGACATCGTCCATGCCCTCGGTGGCGACGGTGGACAAAAACGGAAAGGTGACGGCACACTCCATCGGCAATGCGACAATCACGGCAACGTCGCTGATGGTGAACAGCAAGAGCGGCAGTTGCGCGGTTACCGTGGTGCCTACGCCCATCCCGACCACGGGCGTAACGATCGATCAGACGGGACTTCAGAAAATAAAGGTGGGCGGAAAGCTTCAGCTCACGGCTTCGCTCCAGCCTTCCAACACGACTTATCACGGGATGACCTGGTCTTCAAGCGATGAAAAGATTGCCACTGTGAGCTCCGGCGGCAAGGTTACGGGCGTAGCCCGGGGCACGGCCACGATTACGGTCAAGACCGAGAACGGCAACCATACCGCCAGCGTGAAGGTTCAGGTTGTCCAGTCTTTCACTTCGGTTTCCATCACTTCTCCCACCACTTCCGACAGCCACTACAACCCGTCGGAAGAGCGTTTCGAGTATATGGAAGGGGAGAGTTTCCAACTTCAGGTTTCCACTGTCCCCTCCGCGGCAGAGGACTCTCTGGTTTATTGGATTTCAGGCTATTCGTCCCCGGAGTATATAGAAGTTTCTCCCGAAGGCCTGGTGACTTGCCATAAGCCTTCCACCAGTTCGCACACGGTTTATGTCCAGTCGGCGGCCGACGAAGCAGTGTGCGGCAGCATAAAAGTACTGATTTACCCCAAGCCTTCGGGCATATCCCTCTCGGTAGAGGAGATTCCCGATGCCGAGGTTGTTTATAAGAGACGCGCAAGGGATTCCTGGGATATCGGCGTCGGTGCCACTCATAAGTATAAAGTAACTGTCGAGCCCAGTTCGGCGCCACAAACCGTGCGCATCCTGCAGCAACAGCCATACAACGGCAAGGCGACGTTCTCTCTCTCGGATGGCATCCTTACCGTAACCGTACCCTCGACGGCAACGCCCGCCACGGCTTCTTCCGGCGTCAAGGAGTCTTTCGTAACCCTCGCCGCGGAAGGCGGGTATTCGGAGCAGTTCGAATTCTATACCGTAAAACTCGACCCTTACAAAGCCAAAGAGGGCGACTACCTCGCAAAGGACCATGTGGATAAAGTCGGGATCGAGGACGGCGGTTATCGCGGAAACGGAGTGTACGATACCAAGGGAGCCAGTGTAAGCGTTGATTTTATTTTCGGAAGCAACGTCGAGAAATATAGGAATTCGATCATAATGTATATCGGCAGCGAACACTTGACAGACGATCCGCTTTGGGCGACATATGGCCCCAAGAAGAGCATCACCGGCACAAACGGCAAAGCCATACACGGAATTGCCGTGCCCAAGGATGCCAACAAGGTTTACAGGTCCGGCTTCACCACGGGAGAGATTTGGCAGAGCGACCACACTTTCATTGCCACCAACGGCGATTTGCCGGACTGGTGCGCCGGCAATGTGGCTTTGCTGAAGAATACTTCGGCAAAGCACTCTGCCCTGTACAACACCTGCGCTCACGTAGGAGCAAATGCGGGCAATGGCTCTTCCTACGAAGTCCGCCCGGCAAACTTCTTCATAAATGACGCCACAAAGAAACCCAGCGTCGACAAGAATGTCAACTGCTCGGACGACAAGTATTGGAGCATTTCGGACTTCCGGGGCATGCTCCCTTCCATCGACGAACGTGCCAGTATGACTGATTACCAGACCCCCTGGCTGTTCCCCACCCTCGCGGATATGTGCTGCGTCTTCAACGGCAAGAATTTCAATTTCGACAGCAATCCTCAGGATGTGGCGGAAGTGCAGTATCGCTTGGCGCTGCTCAAGAAGCGCACGGGCATAAACGACTGGGAGTTGACCTTCTGGGTGTCCCAGGAAAAGGACAAAGACAATGCAACACGCTTCAGAGTGCAGCCGTCGGTAACGGACAAGCCGCTGACTTACAATTTCTCCAGCGACAGCGGAACCAAGAGCTCGAGCGCGTTCGTCTACCCCGTCATCTACTTCTAATCGGATAAAAGCAGATTATGCAGAATAAAAAGTTTGATTTCTGGAACAGGATTGCCGCGGCGGTGGCCTTCATCGTCTCGGCGGTCACTTATCTCCTTACCATAGAACCGTCGGCTTCCTTCTGGGATTGCGGCGAGTTCATCGCATCGTCCTACAAGCTCGAGGTGGGGCATCCTCCGGGAAACCCGACTTTCCAGCTCATCGCCCGCTTCTTCACGATGTTCGGCGACAAGATGGACGCCGCCATCCTGGTGAACGCGATGAGCGCGCTGTGTTCGGCCCTCACCATCTTCCTGCTGTACCTCACCATCGTGTGGTTCGCAAAGCGCCTGGTGCGCAAGGGTGAAGAAGGCTTCAGCGCGGGACAGGCCATCGCGATAATCGGTTCCGGCCTTGTCGGAGCGCTGGCATATTGCTTCTCCGACACCTTCTGGTTCTCGGCGGTAGAGGGCGAGGTATACGCAATGAGCTCGCTTTTCACCGCTCTCGTCTTCTGGGCGATGACTCGTTGGTACGACGTCGCCGACGAGCCCCGGGCAAACCGCTGGATCGTGCTCATCGCCCTGCTTATGGGCCTCAGCATCGGAGTGCATCTGCTCAACTTGCTGACAGTGCCGGCGCTGGTGTATATGTACTGGTACCGCAAGCACGAGGACCGCGAGTTCAGCTTCGGCGAGCTGGTGAAGATTTTCCTCATCGGAGTGGTGATACTGGCGCTGGTGCTCTTCGTCATCATTCCTCTTCTTCCCAAGTTCGCGGCTTACTTCGACCTCTTCTTCGTGAACTGGCTGGGCCTGCCGTACAACGTGGGCGCCGCCTTCTTCCTGATTCTGGTGCTTGGCCTCTGCTTCTGGGGACTTTTCGCCACGCTCAAGAGCGAAAAGGCCTTCTGGAACACCGCCCTGCTGTGCCTCACCTCCATCATCATAGGATTCTCCATCTTCAGCATAGATATCATCCGCTCCTGCGCGAAGACACCCACTAACGAGTACCAGCCGGACAACGCCTTCACGCTTGTCCGCTACCTCTCGCGCGAGCAGTACGGAAGCACCCCGCTCATCTACGGACAGTACTTCGACGCGCAGTACGAAGTCGCCTCCAACAAGTACTGGGCTCCGCTCGACGGCAAGTACAAGAAGGTGGAAGGCCCCGGCTACGCCAAGTACCGTTCGGACAGCAAGATGCTCTTCCCCCGTATGTGGAGCAATTCCGACCCCAAGGGCATCGAGTTCTACCTGAAATACACCGGAGGCAAGGGTTCTCCTGTCCGCGGGGCGAAATACCGCAAGCCTACCATGGTAGACAACCTGTACTTCTTCTTCGACTATCAGCTGGGGTGGATGTACTGGCGCTACTTCATGTGGAACTTCGTCGGCCGCCAGAACGAGATTCACGGCCCGAGCCAGAACCTCTTCTACGGAAACTGGGAAAGCGGAGTGCGGTTCATCGATGAATGGCGACTGGGCGACCAGAGCGAGGCTCCGGCGCTCCTGAGCGGGAACAAGGGCAAGAACCACTACTATTTCCTGCCTTTCCTGCTCGGTCTGCTCGGCATCTTCTTCCAGGCCGGACGCGACAAGAGAGGCTCGTGGCTCACCTTCCTGATGTTCTTTATGACGGGCATCGCCATCGTGATATATCTTAACCAGCCGCCCTTCCAGGTGCGCGAACGCGACTACGCATATGCAGGCTCCTTCTATTTCTTCTGCGTGTGGATAGGTCTCGGCGTCGTGGCTGTCTGGGACTGGCTGGCGGATTCGCTCAAGCGTAAAGGGGAGATGCCTCTCGCCGCGCTCGTGTCGCTGGCGCTCCTGCTGGTGCCCGTGCTGATGGGCGCGCAGAACTGGGACGACCACGACCGCAGCCACCGTGCCACCGCCGCCGAAATAGGCTACGACTATCTCAATTCCACCGGCACCCAGGGCCTTCTCGTCACCCACGGCGACAACGACACCTTCCCTCTCTGGTACAGCCAGGAGGTCGAAGAGGTGCGCCCCGACGTCCGTGTTGTGAATACCAGCCTTCTCGGCACCGACTGGCACATCGACCAGATGAAATGGGCCTGCAACGAAAGCCGTCCGCTGGATCTCGGCCTGGGCCCCCACCATTATCTCTACGGAACCAACGAGATGGTTCCCGTCTACGAGACCAAGACGGCCGAAACGCCGATTTCCGAGGTGATGGCGGATTTCCGCAATCCCAGGATGAAGGTGAAGCTCGGCGGGCGCAGCGTGGATTTCATCTGCGCGCGCAAGATTTCGGTGCCCGTGAACAAGGAGAACGCCGTCGCCTGCGGCCTCGTGAGCCCCGAATTTGCGGACAGGATGCAGGACAAGCTCGTTCTCGAGATCCCCAAGGACAAGAATTTCCTCACGAAGCCCGAGCTCTTCATGCTCGACCTTCTGTCGAAATACAAGTGGGACAGGCCCATCAGCCTTCTGAATATGGGCGGCGACCTGAACATCGGCATCAAGGACTGGTTCGAGTATCAGGGCTACTCGGTGCGCATAGTTCCCTGGCGCAACAGGCCCGGTTCCACCAGCCCCGGCATCGTGGACACCGACAACCTCTGGCGCCTGATGACAGAAGTCTACAAGTGGGATGCGCTGAAGGCCGACAAATGGTTCGTGGACTACCAGAACTGCTACACTTTCCTCGGCGTGATGCCCATCCGCGGACTCTTCTGCAACTGCGCGGACGCATTCCTGAACGCGGGTCAGAACGACCGCGCGCTGGCAATGCTCGACAAGTGCCAGGAAGTGATGTGGCGTTTCCCGCTGAGCGCGATTCCTCTCGGATTCTCGGGCAACGACTATATGATAGTCAAGATAATCAGCCTGTACTACAAGCTCGGCGCGGTCGACAAGGCCCGCGAGCTGTCAGCCCGCTTCGCAGACGATGTCATCGGGAGCGCGTCGTTCTATCTGGATTTCTACGATGTGGCCAAGTCGGAGTTCGAGCTCTGCGGCAACTACATCTACTACCTCACGGATACGATGAAGGAGTACGGCGACACCGCACAGGCGCGCGACATCATCACGCGGTTCAATGCAAACGTGAAAAGGGTTACCGAGTAAGCCTCACGTAGATACTCAGGGGAAGGGCTTTGCCGAAGCGGTCGTTCAGGGCGAGTTCGCCGGACTGCAGGGTGAAGCCCTTTTTCAGTCCGAAGGCCTCGCGCACAAGCGTTTCGCCGAGTGCGGCGCTGTAGCCGTTGGAGTAGAGGTTGAGGACCATGAAGCCCTTCTCGGGGTTGAGGATGCGCGAGACTTCCCGCAGCATTCCGAAGAGGCATTCGTCCAGTTTCCACTTCTCGCCGTCGGGACCGTGGCCGTAGGCCGGAGGGTCCAGGATGATGCCGTCGTAGACGTGGCCGCGCTTGGCTTCGCGCGAGGCGAATTTCATCGCGTCCTCCACCACCCAGCGGATGCCGTCGAGGCCGCTGCGTTCCATATTGCCGCGGGCCCAGGTCACCACCTGCCGCACGCTGTCGAGATGCGTGACGTCGGCTCCCGCAGCCTTTGCGGCGAGAGAAGCGCCTCCCGTATAGGCGAAGAGATTCAAGACCTTGTCTCCCTTGTTCACCGACTTGTAGATGAATTCCCAGTTGGGCGCCTGCTCGGGGAAGACGCCGACGTGCTTGAAGGCGGTGAGGCCGAGGCGGAGGCTGAACTCCAGCCCCTTCTGCAGACCCGGATACTTGATGTACCACTGGTCGTCCATCGCCTTGAGCTTGTCCCAGGTGCCGCTGTCCTCCTTCCCCGCCTTGCCGAATCCGGCGCCGGGACGGAAGTGGACGTGGGCGAACTTGCGCCACTCGGCCGCGCCCATCGAAGGCTCCCAAAGGGCCTTGGGCTCGGGGCGTATCAGCACATAGGGCCCGAAACGCTCGAGTTTTTCGCCGTTTCCGCTGTCCAGCAGCTCGTAATCTTTCCAGGCTTTGTCGGGGAATTCAACCATACTCATTTTTGCTTCGACATGGCAAAGGTAAGGATTTATTTTACTACCTTTGCGTTCTGGAATTCAAATAATACAAAATAAAATGCAGCACATTGATTCTTACGATTTCCGTGGCAAAAAAGCCATAGTTCGCGTGGACTTCAACGTCCCTCTCAACGAAAACTTCGAAATTACCGACGACACCCGCATCCGCAGGGCTATGCCCACCCTCAAGAAAGTTCTTGCAGGCGGCGGTTCGGTCATCATAATGTCGCACCTCGGCCGTCCCAAGAAAGTGGACGCCAAGTTCTCGCTGAAGCACATCGTCGCCCACGTTGGCGAATGCCTCGGAGTTCCCGTACAGTTCGCCGACGACTGCCAGAAGGCTGACGCCCAGGCGGCGGCCCTCAAACCGGGCGAAGCCCTTCTGCTCGAAAACCTCCGCTTCTATGCAGAGGAGGAAGGCAAGCCCCGCGGACTCGCCGAAGACGCTTCCGACGAGGAGAAGGCTGCGGCCAAGAAGGCCGTGAAAGAAAGCCAGAAGGCGTTCACCGCCAAGCTCGCTTCCTATGCGGACTGCTACATCAACGATGCATTCGGCACCGCCCACCGCGCTCACGCCTCCACCGCCCTCATCGCGGCCTACTTCCCGAACGACAAGATGTTCGGCTACCTGATGGAAGGCGAAATCAACGCCATCGACAACGTGCTCAAGAACGCGAAGCACCCCTTCACCGCGATCATCGGCGGCAGCAAGGTGTCCAGCAAGCTCGCAGTGCTCGAGAACTTCGTCGGCAAGGTGGACAACCTCATCATCGGCGGCGGTATGGGCTATACCTTCATCAAGGCCGAAGGCGGCAAGAT
>JAGABD010000096.1 GCA_017614795.1 Bacteroidales bacterium
CATCCAGCAGCATCTGCCGGATGTTCCTTTCTTCCAGAGTCGGTAGCGAACCGTCCACGTTCTCGAAGAGGCTGCGCAGCTGCGCTTCCAGTGCGGCCCGGTCGGCTCCGGGCAGCAGCACTGCCGAATGAGCCTCGGTAAGCGTCTGCACTGCCGGATGCACAGGCACGCTCACGAACACTCCGTCGGCTGCGGTTGCTATACGGTCGGGGGTGAAGCTTACCAGCACTCCCAGGCCCTTCAGCCCGGCAGGTGCCTGGAACTCCATATCGAAGTTGCAGGACGCCCCTCCCGGAACGCTGATCCTGCGCTCCGAAGAACTCAGCACGCGGGCACTGTGGCGGTCGGCTCCGTCGAGAATGCCGATCCTCAGGGTGCCGTCCACGTCGCCGATAAGGCTGCTGGACAGGCCTATGCGCACGTTCCACACGTCGCCTTCGTAAAGGAAGCGCGGCTCCACAAGGCTGATCTTGACGGGTATGGTGACCACCATTTCGCGGCGCAGCGTGGCGTTGCGCATGCTCGCGTCGTGCGCGAACACCTGCACGTAGTAAGTGGATAGTTTATCTGAATTGGTGAAGCTGAAACTCACGTTGCCTGCCGCGTCGCTCTTAAGCATCGGCTCCCAGGCCAGGGTGGTGGCGAAGTCTTCGCGAATCACCACGTCAGCCGCGATATCGTCGGCAGTCATTCCTGCGGCGGTAGCATCCACGGCGGCTTCTTCTTCAACCGCCATTTCAGGCATCGCCGCATCCATCGCCATCATGTTCACTGATGCCGATTTGGTGAGAAGGCGGGAATTGCCGTAGGCGTAGAAAGGACGGTAGCGCGAAGAACCGGAGTCCTGCCCGGTAATGGCGTTGAAATATACCGTGGGCCGCGGTCTGTTCTGGCCCCCGAAGGAGTTCCAGGCGTTGCCCAAGAAGCGTTCGGTGCTCTTGTCGAACACGGCTACGGCCACTTCGGCGCCGGCCAGAGTCTTAAGGGTGAAAGTATAACCCGCACCGGGCGACGTGGTGTCGAGGAAGCGTTCGAAGCTGAGCGGCAGATCAAGACTGTGGTTTTCGCGGCTGCGGCTGAGCGTGTGCCTGTAGGCCTTGCCGTCCTGGAAGTAGAGGATGAGAAGCGACAGCCCTTCGGGCCAGGAGTCGGGCCAGTCGTAGCGGACGACGGTTTCGGCGGGAGAGCCGTCGGCGGCGGGGGAGAAGTGCAGCAGCTGCCTGTCCAGCAGCACGTTGCCGGTGCCGTAGAGTTCGACTGCCGCCCAGGTGGCGGCGCTGCCGGCCACTATCCTGGTGCCGAAGGCGTCTTCCAGATCTTCAAAGAAGAACTCCTTGGGCGGACGCACCGGTTCCTGACGGCCTGTCACGTGAATCCATTTCTGGAATTCCATGGTCTCGCCGGTGGCGTCGATCACCTTGACTGTGAGGGCGAAAGATGAGCCCCAGCGGCCGACCTCGGTGCTGTCGGTGGGGAAGGAAAGGGCGAAGCGGTCCTTGTTCGGGATGAGTTTGCCGCCCGCCCACTGTTCGCCGTTATGCTCCACTTTCCAGGTTATGTCGGCGCCGGAAAGGGAGTGGCCGGAATAGGCTTTCAGCGTGCCCTTGATCTCTACCGAATCCAGCGGATAACTGAGCTCGCGGCCGCGGTCGAACACCAGGTCGAAGGTTGGCAGTACGAAGTCGTCGACCAGTATGTCTTTGCTGCCCAGAATCTTATCGTTGCTGCGGACTTCTATGCAGTACCTTCCCAGACGCTCGCGGCGGGGGAGCAGGAACTCGCCTGCAACGCTGCCGTTGGACCCGGTGGTGAAGGCCTTTTCTTCGATAAGGTCGCGCTGTACGTCTTTAAGCAGCACTTTTACCTTAAGCCCTGCGCTGGCCTTTACGGAGTAGCGACCCTGCCAGACTATGGCTTTGAAGTGCACGGTCTCTTCGGGCTGGAAGGCGCTGCGGTCGGTGAGGATGCTGCAGTGCATTTCGTCGGGCCGGTCGGAGATGTCGGGGTTGTTGTAGGTTAAGGGATATATCTCTCTGGACGCACGGTTGCCGCTGCGTATCCTGAGACTCCAGGAATGCTTGTAATCGGAGTTGGCGAAGAGGTTCGAAGCGTCTTTCGGGAGGTTGGCGAAACCGCAGAGCTTCAGGGACTTCACCGTTTTGACCACCTTGTCGTCCTTGAGCACTTCCACATCTACTTCTTCAATCGGCTGCCCGCTGATATAATCGGTGGCCCAGATGCCCAGGCCGTCGCCGTTCCAGCGGCTGGCTGCGGAGACGGTGTATTTTTCCCAGATGCAGCTTTCTTCCGTTTTGCCGTTTACGCATTTCACGGTATAAGTGCCGTCGGCGAGGTCCGGGAGGGGGAGAAGCAGGGCGTCGGGAGTGTAGTAGCTGCAGATCGGGTTAGCCTGAAGGAATTCCCAGATGCACTCAGCTTTTTTGTCCGGATTCTTCCCCTTATATATGCGTACGCTTACGGATTCGAGGTTACGCAGCTCGAGGTTGAGCCGGCTGCGGCTGATGTCCATGGAGACGGACTGCGCATCCAGTTCGGCAATGAGGATTTCGGCCTCATAGCAGCAGTCGGCTATCTTTTTCTCGTCGCCCTTGAAGGCCTTGGCCTTTGTGCGGAAGGCTTCGCATTCGGCCCGGAGGGCCTTGAAATCTTCGCTGCGGCCTTTTTCCTGCAGGGCGCTGAACCGGCGCTGGAGCAGGTCTTCTTCCGCCAGCAGGGCAGCGGCCTTGCCGTTCCACTTCGCGGCGAAGGCTTTCAGCGTTTTCTCATCGCCACGGGCCAGCTGATACTCCACGAAGGCGTTCAGGGGATAGGACTTGTATTCCTGGGCGATGTTTTTTTCGGGGAAGAGGCTCCAGATGCAATAGTCCCAGTCGCTTTTGAACTGGGCGTTCAGTGCTGTCGAGAACTTATAGCGCCCGAGACGCCAGTCTCTTTTCCAGAATTCGCCGTGACTCCCGCCCTTGAGAGCTTTATTGTTGTCTTCCAGATATTTAAGCAGTTCTTCGGGAGATTCTCCGCGGCGCATGTAGAACACGGCCACCGGCTCGCCGAAGGCTTCTATCTCGGCCCGGAAAGCCTTGTAGAGCGAATCGCGGAGCTTCCAGTTGCTGCGTGTGCCGACTGTGACGAATTTTTCGGCCGCGTCGTAGTAGTCCCAGGTGAGATGGGCCTTCTTCGCCTCGGCCTTGATTTTCTGCAGGGCGGCTGCGGCAGTGGCCGGTTTGTCGGCAGCTTCCGCCTTGGAATAGTCCTGCCAGAGTTTTATAAGGGTGTGGCCGTCGCTGTCGGTTTTGGGACTGGCGGCTGCGGCGCTCAGGAGGTTCAGGGAAAGTACAGACGTCAGGAAAATGGAAAGGATGCGCTTCATTTCTGAGAAGCCGTTTTGAAATGGTTGCCGAATTTTATTATCGCAGTTTTTTGAGGATAGATTTTCGCTCGAAGAAGGAGTGTAGTGGCTACTACACGACTGATGAGAGGGGAAATATAGACCAAAAAGATGCATAAGAAAAGAGGATAATCATTTCAAAACGGCTTCCCGATTAAAGTATTCGATGGCTTCGGTAACTACAAACGTCGAGCCACCGATATAAATG
>JAGABD010000097.1 GCA_017614795.1 Bacteroidales bacterium
GGGATGACATACATCCCGTCATTCCCGGCTTGACCGGGAATCTCCCCTTCTCCAAGACCGTGGACAAACGCCACCACGAAGTGAACGCCGTCATCGGCAGCCGGGCGCCGTCGCTGTACGATGAGGAGGACCGCATTACGGCGGCCTTGTTGTGCAACATTTTGGGCGGACCGGGTTCGAACTCCCTCCTTGGCCGGGAACTGCGGGAGAAGCACGGATGGGTGTACAATGTGGAATGTACTTACACCCAGTACATCGAAACCGGCAGCGTCGCCATCAGTTTCGGCTGCGACAAGCCGAACCTCGACCGCTGCCTCGCGGGCATCGACCGTATTCTCTCCCGCATTCAGGAGGAACCATTCTCCCCGCGCACCCTGAAGGCTGCGAAGAAACAGCTACTCGGGCAGCTCGCCATCGCTTCCGACAACGGCGAGGCCCAGTGCCTGTCCATGGGAAAGAGCCTCCTCGCCTGGGGTAAAATCGACACGAGCGCGGAAACCCGCGCCCGCATCGAAGCCGTAACCCCGGAAGCCCTCCAGGCGATGGCCCGCCGCCTCTTCGCCCCGGAAGTCCTTTCCCGGTTGATCTATTTGTAATCATTAACTTAGTTTTGATATGAAAGCAACAAAAACCATCACTCCCCGCAAATTCTCCCTGGGCAAGGCCACCTGGATCTCCCTTGGAGTCACCATCCTGGTCATCATCCTGATGGCATCCTGCTGCATCACCATCGAGTCCGCTGCGGTGGGCATCAAGTTCAAGAAGTGGTCCTCCAATGCCGAACTCCGCGGCGGTGTCGAGGGTACTTGTCGTGGTTGGGTTTGGTACAACCCCATCACCGAGAGCATCTTCGAGTATCCCACTTATATCCAGCGGGTTACCTATGAACCCTTTACGGTGAACCCCAAGGACGCGGCCATCTTCTCCATGACCCCGACCCTCGCGTACCAGATCGACGAGAACAAGGCTGTGGACATCTTTGTGAAGTACCGCAAGCCCGTCCGCGAACTGGAAATGGGCTACATCAACACCTGTATCTTCGAGGCCTATCGTACCTGCGCGAACAACTACACCTCTGACGAACTGATGGCGAACCGCGCCAAGTTCGAGACCGAGGTCCGCGCCCGCCTGGACGAGTCCATGAACCGGGAAGGCTTTATCGTCCGCGAGTTCACGACAAAGATCGACCCGCCCGCCTCATTGACCGAAGCCATCAACGCCAAGAACGAGGCCGTCCAGAACGCTCTCAAGGCCGAAAACAAGGTGAAGGAAGCCGAAGCGGAAGCGAAGATTGCCATTGCCAAGGCAAAGGGTGAAGCAGAGGCCCAGAAGATCCAGGGTGACGGCGAAGCCTACTACAACCGCGTGGTTGCGGCGTCCCTGAACGCCCTGCTCGTCCAGCAGTACGCCATCGAGAAGTGGAACGGCGAACTCCCGCAGTTCAACGGTTCCAGCGCCCTGCCGTTCATCAACCTGAACAAATAGGTGGCGGGCATTTAAGTCCTTGACAACCAGCATCTTATACGAATTGCCCTGGTACATTTGCACCAGGGCAATTCACTTAAATCGCTGTATATCAGGTGGTTATACGCCCCGGCCTAACCGATCTGCGCGCCGTTGGCAACCGCTTCCTGCGGAGTGATGAAGCGCATGGAGCCGTCGCCTTGCTTGGCCATAAGGATCATGCCCTTGGACTCGATGCCGCGGATGGTGCGGGGGGCGAGGTTCGCGAGGATGCAGATCTGCTTGCCCAGCATGTCTTCGGGGCTGTAGTATTCGGCGATGCCGGAGACGATCGTGCGGGTGTCGATGCCCGTGTCGATGGTGAGTTTCAGGAGCTTGTCGGTCTTCGGGACGCGTTCGGCGGCAAGGACCGTTGCCGTGCGGATGTCCATCGTACCGAACTGGTCGAAAGTCACCTCGGCCTTCTGCGGCTCGACTTTCTTCGCAGCCTCTTCGGCGGCCTTGGCAACTTCGACCGCTTCGCGCTCGGCCTTGATGGCCTGCAGACGGGCGATCTGCGCATCCACCACGCTGTCCTCGATCTTCTGGAACAGCAGCACGCTCTCGCCGAGCGCATGTCCGGCCGGCAGAAGTTCAGGCGTACCGAGCATCGGCCAGGAGAGGACCAAAGATTCCCGATCGGGGTCGGGAATGACGTTTACGTCGGAACCGGGAATGACATCCGTGTCAGCCGTCATGCCCGGCTTGACCGGGCATCTGTTCGTATGCAGCGCTTTGCCCTCACCCGGCTTGTAGAAGTTCACGGTCGGGGTACCTTCACCGGCGCGATGGTCGGTACCGGCGTCGAGGCCCACGCGGAGGATGTTGCGGAGCTTTTCGGCGCTGAAGGGGGTGAAGGGCTCGAAGGCGATGGCCAGGTCGGCGCAGATCTGCAGGCAGGTGTACAGGATGGAGGCGGTGCGGTCCATATCGGTCTTCGCCACCTTCCAGGGCTCCATGTCGGAGATGTACTTGTTGCCGATGCGGGCGATGTTCATCGCCTCCTTCA
>JAGABD010000098.1 GCA_017614795.1 Bacteroidales bacterium
AGGACAAAAATAACGCTTTTCTGCGATTATTAGAAAAAATAGACTACCTTTGCCAGCGCAATCGAAAACTTAAAGTTATGAAAAAACAACTTCTAACCGTTGCGGCAACGGTCCTTATGGGCTACTCCGCATTTGCAGGCGGGTATCTCGCCAACACCAATCAGAACGCAGCATTTTTACGCAATCCCGCCCAGGGAGCGACTATTTCCGTGCAGGGTGCATATTCCAACCCCGCAGGCGTCGGTTTCCTCGACAAGGGCTGGTATCTCGGCTTGAACATACAGAACGCGCGTCAGACACGCGAAATCGAATCCACCTATGCTCCTTTCGCGCTTGGAATCAAGAACGAAGGCAACTCCACCGTGAAGTATGTGGGCAAGACCTATGCGCCCGTCATCCCTTCCTTCGACCTCGCATATGTGCATAACGAGCACTTCTTCGGCTCGTTCCACTTCGGCATCACCAGCGGCGGCGGAAAGGCCGTTTTCGACAAGGGACTCGGTTCCTTCGAGAGCCAGATAGCCATCATAGCGGCTGCTCTCAACGGAATGGCAGGCGCCGATGTTTTCAAGTACGACGCCGATATCGATATGACCGGCGAGCAGTACACTTATTCCGGACAGCTCAATCTCGGTTACCGTCTTAACGACCACCTGAGCTTCTCCGCCGGACTGCGCGTCAGCTACCTCAGCAACCATTTCGACGCAAATATCAAGAACATCAAGCTCCAGCAGGGAGCCAATCCCGCGCTTCCCGCAGGCGACGTGATAATCGCCACCTTCAACGCTAAGGGTATACCCCTCAGCGACCCTCAGAAGGCAGCTGTGCAAAGTATGTTCGCGGACCGTCAGCTCGACTGCAGCCAGAGCGCTGTGGCATTCGCGCCCGTTCTCGGAATCGACTACAAGACGGGTCCCCTGAATGTGGCCGCCCGCTATGAGTTCAACACCAGTGTTCGCCTCAAAAACAAGACTGCAGAAGGCAAGGACGCCGGTCTTGCGCAATACAAAGACGGCCGCGACGACGTCGCCAACGACATTCCCGCGCTGTTCGTGATCGGCGCCCAGTACTCGGTTCTGGAGAATCTCCGCGTCAGCGCCCAGTTCAATCATTATTTCGAAAAGCAGAGCAAGGTCTACAACCCCATCTCCGACAAGAACGACAGGACCAATGTCATAACGGGCAACAGTTCCGAGGTCCTTGGCGGCATCGAGTGGGATCCAATCCAGAAGCTGACCGTTAGCTGCGGCGCCCAGTATTTCTTCTGGAAAGGCGACGACGAGGAATTCCAGAACGACCAGTGCATCAACCCCGACGTGCTTTCGGTAGGCGGCGGTTTCCGTTATAAATTCACCGACAGGTTCAGCGCCGACGTCGCCGTGTTCAAATCGTTCTACAACCACGCTACAAAGGAGATGGCAGACTATAACGGTGTAGGCATGAGCACTGCAAATAAGCTTCGCGCACTTGGCCTTCCCAACGCGGCCATCCCCAGCGACAAGATGCTCATCACCGGCACCGACCGCTACTATCGCACCAGCTTCGTGCTCGGCATAGGACTCAATTATAATTTCTAGACGATTTTTTAGTATCTTTACGGTCGTTCGGGTTTCCGGACGACCTTTTTTTGTTTAATCATCGTATTATGTCATTCGAACTGATAACCTTACCCTATGCTCCCGACGCTCTCGAGCCGGTGCTGAGCGCCGAAACCCTCGGACTCCACCACGGAAAGCATCTGCAGACCTATGTCAACAACCTGAACAAACTGCTCCCGGGCAGCGGTTTCGAGAACTCCAGGCTCGAAGAAATAGTCGTCAAGGCCGACGGCGGCATCTTCAACAATGCCGGACAGATTCTCAACCACAACTTGTATTTCCTGCAGCTTAAGGCTCCCGTCGAGAACAATCTCCCCGTCGGCAAGTTTGCTAAGGCAATCGATGAGCAGTTCGGCTCGTTTGAAGCCTTCAAGGAGCAGTTTGCCGCAAAGGCCGCAGGGCTGTTCGGCTCGGGATGGTGCTGGCTCGCGTCCGACAAGGACGGAAAACTGAGCATTGTCCAGGAAAGCAATGCCGGCAACCCCCTCACGAAGGGCTTGAAGCCGCTGCTTACAATCGACGTTTGGGAGCACGCGTACTACGTGGACTACCGCAACAGGCGTCCCGAGTATATCGCTTCCTTCTGGAAGATTATCGACTGGAAAGTTATAGAGGAGCGCTTCAACGCTTGAGAAGGGCGTATTCCTTCCTGAATATTTCCCCTAATGCGGATTCGTCGCGGATTATGGCCCTGAGGGCCTCCATACGGGCTGCGTTGGGGGATTCGGGTATCCAGAGCCGAAGGTAGCCGCCATCGCCGTATTTCTCGCGCAAATGGTCGACGCAGCGCTTCAGGTGCGACGCTTCGTCGTAGTCCGGATAGTTTGCCAGGCTGTATTGGATGGCACGCCTTATCACCACTTCCGGGATTATCAGGCGGTCCGCTTCGGCGACTATCCTTCCGTAGATGCTGCGCGGCTCGTGCCCAAGCGACGCACGGTGGTCTTCCGCTGCCTGCGCTATCGTTTCTATCTGCTCCGGGCTGAACCAGCGGGGGAGAGCCTTGTCGGAGCGGATTATCTCCCCGGAAACCAGATGATGGCGCTCTCGGCCTTCGCGGAGTCCGGTATCGTGGAAAGCGGCCGCAGCGTATACCATGTCGGGGTTCACGTCATAGTATTTGCAGAACTCCAGCGCCTGCGACACGACCGTGTCGGCGTGGTCCCTCCGGTGCCCCGCGTCGAAGGAATCGTAGAGGGGTATGATGTGTTCCTCCACATATTCCCGAAGTTGTGGGTTGATTATAATCAACATCATTGCCAATATACGAATTTTTTTACGAAATTTGCAGAAATAAGAAGACGATGACCAATTACCTCAAACCACTTGCCACCTTCAAGTTCTGGAAGGAACTTCTGATAATGACCTTGGGTATGTCATTCGGAGCCGCGGCCGTATACTATTTCCTGATGCCCAGCAAACTCATCATCGGCAGCATGTCAGGTCTTTCCATCGTGCTCGCGGAAGTGCTCGGAGGATGGGGCATCACGGTGAAGGTTTCCACCCTGATAATTGTCATAAACGCAATCCTGCTCGTGCTGGCTTGGTTGCTGATAGGAGCCGAATTCGGCGCCAAGACGGTCTACACGGCCCTGATTCTCGGTCCGCTCGTGGATATGTGGGACAAGATACTCCCGGTCGAGAAGGTGCTCGCGGGCAACACTTCCGTAATGAACGATCCCTGGCTGGACCTCGTCTGCTTCGTGCTTATGCTGAGCGTATCGCAGGCCATACTATTCCGCATCAACGCCTCCACAGGAGGGCTCGACATCGTGGCGAAAATAATCAACAAGTACATCCACATCGACATCGGCACCTCCGTCACGGTGGCCGGCGCGCTCATCTGCTGCACTGCATTTGCAATCAACCCCTTCAGGATGGTGGTGATAGGCCTCATTGGCACCTGGATCAACGGAATGGCGGTGGACTACTTCTCAGACACCCTTAACAAGCGCAAGCGCGTCTGCATAATCAGCGAGCATCACGAGGAGATACGAAAGTTCATCGTGGAGAAACTCGAGCGCGGCTGCAGCATTTACCACCTGGAAGGCGGCTACTCCGGGGAACCCCACGTGGAAGTGGTTTCGCTTCTTACGCAGCACGAATACGCAGCGCTGTTCGATTTCATGAAGTCCGAAGGCATCGACGGATTCATGACCGCCGGCAACGTGAGCGAAATATTCGGGAACTGGCACACCAAGAGCCATCACGAAGAGAAGAAATAACAAGTACTGAAACCTATGCCTGAAAAGAAGACAGTATTGGAACTCCCCGAATTCCAGCGGATGCTGGGACTCAAAGGCTTCATCGGAAGATGGATAGCCAAAGGGATTTTCAAGATGCTGGAAATAGAGAAGATAAACGCCCTCCAGGCGAAATATCCCGATATCACGGGCCCCGAGCTGGCCGGCATCATCCTCAAGGAGGTCGGCATCAACTGCGAAGTCCCCGAGGAACAGCTCGCTTTCATTCCCAAGGAAGGCGGCTTCATCACGGTTTCCAACCATCCCATCGGCAGCCTCGACGGCATAATGCTTCTCAATGTCGTTGGGGGACAGAGGCCCGATTTCAAGATCCTGACGACCTTCCTGCTGGCGCTCATTCCCGGCCTGAAGGACAGTTTCATCCCTGTCGACAACCTCTCCAAGGGCGACCCTCGCAGTGTTTCGGGCATCCGCGCGGCGTTCAGCCATATGAACGAACAGCATCCCCTTGGGCTTTTCCCCTCGGGAGAAGTGTCCACGTACCAGCCCAGGAAGAACCGCACGGCCCCGGGAGACGCCAGGATAGTGGAAGACATCCCCTGGAAGGCCAATATCGTAAAGGTAATCCGCAATTCCGGCCTGCCGGTGGTTCCCATCTATTTCGAAGGCGAGAATTCGAAGTTTTTCCATTTCCTCGGCAAGATCCACCCGCGTCTCCGCACCATACGCCTCATCCACGAGATGTTCAACAAGAGGGGACATACCCTCAAGATGCGAATAGGCCGCGCCATACCGGCATCGGAACTGGCGGCGCTCGACGCTCCGTCCATGGGCAGATACATCCGCGCCCGCTGCTACGCTCTTGCCGCCCAGTGCATTCCTCCCAAGGTGGCGGGCGAACGCCACTGGGATGTCGACATCGCCCCTCACGTGCCTGCGGAGAAGATTCGCGCCGAACTGGCGGGTCTCGGCGACAAGGCGCTTTTCGAGGCCGCCGGATATCGTCTTTATCTTCTTACGTCGCAGGAAGCTCCCTGCGTCGCAAAGGAAATCGGAGTGCTCCGCGAAGAAGCCTTCAGGCGAATTGGCGAGGGCACGGGCTGTGAAACCGACACCGACAAGTTCGATGAATGGTACAAGCATCTCGTCCTCTGGCATATCGACAACGGCGAAATCGCGGGCGCCTACCGCATCGGCTTCGGCCCCGGCATTGTCGCGGAACACGGTATCGAAGGCCTTTACACTTCCACGCTGGTGAGCTACAAGGCGAATTCTGAGAAATACCTCGGCAAGTGCATGGAACTCGGTCGTTCCTTCGTGGCTGCGGGCTACCAGAAGGAAATCCATCCTCTGCGCCTGCTCTTCGCCGGCCTCATCGCCGCATCGCTGCAGTGCCCCGAGGCGGACTTCTATCTGGGCTCGGTAAGCATAAGCAACGACTACCCGGAGTTCTATAAGAGTCTCTTCGTGCATTATATGCTGTACTGCACGCCGCTCGAGTTCGGCGACGAACTGGTGGAGCCCACCCATCCTTACGTGCCCGACTTCGGTGCCGTCGATCCCGACGACCTGATGCTCACCACAGCCTGCGATATAGACCGTTTCAACAGGCTTGTGGGCATAATTTCGGGAGGGGAGTACAAAGTTCCCGTGCTCATCCGCAAATACATCAACTGCGGAGCGAAGACGGCCTGCTTCAACGTCGATCCGGACTTCGGCTTCTGCCTGGACGGAATCATATTCGTACGCCTGAGGGATTTCCCCCGCGAGACTCTGGATTCGTTCATACACGGACTCCCGGAAGAGCTCTGCGACAGGATTCACAAGCATTTTTACGGAGAGTAGGGTATGGACAGTCCGGTATGGGTTTATCTGATAGGTCTTCTGGGAATGGCGCTGTACGGCAGCCGCATTCTCGTGCAGTGGTATCTGTCCGAAAAAGCCAACAGGATTGTCAATCCGCCCAGCTACTGGGTTATGAGCAGCGTGGGCGCAATAGTGCTATACATCTACGGATGGCTGCGCAAGGACTTCTCCATAATCTTCGGCGAAAGCGTGAGCTACTACATCTATATGTGGAATATCGCCATTATGGGAATGTACAAGAAGCTTCCGCGCATAGTCTTCCTGCTCCAGGCGCTGTTCCCGGCAGCGATAGTCGCTGGAATGATGATGGACTGGGATTCGTTCTCGGTGTCGTTCTTCCACAACGAGGATATGCCTCTGCTGCTGCTCTCGTTCGGCATCCTGGCGCAGTTCACCTATGAAATACGCTCTGTCTACCAGCTTGTGTACAGCTACAGGCACAACGAGTCCGCCCTGCCTCTGGGCCATTGGGTGCTGGCGGTAATCGGCTCGCTGATGATAATTATCTACGGCATCCTGCGCCACGACTGGGTGCTCGTCATAGGCCAGTTCGCAATCGTGTTCTCGATAAGGAACATAATGCTGTATTTCAAATGGAAGCACCGGGTGCGCAAATCCGAAATCAATAATATATGAGAAAATACTTCTTCCTCCTCTGCTGCGTCCTCGCATCGATTTTTGTTGCGCAGGGCCAACCCAAGTCGTACAGCGGGATATACCCCACGCTGAGCTCGTGCAACCTCGAAGGAGAGTGCGGAACAGGCGCCGTTGTGCCCTGGGCCGGAAAGCTCTGGGTAATTACCTACGGTCCCCACAAGGCCTTCGGCTCCACCGACAAGCTCTACGAGATAAACGAGTCGCTGGAGATGACGGTCCGCCCAGAAAGCATCGGCGGAACGCCTGCGAACCGTATGATCCACAAGGAAAGCAACCAGCTCTTCATAGGTCCATACGTGATAGACGCGGAGGGGAATGTGAAGGTGATTCCCATTTCCGAGATGCCCGGCCGCCTTACCGGCATCGCCAGAAGCGTGAAGAATCCCGAAGGTGAAGTGGTCATTGCGACGATGGAGGAAGGCGTATACGGAGTCGATGTCAAGACGCTCGGCGTCAACACCTGGTTCGAGGACGGCAACGTAATGAAGCAGAAAGGGCTCCAGACCTCTTATGAAAGCGATTTGCTCGAGGGCGTCCACGGCAAGGGCTTCTACTCGGGACAGGGAGTCTACGTCTTCACCAACAACGGCGAGGGCACCGACGAAGCCAAGCGCAATCCTAAAGTCACGGCAGGGGTGCTGGCGGAATACGACGGCAAGGCCTGGAAACAGGTCCGCCGCAACCAGTTCACCGAGGTGACGGGCCCCGGCGGAATCTACGGCAACCCGAATCCCGACAAGGACCCTCTCTGGGCTCTCGGATGGGACTACAAGTCCGTCATTCTCGCAGTGCGCGAGCCCAAGGACGGATGGCATTTCTACCGCCTTCCCAAGGCGAGCAACAGCTATGACGGCGCTCACGGATGGAATACAGAGTGGCCGCGCATCCGCAACATAGGAAGCGACAGCGAGCCTTACTACCTGATGACCATGCACGGAATGTTCTGGCATTTCCCCGGGACTTTCACGTCGCGCAACAGCGCCGGGCTCAGGCCTCTTTCTTCCTATCTCAAGGTGATAGGGGACTTCTGCAACTGGAACGGACGCCTCGTCTTCGGCTGCGACGATACCGCGCGCAACGAATTCCTGAACAAACGCAAGGCGAAGGGCGGCTTAGCCGGCCCCGGACAGTCCCAGTCCAACCTCTGGTTCTCATCTCTTGATCAACTCGACCATATCGGGACCATCGATGCGGTAGGCTCTGTCTGGCAGGAGGAGACCGTAAAGGCCGGAAGCGTTTCCGAGCCTATGCTTGTCGCGGGATGGAAACAGGCGACGCTGTGGCTATGCAACGAAGGCAAAAAGCCCGTCAAACTGACCGTGGAAGTCGACCGGAAGGGCAATGGAAGCTACTCCAAGTGCGCGACCGTCCAGCTCGCCGCAGGCGCTTCAAAGCAGATCGATCTTGCCAGGATGAAGGGAGAATGGGTACGCGTACGCACCGCACAGACTTCCGAACTGAACGCGACCTTCGTTTTCGGCGACGTACGTGAGCGTGCCGCAGGCAACGATCCCATCTTCGCAGGCATCAACAAATACGACGTGAAGAGCTTCGACGGCGGCATAATCAACACCCTCGGCGACGAAAGGCTCAAGCTTGGAATCGCCGCCAACCACTACTCCGAGGATGGCGTGAAGGCGCAGGGCTTCTACACTCTCGACGCTCAGATGAACCTTCTCAAAAGGGAGAGCGAAAGCGACGACTACTTCATCCGCAACAGGATCGCCATTCCCGAGATGGCTGTCAAGGTGGAAAAGGGCTCGTACCTTGTAGTGGACGATTCCGGACGCAGATGGCGCCTGCCCCTGGGCCTTCCCGAATATGAAGCGATGATGCAGAAGAAATACACCAGGATGTGCCGCGAGGTCGCCACGGAGCGCGACCTGTTCAACTGCGGTGGCTCGTTCTTCGAGCTTCCCGCCGAGAATGCCGACGGATTCGCCAAAATACGCCCTGTATGCACCCACAACCTGCTCGTCAACGACTACGCTTCGTTCCGCGGCCTGATGATAATGACCGGCATCGACGAAAATGTGAAGAATGACGGGCATATAATCACCTCGGACGATGGCAAATGCCGCGTGTGGGCCGGTTCCATCGATGATCTCTGGAAACTCGGCAAGCCCGTAGGCCACGGCGGTCCCTGGGCCGACAGCGAGGTCGCGGCAGGGGAGACTTCCGACCCTTATCTCATCGGCTATTACGACAAGAAGACGCTCACGCTGAGCCACAAGGCCTCCTCCGCAGTGGAATTCACCGTAGAGGTCGATCCCACGGGCGACGGCACCTGGATGAAATACGCATCCTACAAGGTCCAGCCGGGCCAGACCTTCACCACCGAGCTTCCGCGCGGAATGTTCGCCCGCTGGATCCGCTTCAGCGCGAACGCCGCCACCACGGCATCGGCGATATTGAATTACGAATAGTATTAAAATGAAGAAAGAACAGATACTCATACGCATAGCCGGACAGGACAGGGTAGGTCTCACGGCATCCATAATGGAGATACTCTCCCGCTTCGACGCCCAGATCCTGGACATCGGACAGGCGGACATTCACAACACGCTTTCGCTGGGCATCCTCATCCGCACCGACGAGAGCACCTCGGGCCAGGTGATGAAGGAACTGCTTTTTAAAGCGACCGAACTGGGCGTGACAATAGGATTCTCCCCGGTTTCCGACGACGACTACGAGGCTTGGGCTGGCCGCCAGGGGCGCAACCGCTTCATCCTCACGGTGATAGGCCGCAGCCTTTCCGCAGAGCAGATTCATTCAGCGGCCGAGGTGATCGCGCGCCAGGGGCTCAACATCGACAGCATCAAGCGTCTTACCGGCCGTATGAGCATCAAAAACCCCGAAAAGAACGTGCGTGCCTGCATCGAGTTCTCCATCCGCGGCACGCCGGTCGACAAGGAGTCGATGCAGCGCGAACTTATGTCTCTTTCCGCCGAATCGGGCATGGACTTCTCGCTCCAGAAGGACGATATGTACCGCCGTATGCGCCGCCTGATCTGCTTCGATATGGATTCTACGCTCATCCAGACCGAGTGCATCGACGAGCTTGCCCGCCGCCACGGCGTATATGACAAGGTTTCCGCCATAACCGAGAGGGCGATGCGCGGCGAAATAGACTTCCGCGAAAGCTTCAAGGAGCGTGTAGCCCTCCTCAAGGGCCTGGATGTCAGCGTGATGCGCGACATCGCCGAGAATCTGCCCATTACCGAAGGAACGGACCGCCTGATGTCGGTCCTGAAGACCTGCGGATACAAGATTGCCATTCTCAGCGGCGGTTTCACATACTTCGGCGAGTATCTGCAGCGCCGCTACGGCATCGACTATGTCTACGCGAACGAGCTCGAAATAGGGGAGGACGGCAAGCTTACCGGACGCTACGTCGGCGAAATAGTCGACGGCCGCCGAAAGGCCGACCTGCTTAAGCTCATTGCCCAGACCGAGAAGGTCAACCTGGCTCAGACCATCGCGGTCGGAGACGGCGCCAACGACCTTCCGATGCTGCTCGAAGCCGGTCTCGGCATCGCTTTCCACGCGAAACCCCGAGTAAAGGAGAGCGCCCGCCAGTCGCTCAGCACCATAGGCCTCGACGGCGTCCTCTACTTCCTTGGCTTCAAGGACAGCCACCTCGGCGACCAGGGAAAACTCTGAAATAGCATTCACCATGGCATCCGGAAAGAAAATCAACGGCACGCTGAAGGACATACTTGTCGCTTTTGCCGCAACGACGCTGTCAATTGTCCTGACCTTCGGCACGACGATGGCTATCAACCGCGTCAACCAGAAGAAAGAGCGCAGGCTTACGGCTCTTATGGTTATGGGCAGCATCGAGCAGTTCGCAAGGGAAGTGGAGAATACCGAACGCTACCTTGCTCCTATCGACAGCATCGCGACATGGCTGGTCGGCCTTCCTTTGAAAGATGTCGCCAAATTGGGCGACGAGCACTTGATTGCCGCGTATCACGATGCCCTCAATGTCCCGATGATCAACAGAGACAAAACCGCAGAAACGATTTTCAGCAGCAATATCGACACCTGGAAGAATATGGGCAACTTCCAGTTCATCGACAATGTTGGGCAGTGTTTCTCCATAATTGGCGCTGTAGAGTCCTACTTCAATAACTGGAGCGATGAACTGGTCGCTTTGAACGACGCGGTTTACAGCCATCCTGACGAGTATCCCGGCAAGTCCAAAATAGAAAAACTGCTCCGTAACGAGCAGTTGCTGTCGAAGTTCAGAAACTTCCATTCTCTGAGGGGCTGGCTGAGGTATGCCGCGGCAAATCTCCGCATGGAGAACCGCAGGAATATGAGCCTTATCGGCATCTCCGAAAAGGAGGTTATGGACTTCACCGACAATATGGGAGCGGCAGACCAAAACGACGAGGTGGAATTGAACCAGTACGACTTCCGCGTCCCTGAAATCGACCCCGATTCCCTCGCGGCGCAGCTTTCCTACGCACGCAACTTGAATTGATTATTTCCCGATGCAGAAGCGGGAGAAGATGGTTTCGAGGATCTCGGAACTGGTGACTTCGCCGAAAATACTGTTGAGACTGTAGATTGCGGAGCGCAGGTCTTCCGCCAGCAGATCCTGGCTGAGGCCCGCGTCGAGGCCGTTTTGCACTCGCGAGAGGCTCTCGCCGGCAACGCGCAGGGCTTCGTAATGGCGAAGGTTGGTCACCAGGGTAGCGTTGTTGTCGCTTACAAGGGGGCCTCGGCTGTCCAGAAGCCGGGCACGCAGGGCATCGAGGCCATCTCCGGTCTTCGCTGAGATATCCAGTAGCCCGTCGACGGGAGAAACTGAAGCCAGCGCATCCACCTTGTTTCGCACCAGAATCAGACTCTGGGCAGGGGAGAGGGCGGCCTTGATTGCCTCGCAGGCCTTCAGAGACTCTTCCTGCGGCGCCAGGGCGTCGAGAACGCCTATCACCACCTCCGCCTTTTCCAGGCTCGCGTACGAGCGTTCTATGCCCTTAATTTCGATTGTGTCGGAAGTCTCGCGCAATCCCGCAGTATCTATGAAGCGGAAAAGTATGCCTCCGAGCGTCAGCGTTTCCTCCACTGTATCGCGCGTAGTGCCGGGAATGTCGGATACAATCGCGCGTTCTTCGCCGAGAAGGGCGTTCAGAAGAGTGCTCTTGCCGGCATTCACCGGACCGACTATCGCAACCGGAACACCGTTCTTTATTGCATTGCCGGCGCGGAAGGAATCTGCAAGCGCAGAGATATGCGCAGATGCCTTCTCAAGAAGCATCCGCAGCTTTGCCCTGTCGGCGAATTCCACGTCTTCTTCGCTGAAATCGAGCTCCAGCTCCATCAGGGAGGCTATTTCGACAAGCGCATCACGAAGTTCGCGCAGTTCCTTTGAGTATCCGCCCTTAAGTTGGTTCACGGCAACGCGGTGTGCGGCCTGCGTATCTGCCGCTATGAGGTCCGCGACGGCTTCGGCCTGGGCCAGGTCCATCTTGCCGTTAAGGAAGGCCCTGCGGGTGAATTCTCCCGGTTCCGCGGGCCTTGCGCCGGCTTCGCACAGCAGAGAAAGAATCTTCTCCGCAATGTAACGCGATGCGTGGCAGCTGATTTCCACCGAATCTTCCCCCGTGTAGGAATGGGGAGCGCGGTAAATGCCCGCGACAACCTCGTCCACTCCCGGAATCTCCCCGAATTTGAGCGTATAGCCCTCCGAAGAGGCCGCCGAACCCTTCCTGAATCGGATCAGCCTGTCGGCGACGGCAAGCGCTTCGGGACCGCTCACGCGAATTACGGTGACGGCTCCGGTTCCCACGGATGTGGCGGGGGCGCAGATGGTATCGGGGGATATCTTCATTGCAAATCGTTTACTTTTACAAAAATAAGCATTTACGGAAGAAATTTCACTATCTTTACAACGGAATAACCAATAAACAATCTATATGGAACTCAAAGGATCAAAGACCGAAAAGAACCTGCAGACCGCGTTTGCGGGTGAATCCCAAGCCCACACCAAGTATCTCTATTTCGCTTCCAAGGCCAAGAAGGACGGCTATGTGCAGATAGCGAACATCTTCGAGGAAACCGCAAAGAACGAAAAGGAGCACGCCAAGATTTGGTTCAAGCTCCTGCACGACGGCGATATTCCCGATACGCCCGCCAACCTGGCTTCCGCCGCCGAAGGCGAGAACTTCGAATGGACCGATATGTATGCCGAATTCGCCAAGGTCGCGAAGGAAGAGGGCTTCGCCCAGATAGCATTCCTTTTCGAGAAGGTAGGCGCGATCGAGAAGACCCACGAAGAGCGCTACCGCAAGCTCCTCGCCAATATCGAGGGCGACGCCGTGTTCAGCAAGGAAGGCGACACAATCTGGGAGTGCTCCAACTGCGGACACATCGTGGTAGGCAAGAAAGCCCCCGAGCTCTGCCCCGTCTGCAAGCATCCCAAGGCTTACTTCCAGGTAAGGGCCGAGAACTATTAGAATACAGTTCGAGAAACAAGAAAGGCTGCCGTCGTGGCAGCCTTTTCTGTTAGAAGGTATCGTAGTACTTGGCTTCTCGAGGCGAAACCTTGTTCATATTGTCGAGCAGGTCCTCGTTGGTCTTGTACTCGTCCATCAGCTGGAGCATGAAGTTCATAGCCTCCAGAGGGTTCATATCCGCGAGCAGTTTGCGGAGTATCCAGATGCGCTGGGCCACGCTCTTGCTGAGCAGGAGGTCGTCGCGGCGGGTACCCGAAAGCAGGATGTTCACCGCCGGGAAGATACGCCTGTTGGCGAGGTTTCGGTCGAGCTGGATTTCGGAGTTGCCGGTGCCCTTGAATTCCTCGTATACGATATCGTCCTGCTTGGAACCGGTTTCGGTGAGGGCCGTTGCGAGGATGGTGAGCGAGCCGCCGCCTTCGATGTTTCGGGCAGCACCGAAGAAGCGCTTGGGCTTCTGGAGGGCATTCGCGTCGATACCGCCGGTAAGCACCTTGCCCGATGCGGGCTGCACGGTGTTGTAGGCACGTCCCAAACGGGTGATGGAGTCCAGGAGTATGACCACGTCGTGGCCGCACTCCACGAGCCTGCGGGCCTTCTCGAGCACCATATTGGCCACTTTCACGTGACGCTCGGCGGGCTCGTCGAAGGTGGAAGCCACGACCTCTGCCTTCACGCTGCGCTGCATATCGGTAACCTCCTCGGGGCGCTCGTCAATGAGCAGCACGATTTCGTAAACCTCGGGATGGTTGTCCGCGATGGCGTTGGCGATGCTCTTGAGCAGCATGGTCTTACCGGTCTTGGGCTGTGCGACGATCAGCATTCGCTGGCCTTTGCCGATGGGAGCGAACATATCGACGATACGGCAGGAAGGGTCTTTTTCGTGCCCGTGGCCGAGCAGGTTGAATTTCTCCTCGGGGAAGAGGGGAGTCAGGAAGTCGAAGGGAACGCGGTCGCGGATGAATTCCGGCTTGCGGCCGTTGACCATCTTGATCTTTACCAGCGGGAAGTACTTGTCGCCTTCGCGCGGAGGACGGATCTCTCCGGTGACGGTGTCGCCGCTCTTGAGCGCGTTCTGCTTGATCTGCTGCTGCGAGACGTAGATGTCGTCGGGGGAGTTAAGGTAGTTGTAGTCGGAAGAACGCAGGAAACCGAAACCGTCGGGCATTATTTCCAGGACGCCGGTCGCCTCCACCGAACCTTCGAATTCGGGTACTTTCGGCTTGGGAGGCTGCTGAGGCTGCTGCTCCTTGGCCTTACGGGGCTGCTGGGGCTGGGGTTTCAGATACTCTTCGCGGGCTGCGTCGAGATTCTCCTTCGCGAGATCCTTGACCTCTTCGGCCTTGTCCTTCGCCTTGCGTCCGCGCTTCTTGGGCGCCGGAGCGGGTGCGGCGGGGGCTGCAGGAGCGGCCTCCTTGGGCTTCTCGGCAGGTTTCTCGGGCTCTGCGGGTTTCTCAGCAGGCTTTTCCTGACGCTTCTCGGCATCCTTCTTCGAAGGACGTCCGCGCTTTGCCTTGGGTTTTTCGGGGGCGGGGTTTTGGGCCGCCTGGGAGGCCTGTGCATCGATGATAGCTAATGCAAGGTCCATATCTTCCAGATTCTTCATCTTTTTGATGTCGAAATCCTTTGCGATTTTCTCGAGCTGCTCTCTGTTGAGTTTGTTGAGCTCGAACAATGTATAAAGCATATTCTAAAGAATTATGTATGATATTCCGAACGGAAAAATTGCCTGACGGGCCGTCTGGCAGTGCAAAGATAGGAATTTTTTCCGATAAGGCAAGAAAAAACCGGACAAATCTCTAGTTGTCCCAGTAGCTGCTGCTCTTCTTGAACCTGAGGATGTCGGCGAGCGCCGCGGCGTTGGCCTGGATGCGGAAGCTGTAGGACTTCCAAGTACCCATAGGCACCCAGGAGACGGCGATGTTGAAGCAGTGCATGTCGTAGGTCGCGCTGAGCTGCGTGGTGGACAGTTGCTTCGCGACGAAGTCGAAGCCCGAACTCG
Organism: Bacteroidales bacterium; assembly: GCA_017614795.1. The sequence continues at coordinate 14,795 of JAGABD010000098.1, forward strand.
CGTTCAGGGACATCTTTGGAGTGAGTTTTACGTTGCCGTTCACTCCGAGCGTGCGGGTTATGGTGTTCAGCGTGTTCAGCCTCGCGGTCTTGCTGTCGAAGCGGTAGCTGCGGGAATAACTGAAACTGTAGCTGAAGTTGAGCGACCAGGGCACGTTGGGGTTCGTGTAGTATACCCAGCCGCCGGGGATGTATTCGCCCGTGACGGGGTGCGTGTAGATGCGCTGGTAATAGCTCGCTGCGCTTTCTCCGTTGCCGCCCTGTCCGTCGTCTCCCTTCATCGTGCCCTTGCCGGATATGGAATAGGACATCGATGCGGAAGCGTTGGTGAACCTCGCAAGACCCTGTCCGAGCTCCATCGTGAACTTGTTGTATTTGCGGCCCCTCTCGTCGATTGCATAAGGGTCGAAATTGGCGCTTCCGCTCAGCGACAGCTTGCCGAATACCGAAGTGGACATCGACATGCTTATGGTGCTCATATTCAGCGAGTCGGCGAGGAAATTGTAGCCTGTACGCAGGCTCAGCTGGTCGATCAGCTTGACCTTCTTGGATGCGTTGCCCGTAGTATCCGCGAAGTCGCGCACCTTGGCCTCGAGGTTGTTGCCGAGCGAGAAGGATGCCGTGGCGGAGCGTCCCATACCGGGAGGGGAGTTCAGCTGGCCGCTGTAGATGTTGTAATGGTAGGTCTGCTGTACGCCGTTGTTGTCAATGTAAACGAGGTCGCGGTAACCGTTGGCGTATGTGCCCTTTTCAGGACTCAGCGAGAGCGACACCGAAGGCGAAACCACGTGCCTGATGGCCTGAATTCGGTGATACTTGCCGAAATTGAACATACCGTAGAGACGGGTGCTCATGGCAATCGAACCGGAATAGTTCTGCGTTATGCCGAAGGTCGAGAACTGGCTTCCAAGCTTCGAGACCACCTTGCCCTGGTCCGCATCGTAGTAGTATTCCGATGCGCGGAAGAACCAGTTCTGCCCGTAGCTGATGGAAGGGGAGAAGTTGAAGTACTTGAAGAGGCTGAAGCTCGGCAGGCCGATGCTGAAATTGTGCGCCATTCCGTTCTGGAACTTGTCGTAGAAGCCCGGCGTGTTGAATTCCTTCGCCTTGAAGTTTATCTTGTTCTGCAGGGAAGTGTTATATCCCAGCGAGAACTTCTCGTAGATGCGCTCCTTGCCGACGCGGTGCTTGCGCTTGAAGGGGTAGAAGGTCGCCACCGAGAAGGTCAGGTTGGGGAGGGTGAAGGCGTAGCTGCTGTCCCTGGAGTTCTGCGAGTGCAGGGCGTTTATGGAGAGGTTGGCCTTGCCTCCGAAGCTCCGCGACCACGAAATGGACGAAGAAGCCTGGTTCTGGAGGGCCTGGGTTACCGAGCGGGAGTTGTACTTGCTGTTGTTCGGGCTGGAGAAGTTCACCGATGCGGTGAAGCTCGTTCCGGGATGGCACTTGGCGTCCTGCGAATGCGACCAGCGGATACCGAAGTTGGTGCTCTCGTTGAAGTCCGCGCTTCCTTTTTCGCCCGTCTTGTCGTCGGAATAGTTTATGGAGAAGTTGCCGCTGAACTTGTAATTCACTCTGTACCTGGAGTTTACGTCTACTGCCCAGGAACCGAGCGTGAAGAGGTCGCCGGTCACGGAGAGGTCGAGATAATCGCCGAAGACGAAATACATTCCGCCGTCCTTGAGATAGAATCCTCGGGCAGTTTCCTCGCCGAAGGTAGGAATCAGCAGGCCGGTCGCGCGCTTGGGTCTCTTGGGAACGAAGCCGAAGGGAATGCCGACGAAAGGCAGGTGGACGTCCTCGATGACTATGTGGGCGGGGCCGAAGACTATCTTCTGGGAAGGATCCGTGATGACCTTTGCCGCCGACAGCTGCAGGTAGTAGTGGGGATGGTCGGCGTCGCAGACGGTATACTTGCCCTTGGTGATGTTGATGGACTTGTCGGGCATCATTTTGATGTTACGGCCGTGCAGGATGCCGTCCTCCTCGTGGGTCACCATATTGTGGATGCGGGCCTTGCGGGTGTTGAAGTTGTAGCGCAGCTCCTCCATATTGTACTGCTTGGAGCCTTCCCGCATCACGGGGCGTCCCTGCCATTCGCCCGATAGGGAATCGTAGACGCCGTAGGCATACACGGTGCCGGTGTTCATATCGTACTCCATACGTTCGGCGGTGAGTTCCATATTCTGGTAGGTCACCTTGACGTCGCCGTAGTAGTAGATGAGGCGGTGTCCGTCCTCGAAATGCTCTACGATGGAGTCGCGCGCGTTAGAAAAAGCGGGTGCGCGGAGGGAACTCATCTTCATCATCGCGGCGGAATCCGCCCTGTGCAGGGAGTCCGCCCTCATTGTGGAATCGCGCCTTGCAAGTGTCAGAGAATCAGGCTCATAGACCTTCTTCTTGGCGGTTTGGGAAGAAAAGGACATGTTGCCGCGTCTGCGCGAACGCTGGGCCGAAGCGTCGGGTAGCGCTATGGCCAGAATGAGCAAAGCGACAATTAAATATTTTATTTTTCCCAAATGCAATTTTTTTCTAAATTTGCAAAATACAAATTTACAATTAATTTTTGAAACGCGCAATCTGCATAATCCTGTCGCTGATTATTGGCATATTCTGTGCCAATGCGGGCGACCTTAAACTCACCACCGTAGTAATAGATGCCGGTCACGGCGGAAAAGATGCAGGCGCAGTGAGCAAAGACAAAAAAACTTTCGAAAAAAACCTCACTCTCGACATCAGCAAGAGGTTCGCAACGCTCATTCAAAACGCATATCCCCAGGTGAAGGTGGTGCTTACCCGCGACAGCGACGACTTCGTGGCGCTCAACGACCGCGCCGTGAAGGCCAACAAGGCCGGAGCCAACATCTTCATCTCCATCCATATCAATTCCGCGACCAGCACAACGCCCAACGGCTATTCCGTGCACATTCTCGGCCAGTCGAGCATAAAGGACAGGGACTTGTTCGCGTATAATATGGACGTGTGCAAGCGCGAGAACTCCGTGATTCTGCTCGAGGATGACTACAACGCCAAGTACCAGGGCTTCAACCCCAACGACGAGGAGTCCTACATCTTTATGCAGCTGATGCAGAACGCGCACCTGGAGCAGAGCCTCCTGCTCGCTTCGGTGATTTCCGAGAAGCTCAAGGGCGGCCCCATCAAGGCCGACAGGGGGATATGGCAGAATCCTTTCTACGTACTGTGGAAAACGGCCATGCCGGCAGTGCTGGTGGAAATCGGATTCATTTCCAACTCCGTCGACCTCGCGACGCTGCGCACCCCCGAACAGAGGCAGATCCTGGCCAAGCGCCTTTTCGAGGCGTTCAAGGACTACAAGGACCTGTATGACAGCAGCGTGGATATCAAGGTTCCCGAAAAGCCCGAGGAGGCCAAGCCCCAGATAGTGGAGCCCGTCCAGCAGGCCCCCGCCAAACCGGTTCAGGAAGCAAAACCCCAGCAGCCCAAGCCTCAGCCGGCTCCGGCGGCCGCTGCCAAACCCCAACCCGCCCAGCCGCCGGTACAGCAGGCTAAACCCGCTCCGGCGCCCGCGCCAAAGCCTTCTGCGGACAGCGGAAGCGGCAAGGTGCTCTACGGAACGCAGATTTCCGCGAGCAGCCGTACCCTCGACCCTTCCGACCGATTCTTCCACGGACTCAACCCGATGGTGGTGAAGCTCGGCTCTCTCAACAAGTACATCGCCGGAGTGAGCGAATCGAAGGAAGAAGCGAAAGCGAAATTCGATGAGATCCGAAGCAAATTCCCCGAGGAATACAAGGACGCTTTCATGGTCGTAATCAAGGACGGGACAGTCGCCAGACTACGCTAGAACAGGGGGTAAAATTTTACTTTAAATTCCAAGTGTTTGACTGTCAGACTTTTTGACCGACAGTTCAATTTTTCTTGTTCCCATATTTACACCTAATAATTGAATTAAACAATAGCAAAAAGAAATTTTTTCGAGTTTTTTTTAACCACTTTTGCACATCGAAAATAATCCCCATGGACAACAACGGTAAACATATCGATGTTTGGAACGAGTGCCTCGTCATACTGAAGGAACTCGTCGAGCCACAGCAGTTCCAGATTTGGTTTTCGCGAATCAAACCTGTGGAAATGCTGGACTCCGTCCTGACCGTTGAAGTCCCCTCGGAATTCTTTGCAGAATACCTTGAATCCGCCTATCTTGACGTGCTCAAGAAGACTCTCAAGCGCGTCATCGGCGCCGGAGCGCAGCTGAAGTACACCTTCAAGCCCGTGCAGAACCAGAGCGCGATGACCGTTCCGGCGGGGCAGGGGAATCCTCCGCTCAACCGCAGCATCTCCGTGGATTCCTATTCGCCCGGCGGAAATCCCGGCGCTATCGTATATCCCGGGCTCACCAAACTCAAGGTAGATCCCAGGCTGAATCCCTCGTTCAGTTTCGCCACCCTCGTGGAGGGCGACTGCAACCGCCTTGCCCGTTCCGCCGGCCACAACATAGCCGACGCACCCGGAACCACCCCCTTCAATCCTCTTTTCATATTCGGAGGTCCCGGTCTTGGCAAGACGCACGTGGCACAGGCCATAGGTCTGGAGATTATGAAGAACCATCCCGACCTTGTGGTGCTGTACGTATCCGGCAGCGAATTCAAGAACCAGTTCGTCCGTGCCGTCAACGTGGAAAACAGGCTTCACGACTTCCTGGCGTTCTACCAGAGAATGGACGTTCTCATAGTGGACGACATCCAGGACCTCAGCGGCCAGGGCAACCAGAATGCCTTCTTCAGCGTCTTCAACTATCTGCACCAGAACCGCAAGCAGTTGATTCTCACTTCGGACAGGGCTCCGGTGGAGCTCCAGCAGTTCGAGCAGAGGCTTCTCTCCCGCTTCAAGTGGGGCCTTTCGGTCGAGCTCACGCGTCCGGACTACGATACCAGGCTTGCGATGCTCCGTTCCCGCTGCCAGCGCGAGGGAGTCATCATTTCGGATGAAGTCCTGGAGTACCTGGCATCCCGCATCAAGACCAATTTCCGCGAGCTTGAGGGCTCTCTCATCTCCCTTATGGCCTATGCCGCCGCCGACCGCTGCGAATGCACTGTGGAACTGGCGGAAAGAATTATCGGAAACCTGGTGGGCGAAGAAGTGGCCACTGTCACCCTCGACAAGGTGCAGAAGGCTGTCTGCGAATATTTCAATCTTACAAAGGACACCCTGCTCTCCACGTCGCGCAAGCGTCAGATAGTGCAGGCGCGTCAAATAGCAATGTACCTGAGCAGGACCCTCATTCCCAACTGCTCGCTTGCGACTATCGGTTCGGAAATCGGAGGGAAGGACCACGCCACGGTTCTTCACGCCTGCAGTACGGTATCGGATCTTATGTCGACCGACCGCGTATTCAAGAAATACGTGACAGATCTGAAAGCCTTGCTTGTACCATCCGAACGATAGAATATGACTTCCGAACAAGTTCTAGACATCTTCAAACTCATTACGGCCATTCCCAGGGAATCCGGCCACGAGGAGCCTATGACGCAGTTTCTCTGCGACTGGGCGGCGGCGCGCAATCTCGAGTGCCGCAAGGACGAAACCGGCAACGTATGCATAATCCGCGAAGCCGCGAAAGGCAAGGAGAATATCCCCGCCATAGCACTCCAGGCGCATCAGGATATGGTTTGCGAGAAACTCGCCGGCGTGGAGCACGACTTCCGCAGGGATCCCATAAAGTACGAGATAGAGGACGGATGGATGATTGCGAAGCAGACAACTCTCGGCGCCGATGACGGAATCGGAGTCGCGGCCTGCCTGGCCCTTCTCGAAAGCGAAGCGCCCACCGGCAAAATCGAGTGCCTCTTCACCATCTCCGAAGAGACTGGAATGGACGGCGCATTCGCGCTTCAGCCGGGTTTCTTCGATGCCAAAGTGCTCATAAACCTCGATTCCGAGGACGAAGGACAGCTGTTCATCGGCTGCGCGGGAGGCGAGCACACCGACGCCCGTTTCAAATATGAAAGCGAAGCTCTCGCCGATGCGGGACTCTGCCTGGAGCTCTCCATTTCCGGAGGAGCCGGCGGCCACAGCGGCGACGACATAAACAAGCACAGGGCCAACACGGTGCACATACTGGCATCTTTCCTTGCGAAATGCGGCCTGCCTTACAGGCTTGTCAGTTTTGAAGGAGGCGGAAAGCACAACACCATAGCCCGCGAATGCAAGGTCGTCCTGGCCTGTGCAGATGCCGGAATAAGCGCGAAGTTCGACGCATACGCGCAGGAGATAAAGAAGGAATACGCCAAGGACGATCCCGCGCTCGTATTCGAATGCAGGAAGATCGCGCCCGTGGCGTCCGCCATCGAAGACAAGGTCGCAAAGGCCCTGATTTCAGCGCTCGCATCGTGCCCTCACGGGGTTCTGAAGATGAGCCCCGACATAGAAGGCCTGGTGCAGACATCCAGCAACCTTGCCGCAGTGGTGATGGAAAAGCCCGGCATAGTGCGCGTCAACACAAGCCAGCGAAGCAGCGTCGTGGCGGAACTCGACGAAGCGGTGCTCAAGGTCAGCGCCAATTTCGCCGATGCCGGAGCATACGTCGAGAATTACGGCAAATACCCCGGCTGGAAGCCGAACGTCAATTCGCACCTGCTGAAGGTCTGCGTAGATTCATACAGGAAGCTTTTCGACGAAGACCCCCTCGTGCTGGCAATCCACGCCGGCCTGGAGTGCGGCCTCTTCCTCGAGAAGTTCCCCGACCTCGATATGATATCCTTCGGTCCCACCCTGCGCGGAGTGCACACTCCCGGCGAAAAGCTGGAACTCGCCTCGATGGACCGTTTCGTTGAACTGCTTGACGACGTAGTATGCAATTACAGGTAGCCCCCTCGATCCTTTCGGCCGACTTCGCCAACCTCGGCCGGGACATCCGTATGCTGAACAAAGCCGCGGAAATCATCCATCTGGATGTGATGGACGGCACTTTCGTGCCCAACATCTCCTTCGGTTTCCCTGTGATTGAAGCCGTCTCCAAAATAGCAAAGATCCCTATGGACGCCCATCTGATGGTGGTCACCCCCCACAAATGGTTCGAGCGCTGCGCGAAGCTGGGAGTCCGGATGTGCAGTTTCCATCTCGAGGCTGCCGGCCGCAAAACAGCCGGCAACCTCAAAACCATCCGGGAACTGGGAATGAAGGCGGGCCTCGTCATCAATCCCGACATCCCCGTCGAGAAGCTCTTCCCTTATATAGGACAGGCCGATTTCTTCCTCATAATGTCCGTTTTCGCGGGCTTCGGAGGGCAGAAGTTCATCTACGAGTCCCTCGACAGGGTTGCAAGACTCAAGGCCGAACTCGACAAGAGGGGAGACTCGGCGCCGATCGAAGTGGACGGGGGAGTGAGCGCAACCAATGCGGCGGCTCTTCGCGATGCGGGAGCGACGATGCTGGTGGCGGGAAGCGCCGTATTCAAGGCAGAGGACCCCGCTGCGGCTATTGCAGCGATTCGTAACGCGCGATAGCGGCTTCCATCGCCTCTTCGCGGTCTTTTTCCAGATAGAACATCTTTACGGCAAAGCGTGACGCGAGTTCATTGCGTCCGTCCATGCCGTTCATTTTGCCCAGCGATTCCTCGAGAACCGAGCAGAAATCCTCGAGAGAGGCCTTTATGTCGTATTTGCGGCCCGTAAGCAGCGAAAGCGACGTCGGATTGGGGAGAGCCGGGTCGAAGTCCGTCTGGTTGAGATTCACGCCTATGCCAACGATGCTTGCGGTCACGTTGCCGGCGTCAACGGTATTTTCAATTAGGATTCCGCAAATCTTTCTGTCGCCGATCCAGATGTCGTTGGGCCATTTGATGCGGGGAGAAACGCCTTCGGCCTCCAGCCAGTCGCCGAGCGCGAGGGTTACCGCCTGGGTGATGAGCACGGCGTCTTTAGCGGCGAGGGGAGCGAGCTCGGGCGTACCGAACTTCAGCAGGACGCTGAACATCAGGTTCTCTCCGGGGGCGGAAGCCCACCTGTGACCGCCGCGCCCACGCCCTGCAGTCTGCTCGACGGCAGCCGTAACTGACAAATTGTCAAGGTCTTCCAGATGCCTCCGGACCTCGCTGTTCGTGGAATCGAGCACTTCGTGCCAGCATATCTGCATATGGCTGTGGCGTGGTTTCATTTTTGTTTATATATTTGTGATTACAAATTTACTGCAAAGAAGCAACAATGGCAAATAAAGAAAAAAAGCCCCGCGTCATACGCATCAATTTTTCCTGGTTTTATCTGCTCCTCGTGCTGGGTATCGGTTGGATGATATTCAGCAATCGCGGCGCGTCCCCTGCGAAGGTGGAATGGCCCGACGTGCGCCAGATGATCCTGAACGGCGACGTCAAGGAAATCCGCTACGTCCGCAACGAGGACGAAGGAAAGGTGAGCATGAAGCCCGACGCCCTGGGCAAGTATGCCGACCTCTTTCCCGGCGGCCAGCTGCCGGTGAAATCGCCCCACTTCACTTTCCTCGTATCGCATAACTTCGACCCGGAGAAAGTATTCGAAGAACTTAACGCAACCCTTCCCGAGGAGTCTCAGGTGAAGGTCAAGATAGAGCAGGGCTCCAAGAGCTGGCTGCAGATGCTCGACTGGATAATCTGGCCCCTCCTTCTCATACTTATGTACGTGTGGATGTTCCGCGGAATGTCCAGGGCAGGGGGCAGCGGCGGCGGTCCGGGCGGAATGTTCAACGTGGGCAAGTCCACGGGCAAGCTCGCCGACAAGGAGAAGGTCAACGTCACGTTCAAGGACGTGGCGGGCCTGTACGGCGCGAAGGAGGAAGTGATGGAGATAGTCGACTTCCTCAAGAACCCCAAGAAATACACCTCGCTGGGTGGAAAGATACCCAAGGGAGCGCTTCTCGTAGGGCCTCCGGGCACCGGTAAGACGCTTCTAGCCAAGGCTGTTGCGGGCGAGGCCAACGTGCCTTTCTTCTCCATCAGCGGCTCCGATTTCGTGGAGATGTTCGTCGGCGTAGGCGCCAGCCGCGTGCGCGACCTCTTCGCCCAGGCCAAGGAGAAGGCACCCTGCATTGTGTTTATAGATGAAATCGATGCAGTGGGACGTGCCAGGGGCAAGAATGTAGGCTGGAGTTCCAACGACGAGCGCGAGAATACACTTAACCAGCTCCTTACCGAGATGGACGGCTTCGGCACCAATTCCGGTGTCATCG
>JAGABD010000099.1 GCA_017614795.1 Bacteroidales bacterium
CCTAAAGAACGAACGTTGATGGTCTTCAGACCTCCCAACCCGCCGTAGTCCTTTATCTGCACACCGGCAAAGTACTTCAGGGCATCGGCAACAGATGTCGTGCTAAGCGCCTGCAGGTCGGCACCACTCATTGTCTGCGAAGTGGCAATCGTACGCATAGGTTGCTTCGAGGTGACTGTCACCTCGTACAATTGCCGGACACTATCGGGAGATTCCTCCCCTAAAGAGGGCTGGGGGGACTTTGGATTCTGCGCACTGACACTTGCTATCGCAGCAAATGTCAGTACGATGGCCAGAATCGTTTGCAGATAGTATTTTTTTAATTCATAGTTCATAGTTCATAGTTAAACTATACCTTGCTCCGCGAAACACCTATGCGTAGCGAAGAACATCGTCATTCTCAATTGTCAATTGTTCTTTCTTGCACGCTTTAGCGGCAAGGCGCGCTGATAAGGCGCGGAAGTCAATTTCTCCCCCTAAAGGGGGTTGGGGGTCTTCTCATCCTTAATCCCGAGGATGGTTTTGTTTTTGCGAAATGGCAGGTTTCCTGACTTTTGCCCGGCAGCGCGTCTTCCCGGGGGGAGGCCCCAGTGACGTTTTGGTGCGCTGCACGCAGAAAGCAATTACAGTAGCGGGCACTGCTCCGGTTTCGCACCGGATTCCCTCTCTACCCAGACCCACTGCCTCCCCCATTTAAGGGGAGAAAAAAGGGTGGGTATCACCATTTGCGCTGCAAAGTTACGAATAAGCGAGCGAAATACCAAATTTATTTGAATATTTTCGAACGAAGACGTAGCTTGACAATAGTCCTCCGCCAGCGCCTGAGCTTCCACGGAGCGCAATAAGGTACGAATATGCGAGAAAAATCAAGGGGAAACAAGTTTTTGAAAAAGGAAATAAAAAAAGGTGTGCCGCCATAGACACACCCTCTATATATAATGAAGTCCTTTAAACCGTGAGAAGTTCGATGAGTTTCTCTACGGCGGCGTGCAGGCCTTCTACATCCTTACCACCAGCCGTGGCGAAGTGGGGCTGACCGCCGCCGCCACCCTGAATGAGTTTGGCGGCCTCGCGGATGTTCTTGCCAATATTCACGCCCGATGCAACGACGCTGTCCGATGCCGCTGCGGTGAGGAGGGGCTTACCTGCTGATATGGAACCGATAACAACGAGGCTGTTTTCCACCTCGGCGCGGAGCTGGAAAGCAATATCCTTGACGAACTCAGGGCCAAGAGATGCGACGATGGTGCTCATCACCTTGATGCCGTTTATCTCTTTCTGCTTGGAAAGCATCTCCTTCTTCAAATTTGCAGCCCGCTCATGCATGACATTTTCTATCTGCTTGCGCAGGTCGGCATTGTCGCTGATAGCCTTCTGGATAGTACCCAGCAGATCGGGGGCATTATTGAAGAGCCCTCTGAGGCCGTTTATCATGTCCTGCTGCTTGTCGATTGCTTCCTCGACAGCCTTGCCTGTGATGGCTTCTATACGCCGTACACCAGCGGCGATGCTACTCTCGGAGATGATGCGTACCATGCCGATGCATCCAGTGCTGCTGGCGTGGCAACCGCCACAAAACTCCACGCTACCCCCGAACTGGATGACACGCACCTTGTCGCCGTACTTCTCACCGAAGAGGGCAATGGCGCCCAGTTTCTTGGCTTCCTCGATAGGCGTGTCGCGGTATTCCTGAAGGGGCAGGTTCTGGCGGATGCGTTCGTTCACGATATGCTCCACCTCGCGAATCTGCTCGGGCGTCACTTTCTCAAAGTGCGAGAAGTCGAAGCGGAGATAGTCGGGCGTCACGAGCGAGCCTTTCTGTTCCACATGGTCGCCGAGCACTTCCTTCAAGGCCTGGTCGAGCAGGTGGGTACATGTATGATTGGCTTCGATGGCGCGACGACGGTCCACATCGACGCAAGCCATAAACTCAGCTTCGGGATTGGTGGGGATGCGCTCCAGCAAGTGGACGCTCACGCCGTTCTCTTTCTTGGTGTCAATGACCCGGATAGTCTCGGCTTCGTTCACCAGCACACCAGAATCGCCTACCTCGCCGCCCATCTCGCCATAGAACGGTGTCTGGTCGAGGATGGCCTCATAAACCACACCCTTCTTCTGCTTCACCTCGCGATACTTGACAATGTGGCAAGTGTATTCTGTGAAATCGTAGCCGACGAAGGTAGATATCTCTCCCTCTCCGGAGAGGGCTGGGGAGAGGTTTACCCAGTCGCCCGTCTCCACCTGTGCGGCATTGCGGGCGCGGTCCTTCTGTTTCTGCATCTCGACGTTGAAGCCTGCCTCATCGACGGAGAGTCCGTTCTCGCGGCAGATGAGTTCTGTCAGGTCGAGAGGGAATCCGTAGGTATCGAACAGGGTAAAGGCCTTCTCGCCGGCGATGACGGTCTGGCTGGCAGCCTTTGTCTCCTTCATCACCCCGTCCAGCAGTTTGATGCCGGTCTCGAGTGTGCGCAGGAAGCTCTCTTCCTCCTCCTTCATCACCTTGCTTATCAGTTCGCGCTGTCCTTCCAGCTCGGGATAAGCCTCGCCCATCTCCCGAATGAGGACGGGCAATAGGTGGTAGATAAAGGCTTCCTTCTGACCTAGGAACGTATAGGCGTAGCGGACGGCGCGGCGCAAGATGCGGCGAATGACGTAACCTGCCTTGGCATTGCCGGGCAGTTGTCCGTCGGCGATAGAGAATGCGATGGCGCGCAGATGGTCGGCGATGACGCGCATGGCGACATCCACCTCCTCTTTCTCGCCGTAGCGGAAGCCGCTTAGGTCACCGATGGCTTTGATGATAGGCTGGAAGACGTCGGTATCATAGTTGGAGTGCTTGCCCTGGATGGCACGTACGAGGCGCTCAAAGCCCATGCCGGTATCGATGACGTTCATGCCGAGGGGTTCCAGATGGCCGTCGGCCTTGCGCTCATATTGCATGAAGACGATGTTCCAAATCTCGATGACCTGTGGGTCGTCCTTGTTGACCATCTCA
>JAGABD010000100.1 GCA_017614795.1 Bacteroidales bacterium
GCCACCGTTGTCGGTGATGAACTGGGTGTACTTGGCAACCGCTTCCTTCATCTGTTCTTCAGACAAAACGGGAGTTGCAATGAAAACGGTTTCGTACTGTTTAATCATTTGACTTTTAATTAGTTGTAAAAATTAGCCCTTCGGGTATTTCCCAAAGGGCTGCAAATATAGGAATTATCCGTGAAAAAACAAAAGAATTATTTCTTCTTTTCCTCTTTCGGTTGGTCGTCGCCGTGGGAATCCTTGTAGACGAAGCGGCGGATCTTCTGGGTGGCGGTCTTCTCGAAGGGGTCCTTCACCGCGTTGACCTCGCTTATCTGCGAATTCTTGCCCACGAGCTTGTTGATGCGCTCCATAAGCGCCTTCTTGCGGGCCTCGATGGCCTCGTAGAACTTCTCCTCGCCTTCGAGGTCCCAGTCCAGCACGTTGTCCTCGAACTTCACCAGCGCCACGAGCTTGCCTTCGCGCTGCATTACGAGGCTTTCGCTCACGCCTTCCTCGTCGTTGATCACCTGCTCGATTTCCTCGGGGTAGATGTTCTCGCCGGAAGGGCCGAGGATGGTGTTGTTGAGGCGGCCCTTGATGTAGTAGTTGCCGTATTTGTCGACGGTCGCCACGTCGTTGGTGCGGAACCAGCCGTCGTCGTCGATTACCTGCGCGGTGCGCTCGGGGTCCTTGTAGTAGCCCATCATCACGTTGTCGCCGCGGCATACGATTTCGCCCTCGCCGGTGTCGGGGTTGACGTCGCGCAGCTTCACCTCCACCTTGCAGGAGGGTATGCCGATGGAACCCACCGCGGTGCGGCCCACCATCGCGTTGCACACGAGGGGAGCGCATTCTGTAAGTCCGTAGCCGATCGCGTAGGGGAAGCGGCACTTCTTGAGGAAGGCCTCCACGGTCGGATCGAGCTTGCTTCCGCCGATGCCGAAGAAATGCAGCTTGCCGCCGAAGGTCTTGTAGAGCCTGCGTCCCACGAGCCAGTGGAATATGCCCGGAATGTGCTTGTTCATCCAGCTGAGGGTGCGGCTGCCGTTGACGGTGGGAACTATGCTCTTCTTATATACCTTTTCTATAATAAGTGGAACGACGCACATCACGGTCGGGCGGACCTTCTTGATGGCGGGCATCAGGATGCTGGCGGTAGGCGGTTTCTGCAGATAGTAGACGCAGGCGCCCACATAAACGGGGTAGAGGCATCCCAGCGCCATTTCATAGGTGTGGGCCATGGGGAGGATGCTCAGGAACCTGTCCTTGGGGTAGCATCTCTCCGCCTTGTGCGCCTCCATTATGTTCTGGCAGAGGTTGCGGTGGCTGAGCATAACGCCCTTCGCCTTGCCGGTGGTGCCGGAGGTGTAGATTATCGCCGCCAGTTCGTCGGCGGTGGGGGCTTTGACCCATCCGTCGCACTGGAAAGCGTTCTTCTCTTTCTTGATGAGCTCGAATGTCTCGATGTCGATCACCAGCGTCATCTTGTCGATGCAGGACTGGCTGACCTTGGGCAGAAGCCTTTTCGACACGAAGAGCACGCGGCTCTCGGAATGCTCCAGAATGTTGGTGATTTCGTTCTCCGAACTGTCGGGAAGTATGGGGATGGCTACCCTTCCGAAAGCGGTCGCGGTGAAGAACGCCACCGTCCAGTTGGGCATGTTCTGCGAGAGGATGGCCACTTTGTCGCCGGCCTTGATGCCGAAACGCGACAGCCTCTGGCTCTGGAGGTCGCAGGTGGTGCGGAACTTGGCGTAGGAGTATTCCTGCCCGCCGTCCACGAAGCGGCTGAAACGCCTGCGGGCGAAGCGCTCGGTGGATGTCTCGAAGAGTTCGCGCAGAGTCTGCGGATAATGGTCCCTGTGGTTGGGCAGGATTCTCATAGGGTTCCATCTGCGGAACACGTTGCGTATCCTGTAGGGGTGTTTGTGGAGTCTCATAAATTCAGGTTTAAGGTTTAAGTTCGGTTTCTATTGTCCGTGGTAGATGTATCCTTCGGGTTTCTTGCCCTCCAGGTGCATCTTGCGGTAATGTTCCTGTACGGCCTCGAGGTCGGCTTTGGTGTCTCCCGTGGGGATGAACTTCTCCCCGATGCCGACGTGCCTGGTCTTCCAGTCGAAATAGCCGAGGTAGATGGGCGCTCCGGTTTCTTTCGCTATGAAAAGGAACCCCGTCTTCCATTTCGCTGCCGCCTTCCTTGTTCCTTCCGGCGCGAGGGCGAGCTTGAAGAACTCCTCTCCCTGCATCTGGGTAACCAGGCTCTTGACCATTCCGCCGGGGCCTTTGCGGTCCACGGGTATGCATCCGCAACTGCGGAGAACGGGCCCCAGGGGCCAGAAGAAGAATTCCTTCTTGATCATCACGTGGGCCACTTCGCCGAAGGAGGAATAGAAGAAGTAGGACACCAGAAAATCCTTTACGGAAGTGTGCGGGACTCCCAGGATGATGCCTTTGTTCTCGGGCACCGGTCCGCCGTCGGCGGTCCATCCCATCTTCTTCAGGCACCAGGCGCAGAAGCGGGACCAGCGTTTTCCGTAATGGGTTTTCAGTTTGGCCATCAGATGTCGATGTCTTCGAGTTCGGATTCGCTGCGCAGGTTCTGCATGATGAAGGCCTGGCGTTCGTAGGTGTTGTCGCCCATATAGAATTCCATTATGTCGGAACTCGATTCCTCTTCAGCGAGGTTCACCTCGTCGAGGCGCATTCCCTCGCCGATGAAGTCGGCAAACTCGTTCGAGCTGATTTCTCCGAGACCCTTGAAGCGGGTGATTTCCACCTTGCTCTTGAGGTCCTTTATCGCCTGCTCCTTCTCCTCGATGGAGTAGCAGTAGCGGTTCTCGGTCTTGTTGCGGACGCGGAAGAGGGGAGTCTGGAGGATATATACGTGCCTGCGACGGATGAGGTCGGGGTAGTATTTCATAAAGAAGGTGAGCACCAGCATGCGGATGTGCATTCCGTCGTCATCGGCATCGGTGGCCACCACTATGTTGTTGTAGCGAAGGTTTTCGAGGTCGTCCTCCACGCCGAGCGCCGAAATGAGCAGGTTGAGCTCTTCGTTCTCGGCCACCTTCTTGCGGCTTTCCTTGAAAGAGTTGATGGGCTTGCCGCGGAGGCTGAACACCGCCTGGTAGTTGGAGTTGCGGGCCTTGGTGATGGTACCGCTTGCGGAGTCGCCCTCGGTGATGAAGATGCTGCTGCGCTCGATGTCCTCCTGCGTCTTCTCGGTGACCTTGTCGTTGTAGTGGTAGCGGCAGTCGCGGAGCTTGCTGTTGTAGACCGAGGTCTTCTTGTTGCGCTCGCGGGTCTTCTTCTGGATGCCCGAAATCTCCTCGCGCTCCTGCATGCTCGACTTTATCTTTTCCTCGATTATCGGCACGATCTCCTTGTGGATGTGCAGATAGTTGTCGAGATTCTTGGAGACGAAGTCGTTGACGTAACTGCGGATGGTGGGGCCGACGTCGACCTTGAGGGCCCCGTGCTCGTCGCGGTCCTGCTTCTCCCACATATAGTTGGAGCCGAGCTTGGTCTTGGTCTGGGCCTCGAAGGTTGGTTCCTGGATCTGTATGCTGATGGCCCCCACGACGCCCTGACGGCAGTCTTCGGGGGTATATTTGCCGTTCTTGAAGAATTCGCGCAGGGTCTTGGCGATGGCTTCGCGGTAGGCCGCGAGATGGGTTCCGCCGTCGCGGGTATTCTGTCCGTTCACGAACGAGGCGATGTTCTCGCCGTAGGCGTTGCCGTGGCTGAGAACTATTTCGATGTCTTCCCCTTCAAGATGGATGGGCGGGTAGAGCGGCTCCTCGCTGAGGTTTTCGCGCACCAGGTCGAGAAGTCCGTTTTCGCTGCGGTAGGCCACTCCGTTGAGGTTGAGGACGAGCCCCTTCTTCAGGTAGGAGTAGTTCTTTATCATCGTCTCGACGTAGTCCATGTTGTATTCGTACTTGCCGAACATCATCTGGTCGGGACGGAATTCCACGAGGGTGCCGTTCTTTTCCTTGGTGGGGCCTGTGCCCTGGTCCTTGAGCTCTCCGCGCTCGAAACGTGCCCAGGAGCACTGTCCGTCGCGGTGGGAGCATACGTAGAAGACCTCGCTGAGGGCGTTTACGGCCTTGGTGCCGACGCCGTTCAGACCGACGCTCTTCTTGAAAGCCTTGTCATCGAACTTGCCGCCGGTGTTGAGGTCCTTGACGGCGGTGATGACGCTGCCGAGGGGAATTCCACGGCCGAAGTCGCGCACGGTCACCTGACCGTCGTTCACATCGATGTTCACCTGCTTTCCGAAGCCCATCGCGTACTCGTCGATGGAGTTGTCCACAATCTCCTTCAGCAGTACATAGATGCCGTCTCCGGGGTTGCTTCCGTTCCCCAGTCGGCCGATGTACATTCCCGGTCTCCTCCTGATGTGTTCTACGCCTTCGAGGGTGCGTATGTTGGCTTCAGTATAATTCGATGCACTGCTCATAACCTACAAAGATAGCAAAAATCTACTTTTTAACCACTCCCCGGAGGTGCAAAACGACAGGTTTTTTAACATCGGAAAGATAAACCGTAATGGTTTTGTCGAAGGCGTGGGGCCCTTCGTCGTTCTTGTATGTCGCGGTGACCGTGCCCTTCTCTCCCTTCGCGAGCGTTTCGCGCGTCCACTTCACGCCGGTGCAACCGCAGGAGGACACGGCGGAGAGTATGGTCAGGGGCTCTTCGCCCACGTTGGTGACTGTGAAAGAGCAGGAAACGGGACCCGACCCGGCTTCGATTGTGCCAAAGTCATATACGGTGGCGTCGAATTCGGCCCTGGAGCCTATCAGGACGCTCAACAGAATCAACAGAAGTTTCATATTGCAAAAATAAAAATGCTATTGATAATTCACAACAAAAACCTTACCTTTGCGGTAACAATTAAAGAACAAAACAATTATGGCTCACAAAATCGATCCCGACATCTGTGTCGCTTGCGGTACCTGCCAGGGCGAATGCCCGACCGGCGCCATCAAAGAAGGCGATGTTTATTCCATTGATCCCGAAGTGTGCATCGACTGCGGTGCTTGCGCGGGCGCTTGCCCCACCGGAGCTATCTCGGCGGAATAAATTGCTGGAAGACAAGAGACTTAGAATTTTCGTGACTGCGGTGGAATGTGGTAATTTCACCGCAGCCGCCCGTTTATTGCAGATTACCCAGCCGGCCGTAACGCAGAACATTGCCGATCTCGAGCGCGAACTCGGGGCCAAACTTCTGGAACGCGGCCGCTCGGGCATCAGCCTCACCGAAAAGGGCGAACTCTTCTATGGCTACGCCCGCCAGATTCTCCACTGGTACAAGGTGGCTTCGGATGCTTTCCATTCCCATCCCCTCGATATCAACGCCGCGCCGGCAGAGCCGCATCGGCTGAAATTGGACAATGGCGCAGAAGCCCTGATCTGGACATCCGGCGGCGACATCCACATCGAATTGCCGAAGAAATAGTTTCTTCACTTATAATAAAAACGGCGGAGCAAATGCTTCCGCCATTTTTGATGTTTTCGGGTGAAACCCGCGGGGTTCGGGGTGCCCCCGAGACACAGCCCTTTCGGGCAGAAGTAATCCGGCCGGATTACTTCTGTCCCGCGAGCTTCTTGTAGTTCTCAAGACGGATCTTTGCGAACTCTTCAGTCTTCTCGAGAAGCTCCTGAGCCCTGTCGGGGAAGAGTTTGTAGAGGGACGCAAAGCGAACTTCACCCTTGAGGAAGTCCTGGAACTTGCTCCAGTCGGGTTCCTTGCTGTCGAGGGTGAACGGGTTCTTGTCCGTGCCTTCGAGGGTCGGGTTGTAGCGGTAGAGATGCCAGTAGCCGCATTCGACGGCGAGTTTCTCCTCGCGCTGGCTGAGACCCATGCCGGCCTTGAGACCGTGGTTGATACAAGGGGCGTATGCGATCACGAGCGAAGGTCCGTCGTAGGCTTCGGCTTCCTTGATGGCGTTCATATACTGCACGGGGCTCGCACCCATCGCCACCTGGGCGACATAGACGTAGCCGTAGCTGATTGCCATCATGACTCCGC
>JAGABD010000101.1 GCA_017614795.1 Bacteroidales bacterium
GAGGAATGCGCGGGTGAGCAGGGCGGGGTTCCAGATGTTCATTCCGGTGCCGCCGAAGACCTCCTTGCCGAAGATGACGGCGAATGCCACCGCCACTGCGAGCATCCAGAGGGGAACGTCCACCGGGACAATCATCGGGATGAGCATTCCGCTCATCAGGTAGCCTTCGTTGACTTCCTCGTTGCGCAAACCTGCGGAGAAGAATTCTATGGCGAGACCGACGGCATATGCCACCACGTAGAGGGGCAGAACCTGAAGGAATCCCTGCCAGAAGTTGGCCAGGATCTGCAGACGTCCGTCTCCGAGCGCCAGGTTGTGCTGATAGCCGACGTTCCACATTCCGAAGAGGGCAGCGGGACCGACCGCTATCACTGCGATTATCATGATGCGCTTAAGATCTATCGCATCGCGAAGGTGCGCTCCCTTGAGAGCCACCGTTCCGGGAACCTTCAGGAATGTCTGGAAGGCGTCCACTGTTGCGTGCCAAAACTTTTTCATACTCTTAAGCCATTTCTTTGAGCATCAGGTCTATGCCCTTTGCTATGATGTCCTGAATGTAGTTCTTGCTCGGGTCGATGTATTCGCAGAGGGCGAAATCTTCCGGCAGAACCTCGTAGATGCCGAATTTTTCCATCTTCTCGATATCCCCTGCAAGGCAGGCCTTGAGAAGATAGACCGGGTAGATGTCCATAGGCAGCACCTTGGCGTAGTAGGCGTCGTTCATCACGAATGCGCGGGGGCCTCCGTGGAGGTTGGTGTCGCAGTCGTACTTGCGCCAGGGGGTGAGCCAGGAGAAATACGAATGGTCGGTGCTGAACTGGCCCCAGCGGATGGGTTTCGCCCAGCCGAAGAGCTCGGGTTCGGTGCCTTCCTTTATTATCGACACGGTGTCGTGGGCAGTTCCCAGATAGCCTTCGGCGCCCGCGGTGACGCCCGAGAGCAAGTCGCCGCTTACGATGCGCAGGCCCTCGGCGTTGCCGCCGTAGAAGGCCGCGAGAGCGCTGAGCGGGGTGCCCGGGAGCATCTCCACATAAGCGGGCTCTATAGCCGCAGGTCCTGCAACCGCCACTTTGCGGCGCACGTCGTACACACCCTTGGCGAAGGCCTTTCCTATCGCCGCTACGGCGAACAGGGGGAGCGTCCATACGGTGTCGCCCTTGAGGATGGGGCTGACCGCCGCAATCTGCACTCCCACGTTGCCTGCGGGATGCTTGCCCTTAAAGATGTGCTTCTCCGCGTTCTGGAGTTTGCAGAAGGCGGATTCTTCGCTCTTAAGGCCGATGTGCACGGGGGAGATCTTCGCGAGTGCGTCGATGCCGACCTGGATGTCGCCGATGCGGTCCGCAAGCGTGTATTCGGTGTCCGCCGCGAGGGGAGCCGAGCTGAATGCGGAAACGAAAACGGCCTTCGGAGTGGCGGCGGGATCCGCCACAATGCCGTAAGGTCGCTGTACGATGAAGGGCCAGAGGCCGCTTGCAAGGATATGTTCTTTAATCTGCGCCGCGTCGAGTTCGGAAGGCTTCTTAGCGCCCGGACCTTTCGCCTGCTCCTGTTTGCCGTCCGCCTGGACGAGCACCGCGAGCAACTTGCGCTTTTCTCCGCGGACAATCTCCTTTACCGTTCCGCTTACCGGCGATACCACCAGAATCGCGGCGTTGGCCTTGTCGGCAAGCACCGGCGAGCCGCAGAGCACCCTGTCGCCTTCCTTCACGAGAAGACGCGGGCTGAAGCCCTTGAAGCCGCCCGGCTGCACAGCCACTATGTCGGGGGAGACTGTCTTGGAAAGCCGGAGTTCGGCAGCCCCCGATACGGGAATGTCGAGTCCTTTTTTCAAAACGATTGTCTTGGACATTGTATTATAATTACACTAATAGAATTCGTATGCTCAATGCGCTGCGAATTTAGTAAAAAAGGGGCAAAAATACAATAGTATTTTTTAGTCGATGCAGTACTCCGCGACGTTGTTGGAGGTTTCCTCCACGCGGACTTTGTAGCAGTGGGGGACCTGGCCGGCAATCCAGCGGGCAATGTTTTCCGTCGTGGGGTTGAAGGGAAGGACCTCGTTAAGGTTCTTGTGGTCGAGGGCGTTCTTGACCTTGTCCTTGATGATGCGGAAATCGACTACCATTCCGTCCTCGTTCAGCTGCTCGGAGCGGCAGAATACCGTGACCTTCCAGTTGTGGCCGTGAAGCGGTTCGGAGAAGTGTTCGTCGCTGGTTTTTACGCAATGCGCGGCTGAAATCTCTATGGTCTTGGAAATGTAGTACATCACTTTATGAGGTTTAGGAATTCGTTGCGGGTGCGATGGTCCTTGAGGAATGCTCCGGAGAAGGCGGAAGTGGTCGTGAGGGCACCGCTCTTGCAGGCTCCGCGCATGGTCATGCAACTGTGCGATGCTTCCACCACCACGGCTACGCCGAGAGGATGGAGCGCTTCCTCCATACAGTCGCGAATCTGGACCGTGAGGCGCTCCTGCACCTGAAGCCTGCGGGCGAAGCAGTCCACCATCCGGGCAATCTTGCTGAGGCCTGTGATTTTCTTGTCGGGGATGTATGCCACGTGGGCCTTGCCGGAGAAGGGGAGGAGGTGATGCTCGCAGAGGGAGTGGAGCTCGATGTCCTTCACCAGAACGACTTCGTTGTCGGGGGCGTCGAAAAGGGCGGACCGGATGATCGCCACGCCGTCCTGTTCATACCCCTGGGTAAGGAACTGCATAGCCCTGGACACCCTCTCGGGGGTCTTCAGGAGGCCTTCGCGGCCGACGTCTTCGCCCAGAAGCCGGAGGATTTCTTCCACGTGCTTCTCGAGTTCGGCGCTTACCTTGGGGTCGTAGATTTCAGTGAGTTTGTATGCCATTGCGGTACAAAATTAATCATTTCTTCTCGTGGCGCATCTTCGCGTACTTCAAAAGCAGCAGTTTCTGCCCGTAATTGTCGAAGTCGATGGTCGCCTTGAGCTCGGGAACTTCGCCGGTGATTTCCATCACCTTGCCCGCCCCGAAACGGTTGTGCTCGATCCTGTCGCCAGCCTTGAAGCTTGTCATCGGCTCCGGAACGAAGTTGACGTCGATTACCGGAGGCTTGATGGTGGGGATAGGGCGCCTCGCTCCCGCGTCGGGCAAAGGGCCGGCCAGAGTCCCGCGAGGGGAGCCCACACCGGCATTGCCCGACCCGTAAGGCTCTCGCTGCGACGCTGCGGCTTTCTTCCGGAAATACTCGACTTTGGAGGACTCTCCGTAGCGATAGCCACCGAAACCTCCTTTCTTGGCGCCCCCGGCCGAATACCCGCCTCCGTGCCCGCCGAAACCGAAGCGTCCGAACGTATCGGAAGCCGCGCCGAATCCGTTGTCGTCATCGCTGACGGGATTCTCGATGTAGCGTTCGTCGATTTCCTTGACGAAACGGCTGACAGGATTGCTTTCGTGCTGGCCGTTGCGCATCCTGGTCTGCGCGAAGGATACCTTGACGGCCTTTTTCGCGCGTGTCAGGGCAACATAGAACAGGCGTCTCTCCTCTTCTATTTCGGAAAGCGATGTCATCGTCATCGCGGAAGGGAAAAGATTCTCCTCGGCGCCGGCTATGTAGACGTAAGGAAATTCGAGGCCTTTCGCGGAATGAACAGTCATCAGGGCCACCTTGTTGCTGGTATCGTCTCCCTCGCTCGCGTCTACGTTGCTGAGCAGGGCGATGTTCTCGAGGAAATCGGCCAGGGTGACGACCGGAAGGTTCGACTCGTCGAAGGATTCATCTCCTTCCGAGTCCGCGATTATATCGTTCTGGCGCTCTTCGACAAAGGCCGCGACCGAGTTCAGCAATTCTTCGATATTGGCCGCGCGGGCTATTCCTTCTATGGAGGTATCGCCTTTGAAGAGCGCGAGGATGCCGGATTGCCCGGCAATTTTCAAAGCTACCTCGTGAGCATCTCCGCTCGCGGCTTCGATCGCAAGATTCTCAATCATCTTGCAGAATTCCCGAATCTTTTCGGCGGCGGGGCGCTTGAGGCCGTACATTTCGTAATCCGGCTGCCAGGCGGCCTTGAACAGAGGACATTCGTGGTGCCTCGCGACTTCGTTCAAGGCGGAAAGCGAAGTGCCTCCGATGCCCCTTGCCGGCACATTCACGATGCGTTTGAAGGACTCGTTGTCGTTGACGTTCACGCAGAGCTTGAAATAGGCCATCAGGTCCTTGATTTCGGCTCTCTCGAAGAACGAATTTCCGGAATATATAATATAAGGTATGTTCCTGCGGCGAAGCTGCTCTTCGAGCGCGCGGCTCTGGGCGTTCGTGCGATAGAGAATGGCGAAATCTTCGTACTGCGCCTTGTCTTCCCGCATCCTGCTCTGGATGTCGGACACTATGAGCATCGCCTCTTCCTGCTCGGTGTATGCCTTTATCAACTCTATCTTCTCGCCGCTTTCCCCTTCGCTGTAGCAGGTCTTCGGGATGCGGCCCTCGTTGTGTGAGATGACAGAATTCGCGGCGTCGACTATTATTCGGGTGCTGCGGTAGTTGCGTTCGAGGCGGATGAGCACGCTTTCGGGATAATCCTTCCGGAAGTTCAGTATGTTCTGGATCTGGGCTCCGCGGAAAGCGTAGATGCTCTGGCTGTCGTCGCCCACCACGCAGATGTTGCGGTGCGGTGCGGCCAGTTTCTTGAGTATCAGGTACTGCGCGTAGTTGGTGTCCTGGTACTCGTCCACCATAATGTACGAGAAACGCGAAGAGATGTCGGCCAGCGCGTCGGGATTGTCCCTGAACAGGATGTTCATATTCACCAGGATGTCGTCGAAGTCCATCACGCCGGACTGCTTCAGCTTCTGCTGATAAAGGGCGTAGATGTCCGCAATCTGCGGCTTCCTGGCACGCGCGTCGGCCTGCATGAATTCCCTGTTGTTCCTGTATGAATGGGGGAGGAAAAGGGCGTTCTTCGCGAATGATATGCGCGCCATCACTTCGCGGGGCTTGTACACCTTGTCGTCGAGCCCGAGTTCCTTTATGCAGGCCTTGGCCGCGCTTTCGGAATCGGACTTGTCGTAAATGGTGAAATCCTTGGGATAGCCGATGCTCTCGGCGTAGTCGCGGAGGAAGCGTACGAAGATGGAGTGGAACGTTCCCATCACCACGTGTCGCGCCTTTCCGGGGCCGACCATATTCGCGATGCGTTCCTTCATCTCTCCGGCGGCCTTCTTGGTGAAGGTGAGGGCGAGAACCCGCCACGGCTCGCATCCTCCAGCCAGGACATACGCCACCCTGCTGGTCAGCACCCGGGTCTTCCCCGAGCCCGCGCCCGCAATGATCAGAACCGGCCCCTCCACGGTCTGCACGGCCCTGCTCTGCTCCGGATTCAAACCCTGGATGATTGAATCTAAACTCACAGGTGCAATCTTTTGCAGTCCTTGGTACGGTTTCTTTTCTTTGTCCTTATTACGGCTTGCATCAGTGCTTGAATGTCGGATTGGTTTATCTTTTAGAACGTGGAAAGACTCTTTGCTTGCTTGATTGACCTCAGATTCATAGACAATAAGTCTTTCGAAATCTGGATCAATTGTTGAGCCATTCAGAATGGACGAACCAGAACATAACTTGGAAAGTGCATATTGATGACATAAACAGCTTAAATCTGATTTTCTATATTGTGGTCCGCCCAGGCCCGCAGCGTCGTGCTTCCCCGACCAATTCAGTTTAAGAATTAATCTGTAAGGACTATTAGAATTATTATTGCTTATGTAGGAACTAATATCTCGGATAATCTCCTCTGATCCCCCATAATCGTACCTTAAGAAGGAGTCGCATGGCATTATCTCTGATTCGCTTTTGCTGGCAAATAATTCACTCAAAAAGTCTTTGTCATGTATAGTAACTTGGTTACCATCAGACTCGACTATCCTGTGTGAATAAAACTGCTTCAAGTCCTCGTCATTATGTATGTGAATCTCAATGATATGACCGTCTTTTATCTTATCCGGAGGGCATTGATGTTTAACCCAAATCTCAACCCATAATTGTTGCCCATCGTCTGATTCAAGAATGATATCAGGGCGCCGGCTTCTATCAATAGGCACAGAGACCGTTTGTTCAACTATTACCTTCTTAAAAAACTTAGTTAAATCTATGTCATATAACTTAAGACGTTCCTTGCAATTGTTATTCTCCTTAAGGACGCAATTCTTGTTGCACTTAATGGGGAGATAAGCTGAAAGTATGAAAGGAAGCTTATTCTCAACACAGATCTCGTATTGATTAGCAAATTCAAAAACTGCATATGTGTGAAGGTAAGTGTCATAACCACATTTATCACCAATATGTCTGAAATGACGATGTCTAATGGGCCCGATAACCGGCGTCATTTCTTTTTCACAATTTGGGCAAAAATAAGAAACAGGATGCCGGTTAGCAGGATCTACGTCTTCAATTTGGATGATAGAGTGTCTATCCTCCTTATTTGTCAGAGCGTATCTGTATAGAACTTCGTCAGGGTTGTTCATTCAATTGAAGAACTTATATGCCAGCCATCATTCATTTAAACATATAGGCTTTGCTGTATTATATGCACAAAAGCCTCGTACAAATATAGCATTAATTACCTCATTTTACTAGAGTAAACAGGCTAACTTTTCTAGTTATTTTGCGTATTTTTGTGGCATGCTCACATATAATAAATTGAAACGCCTTTTGGGGCTTTTTCTGCTTGTTCTGTCTATTGTCTCCTGCCAAAAGGACAAGTTGCAAAAAGGACTATACTATGCCAATACAGTCGATGGTATGTTATATGTCGAGTTGCAAAAAGGGGGAGATTGTGTCTTGTTCTTCCAGGGAGGAGAGGAGAATGATGGCAGGTATGATATGTCAAAGGGGAAAATAACGGTGCTTGGGCATACGTCAATCAAAATAGATAATGTGGAATACTCATGGTGGTTTTATGATAAAGGAACTATCAATGGAGACTCATTTAAGGTTCAAGTACAAAGGACGTACTCTACAAAATACGAGTACCATTATTTGACATTCTACAAGCATTGATGCTGGAATATTGGCGTGGCATCTAACTCTCTAATCTTCAATTGGATACACAATTCTTATGTCCTAATTTGGGGATAGAAGAATATCATATATTACAGTATATCAGCAGATTACCTGCCACGCATATGCGCTGGCGGCGGGGAGGGTTGGCTTCTGGCCGATTTTGAGCAAAAGGCTCCCGGCGAGGCGCAGCGGAGGGACCGCCTCGGACGGCGAGAGATTGGGGAGGCCCCGGAGGGGCGTGATACTAGTGAGCCGTCAGGGCCCGCAGCAAGGCGAGCCCTTTTGCGAAGCATGAGGCCGGGGACCAGCCCTCTCCGGTGCGGCGTAGTGTCGTTACCCTCCATGCTTGAGTGTGGGGGGAAGAGCAAAAATGGCCGAATTTGACGTCCCCCTAAGCTGTTTTGGAGAGGGGAACGACAGCAAGGTGTCGCTGCCGGTCATTGTCGAACCCGACAGCTCGGCACACCGCTGCGGGGAGCAACACTCCCCGGGGGGCTCTCCTCGCGGTGGCCGCCACCTCTAGGCTATGCGGTAGGGACGGAGACCGGAAGGCAAATGCGTTGTAATGAGTACCATAAGGTTTGGTCTATGTCCTAATAAGGACAGAGATCCAGGAGCCGGACTTCCCGCAGCAAGGTACAAGTGCCGTCGCCACTGATCCTAACCTCGATAAAAAAGTGAGGTTGAGCTCAAAATCGGCCTAAAATGATCCCAACCTCGCCAAATTAATGAGGTTGGGATCACTTTCCAAGGTCGCAGCGGGTGCGCGGGCGTTGCGTAGTAGGGCAATGCAGCCCAGAGCTCCCCTTGTGGGACTCTGGGCTGCCCTTTGCCCGACGCGAAGGCCAGACGCTGCGCCCTACATGGCTACGGGGACGCCTAGACGGTCTTCGCTTCGATGACGCTCTGGGAGATGTTGATGATGAAGTCTCCCATCTTCTCGAGGCAGTTCACGAGGTCCATATAGAAGGAGCCCGTCTCGTAAGGATAGGTGGACTTCTCTATGTTGGTGAGATGCTCCTCGCGCAGGCGGTCGCGATACTCGTTGATGGCCTTTTCGGCACTGTCGGAGTTGTCGATGTTCTCGAGCTCTATAATCGGGGTGGTGAGGTTGTGTTCCATCGCGACGTATGCCTCGTCCAGCAGGTCGAGCATCTTGTTGAGCCGCGTCAGCATATTCTCGGTGAACTTGCCGTCGTGGTTCCAGAGCCGGGCGATGATCTTGCCGATGGTTTCGCCGCTGTCGCCCAGGGACTCCATCTCGCCGATTATGCGGTAGAGTTCGCGGACGCGGGCGAGACCGTTGTCGCTGAGTTCGTTGCCGGACACTTCGCGCAGGTAGACCGCGATTTCGCGCTCGATATTGTCGGTAATCTCCTCGTACTGGACAAGTTTCTTGTCGGCATTCTCGAAATCCTGCAGGCTCGTGGCATTGATTGCGGTGCGGATATGGCTGAGCCCTTTGTGGCAGATGCGTCCGAATTCGGCCACCTCGAGTTTGGCGCTGTTCAGGGCGAGGTCGCCGGTGGCAATCTTTCCGACGCCGATATACTTGAGCCGGTGGGTTTCCTTGTTCTCTCCCTTGCTGGGAACCATCCAGGTGACGAGCTTGACAAGCTGAGGAATAAATCCTACAAGGATGAGGGTGGTGATGACGTTGAATACGGTATGGAGCACTGCAACGCTATAGGGGAGCGAGGCTGCCAAGGCGTCGGAAGTCGCCGGGTCGGCGTCGTCGAAACTGGTGGTGGCGGGGTTGGGGAAGCCGATGGCTTCGACTGCTAGCCCGACCAGCTTGATGAACGGCCTGAAACAAAGCAGCGTCAAAACTACGCCGATGAGGTTGAACAGGAAGTGGGCGCGCGCTGTACGCTGGGCGCTTTGATTCGCCACCGCCGCCGCTATATTGGAAGTGATGGTGGTTCCGAGGTTGCTGCCCAGTATCATCGCCGTCGCCATATCGAAGGGGATGAGCTTTTCCGTGACGAGCATCATCGTGATGACGGTAGCGGTTGCGGAGCTCTGAAGCATGAAGGTGATGACCGCGCCCGCAATCAGGAAGAGGAAGACGCTCCAGGCGCCGTATCCCGACAGGGTGGACAGAAAATGATGCACGCCGTCGTTGTCCAGAAGCACGCTGGAAGTCTGCTTGAGCAGGGAGATGCCGAGGAATAGGAAGGCGAAGCCCATTATGAACTCGCCAAGGTTCTTCTGCTTCTTGGTGTTCAGCAGCAGGAATGCCACGAACATCAACGGGACTGCGATTGTTCCGACGCTGAAACTGCCCGCTCCGAAACTGAGCGCGAATATCCATGCGGTCACGGTCGTGCCGATGTTGGCGCCCATAATCACCGCGATCGCGCTGCTCAGGGCAAGGAGGCCGGCATTCACGAAGCTCACAATGAGGAGGGTCGTCGCTGTCGAGCTCTGGACCATCGCGGTAACCACGATACCGGTCAGGATGCAGGTGAAATAGTTGGTGGTCATCTTGGCCATCACCGAACGCATACGGTTTCCGGCCATCTTCTGCAAGCCGCCGCTCATCAGCGACATTCCGTACAGGAACATCGCGAGGGAGCCCAGAAGCGTAAATATTTGAAGAATCATACTCTATCGATAATAGATTGCCGTTTTACTTGCACCAGCGATCCAGCCAATCATAGAAATTGCGGTGCCAGAAGAGGGCGTTCTGGGGCTGGAGGACCCAGTGGGTTTCTTCCGGGAAGACGATGAGCTTGGAGGGCACTCCCATCATCTGGGCGGCGTTGAAGGCCGCCATGCCCTGCTCGACGGGGATGCGGAAGTCCATTCCTCCGTGGATGCAGAGGATGGGGGTATGCCACTTCGTGACCATCGACGAAGGGGAACTTGAATAGTGCCTCTTGGCCTTGGGGGTAGATGCATACGGCGCTCCTGCCTGCTGCATTCCGCCGAAGGTCTTGCCGTCGCCGCGTGGACCGAGTTCGCCGGGGGTGTAGGCGTATTCGGTGAGTCCGCCGTTGTCCCAGTTGGCGAACCACATCTCCTCGGTGGTGAACCAGAGCTGCTTCTCGTCGAAGATGCCCGCGTGGGCTATGAAGCAGTCGTAGAGGTCGCCGTGAAGGCCTTCGAGCATATATGCCGAATATCCGCCGTAGGAAGCTCCTACGCAGGCGAGCTTGCCGACATAGGGTTTGCTCTTGATGTAGCGTCCCGCGGAAAGGTAGTCCTGCATATTGAGTCCGGGATAGTCGCCGGAAATCTCCTCCTTCCATTCCTGGCCGAAGGCGGTGGTGCCGCGGCGGTTGGGAAGGATGACGATGTAGCCCTGCTGGGCCATCAGGCGGTAGCACCAGCGGTAGCTCCAGTCCTGAGAATTGCTGCTCTGGGGGCCTCCGAGCACGATTTCGATGGCGGGATAAACCTTGGACTCGTCGAATTCTGGAGGATAGACAACCCAGCACTGCATCTGCTTATGATCGACAGTTTCCACGTAGACGCTCTCTTCGTGAATGGGGGAGAGCTGGCAGAGGATATCCGAGTTTTCGGTGGTTATCTGCCTGCAGACGGGATTCTCGCCGGGGATGACGCTCACGAGTTCGACTGGGAATTCGAGGCTGTAGAAGCTGGTGAGGAGCTCCTGGCTGCCGTCTTCGCGGTCGAGGATGGCGAAGGGCGAGAAGAAATCGGTCCACCAGTCGCCCGGGGTGAGACGTTCGATATTGCCTTCGAGGTCGGCTACGAAGATGCTCTGCACAGCCTCTTTCACGAGAGCGGAGAAATAGATCCTGTCGCCGTGCCAGAGGGGGGCGTTCACATCGTAGTCGAAGTCCTTGCCGATGCGGCGTATGTTGGATACTGCGGGACCGTTTTCGAGGTCGATGTCGGCCACGAGAAGCGTCTGCTGGTCGGCCTCATAGCCGTCGCGGGGCATCGAAACCCAGGCGAGGTGCTTTCCGTCGGGGCTCCAGACGGGGTCGGTGTCATAGCCGCCGTCTTCCTTCACTCCGACGGTCTCGCCGGTCTGGACGTCATAGATGTAGATGCTTGTATTGGTGCTGAACGCATACTGCTTGCCGGTCTTCTTGCGGCAGCTGTAGGCGATGTGCCTGCTGTCCGGCGCCCAGTCGAGCTGCTCAACTCCGCCGAAAGGCTCGGTGGGGAGTTCGAAGAGGGCCTCTCCCAGAAGGTCCGTGGAATTCTCCGGGGTGATGAGGCCGCCGTCCATCTTCGCGACATAGCTGCGGGGGATTTCGGTCACCCAGTGGTCCCAGTGGCGATACATCAGGTCTTCGGTGCTGTATGCCTGAGCCTTGTCGAGAGCAGCATCGGCGTCGGAAGGCTGCACCAGCGCGGGATTCTTGATGGTGGAAGTATAGAGAATCATACTCTCGTCGGGGGAGAGCTTGAATTCGCCTATTCCGGCCGGAACCTCGCTGAGCTTGACTTTCTTTCCGAGCTTGGAACCCTTGAGGGGCGCTTTCCAGAGCTGTCCTCTCTGCACGAAGAGGATGCTCTTGCCGTCCTTGCTCCAACGGGCGCAACTGACGCTCTTGGCGTATTTGGTAAGCTGCACGCGGCCGCTTCCGTCGGGGTTGCACAGGAAGAGGTTCCTGCAGGAGCGGTTCTCCTTGACCGACTGATAGCTTACGCCGTAGAGAATCCTGCTTCCGTCGGGGGAGAGTTGGGGATCGCCGAGACGCCCGAGCGCGAGCAATACTTCCGGAGTCATCACTCCGTCCTTGATTTCAACCTTCTGCGGCCCGATGTAGCCGCTGCCTTCGTCTTTCTTCATGGTCTTCTCGTAAATGTTGCCGATACCGTATCCGAGGAAGAAACCTCCGACAATAAGACCGGCCACAATCGTGAATTTTGCGTTCATATATCAACTGATTTTACTATAGTCTTTTACCTCATATTTGCCTTTGCGCAGCTCGGCGGCGAGAAGGGCGTTGTCGGCCAGGGAAAGGGTGGGATCGGCGTCCAGCACCTTCTCGGCATAGGCGCGCACTTCGCCCAGAAGCCTTCCGTCCCTTGCGAGGGACGCAATCCGCAGGTTTACGGGCAAACCGCTCTGCTGGGTGCCCTCGAGGTCGCCGGGGCCTCGCATCTTCATATCTTCCTCCGCTATCTCGAAGCCGTCGCCGGTGCGGCACATGAGCTCCAGACGCGATTTGGCATCCTTGCTCACCTTGTGGTCGTAGACGAGGATGCAGTAGCTTTCGTCGGCGCCGCGTCCCACCCGTCCGCGAAGCTGGTGCAGCTGGCTCAGGCCGAAACGCTGGGCGCTTTCTATCACCATCACGCTGGCGTTGGGAACGTCCACGCCCACCTCTATCACCGTGGTGGAAACGAGGATCTGCGCCCTGCCGGCAACGAAGGCGTCCATATAGAAGTTCTTGTCTTCGTTCTTCATCTGGCCGTGGACTATGGCCACCTTGTAATCGGGCAGGGGGAAACGCTTCACGATCTCCTCATATCCCAGTTCCAGATTGTTCAGGTCCAGTTTTTCGCTTTCGAAGATGAGCGGATATACCACGAAAACCTGCCTGCCCGCCTCGATCTGCTTGCGCATAAAGGCGTAGGCCGAAGCCTTGCGAGAATCCGGAATCATAGCCGTCTTCACCGGCTTGCGGCCGGGAGGCATTTCGTCGATTACCGACACGTCCAGATCGCCGTACAGCGTCATCGCCAGGGTCCTCGGAATGGGCGTGGCGGTCATTACAAGCACGTGCGGAGCGATATTGTCCGGACCTTTCGCCCAGAGTTTAGCGCGCTGGTCGACGCCGAAGCGATGCTGCTCGTCGATGACCGCGAGTCCGAGGCGCTTGAAGACGACAGTGTCTTCGATGAGGGCGTGGGTGCCTACAAGAATGCCGATGCTGCCGTCCTGCAGACCTTCGTGAATGCCGCGGCGGTCCTTCTGGGAAGTGCTGCCGGTGAGTATTTCGCAACGGACGCCGGTGGGCGCCAGATATTTGCTGATATTGGCGTAGTGCTGCCTCGCGAGGACTTCGGTAGGGGCCATTATGCAAGCCTGACAGCCGTTGTCGATAGCGAGAAGGCAGCTGAGCACGGCTACCATAGTCTTGCCGGAACCTACGTCGCCCTGAAGCAGACGGTTCATCTGGTGGCCGCTCTTGAGGTCTGCCTGGATTTCCTTTATGACGCGCTTCTGCGCACCCGTGAGGGAATAGGGAAGAGCGTTATAGCAGGCGTTGAAAGCATTGCCGACGCGGGGCATCGGAAGACCGACGCTGCCGCGCGAATGTATGTAGCGCTGCTTTACGAGGGAAAGCTGCAGGAAGAAGAGTTCTTCGAACTTGAGCCTCCGTATCGCTTTTTCCAGGGCGTAATGGTCGGAGGGGAAGTGGATGTTGCGGATGGCGTAGCGGAGCGGGACGAGGGCGTTGTCGCGCAGGACATAATCCGGCAGCGTCTCCTTGATGTCCATTATGCATTCGTCGAGGGCTGTCGCCATCAGCCTGCACATCACCTTGCCGGTGATTCCGCCGTTCTTCAGCTTCTCGGTGCTGGGATAGACTCCCGTAACCGAACCCTGTCCTCCCTGGGTTGCGATGATGGGCGTGTCGACTTCGGGGTGGACAATGTTGATGCGTCCGTTGAAATCGGAGGGCTTGCCGTAGAAGAGGAACATCGTTCCGGGACGCAGTTTCGCGTGCATCCATTTGATGCCCTTGAAGAACACCATCTCCATACGGCCGGTGCCGTCGTCCACGATTACGCTGAGGCGTTTTGCAAGGTTGTATTTGACGGGGGAGCCGTCCTTGCCCATAAGGCCGCCGTTCACCCCGTAGAGGTTGCTCTCCACGACGGTGCCCTGAATCTGTATCCAGGCGAGGTCCGCGCGCGCTTCCGCTATCGTATAGATGCGGCTGCGGTCGATGTAGCGGTAGGGATAGACGTGAAGGAGGTCTTCGTATGTCTTGACCCCCAATTCACTGGTAAGGAGTGAAGCCCGTCGGGGCCCCACTCCGCTCAGATACTGTATTTCCCGTGTCAAATCTTAGGCCCGGCCTTCACCAGGGCCTTTCCTGCCTTGTTGCCTTCGTACTTGCTGAAGTTCTTGATGAAACGTCCTGCAAGATCCTTGGCCTTGGCGTCCCACTCGGCGGCGTCCTTGTAGGTGTCGCGGGGGTCGAGGATGCCGGTGTCGACACCTTCGAGCTTGGTAGGAACTTCGAAATCGAAGTAAGGGATCTTCTTGGTGGGGGCCTTGTCGATGGC
>JAGABD010000102.1 GCA_017614795.1 Bacteroidales bacterium
CCAGGACTGGGGTTCTAGCGGAACGGAGTGCAGCTAGAACCTAAACTCCGCCCCGATATTCCAGGCGAAGTTGCGGGCCGGGTCGTCGCGGTAGGTGAGGCGCCAGAAGCAGTCGAAGCGGATGAAGCGGAAGATGTTGCTCACGCCTATACCCGCCTCAACGTATGGCGTCTTCCCGAACGAACTCATATATTCAGTGGAACCGTACACCTTCGGGAAAAGCATCGGCGCGGGCACCGCTGCCGGGTTGCCGCCGAAGTGGGCCGGGTTGCCGTCGTTCTTCTCCGAAAGCTGGCCCCAGGTGGCGCGCAGCGACAACTCTTCACGCAGGTTCAGGTTGCGTATCAGGGGAATCTTTCCGAAAATATACCCGCCCAGAGTGTGGTACCAGAAGAGGCTGGCCCAGGTGTCGGAGGCGAACTCGAAGAAGTCCAGACAGCTGAAGCTCTGCTTGTTGAGGAGCTGGGTACTGTTGCCCTCGTGAACGTGCAGCAGCGGATACGGCACCTGACCTATGATGGTACCGGCGTCTGCCCAGATATTGCTCATGCCGAACGGCGGCGTGCGCAGCTTCCAGTGGAACGCGATGCCGGGCTCGAGGTAGCCCACGTCGTTCTTTCTCAGCCCCGGAATGCCGCCGGTGAGGCTCAACTCTACCATCGGCCACTTGCTGTGAAGGCTCTGCCTAAGGAAATATCCCTTGTTCCAGGTCTCCTCCTTTGAGAAGCGGGCCGACAGCCGGATCTGGTTCACTGCTACGCTCGGGATCCACGTTCCGTCCGGAGCCCGCATGGGCACGAAGGCGTCGCCCGTATTGTAGTAGCGTATCGCCCTTATCTTCACTCCGTAGGTGAACGAAGGCGTGACCTCGCGGTCGAGGCAGGTACGGTATTCCGTCTGGTAGCAGGGGCGCGTGCCGTGGGAACCGCCGAACATGCTCGCGAACATGTTTCCCTCGGTGAGGGCATTGTCGCCCGCACCTATCTGGAAGACGTCGTGCTTCACGCGGAAATCGATCTTAATCCACGGTTCGCGGCTGAACAGGTGCTCCCAGGTGACGCCGCCCTTGAGATGCCTGTCCCCGAACCCGTAGGCCGCATAAACCGTGAAGCGGTCTTTCTGGCTCAGTTCCTTGGAAGTGCGGAGCCCGAGCTGCGGCCGCCATCCTTCCAGATCGTTGTAACTGATCACCTTGAAGAACGGGCCCACCCCGACCTTGCCGAAGTCCCAATAGTCGGTGGCGAACATCCAGATTATCGAATACAGGTCGCGGTAGATGGGCAGGTTCTTCACCTCGTCCACCATCTTGTACACGTCCTTTTCCTTTTCGGTAAGCGGCGACGGACGCACTCCCTGCCAGTAGTCTTCGTCCATGTGGCCGGCATCGACCGCCACCTTCACCGGGGCGTCGGAGCCGCGCACCGAGGGCACGAAGTCGAAGGTCGGAACATCGTAGTTCAGCGAGCGCTTGCCTATGAACGACAGCATCTTGGACGAGTCGCGCACGGTCATGCTGAAGTCGGCATAGAAGCCGTCGGACTTGTAGAACCAGGTAGAATCCGACATGCGCTGGTACGAAGCGTCCACCACGAAATCGCGCAGCCAGTTAACATTCACCGAGTTCTGCATGGTTGCGTGGATGCTCCGCAGGGCATAGTCTTCCATGTCGATACGCATCTCACCGTCGAAGGTGGGGGTGGAAATCAGCGGCTTGGGATGGTAGCGCACCACCAGCGTTTTACGGCCCTCGACCATCACTGTATCAATGATATAGTAGTTGTAGTAGAGGAGCGCCGAGGGCATTATGGGCGACGGGAACTGAACGTCGAAGGCGTTGATGAAGTCATTGTAGAAGTTCACCTTGAGGTGCATGCTTCCGGTGAACTGGCTCAGCAGGTTCATGTCCGGGTTCACGCCGCTTATCTGGTTGGCCTCGATGTGTTCGGTGTTTGCCAGCGGGTTCGAGGTATGCTCCTTTTCCGCCACCGTTTCGGAGATCATCACCGGCAGATACGGCACGCCGCTCACCGACGAAGTGTCCACGTAGTCGAACACGAAGCCGAACTTCTTGCGGAGCACAGCGCCCTGCAGTTGGGTTTCGGGGTTGGTGAGGTCCAGCTCCATCTTGTTGTAAACCTTCACCTTGTACTGTTCGTGGGCTTCCGGGTTGTTGCGGTCGCGGCGGGCGTTGATGTTGGCCAGCAGCTGCCGCGCCTTTTTGTTGTCGGCCTTCACGTGCGCTTCGGCCAGACGGTTGTCGGAAAGACGCAGGGTGAAGTTTACCGTGGAGAACTGCCCCGGCCGCACCGTTTTGACGACGGTGTCGTAGCCTAGCAGCTGCGCGGTGAGGCGGGTGTCGGAGAGATTGCGGTTTTCCAGGCTATACCAGCCTTCGAGGTCTGTGGTGATGCCGACGGTAGTGCCTTCGAAAAAGACGGCTACGAACGGAACGGCCTCCCCCGATTCGTCGGTGACGCGGCCGCGGACCTTGGTTGTCTGGGCCGACGCCAGCGTGCCTGCCA
>JAGABD010000103.1 GCA_017614795.1 Bacteroidales bacterium
AGGAGCGTCAGGTGACAATCGGCGACAACACCTACAAGCTGCCTGAACCGTTCCTGGTGATGGCTACCCAGAACCCCATCGAGCAGGAGGGAACCTACCCTCTGCCCGAAGCCCAGGTGGACCGTTTCATGCTGAAAGTGGTGGTGGACTATCCCAAGAAGGACGAGGAGAAACTCATAATCCGCATGAACAACAGCGGAGAGTTCCCCGAGCCTTCGCCCGTGGTCAAGCCCGAGGATATCGTGCGTGCCCGCGAGGTCGTGCGCGAAGTATATATGGATGAGAAGATAGAGCGCTACATCGTTGATATTGTCTACGCTACCCGCACCCCCGAAGAGTACGGCCTGGCCGGGCTCAAGGACCTCATCTCCTACGGCGCTTCCCCGCGTGCAAGCATCAGCCTGAGCGCCGCCGCGAAGGCCTACGCCTTCATCAAGCGCCGCGGTTACGTCATTCCCGAGGACGTTCGCGCGGTCTGCCCCGAGGTGCTGCGCCACCGTATCGGCCTGACCTACGAAGCCGAAGCCGAGAACGTCACCACCGAGGACATCATCGAAAAGGTAATCAACGCCGTAATCGTACCATAAGTCCTGTCATTGACCGATGACCACCGAAGAACTACTCAAGAAAGTTCGTAAAATCGAAATCCGGACGAAGTCCCTGAGCCATCAGATCTTCGCCGGGGAATACCATTCCGCGTTCAAAGGCCGCGGCATGGCGTTCAGCGAGGTGCGCGAATACCAGTACGGCGACGACGTGCGCAACATGGACTGGAACGTCACCGCACGTCTGCGCAGCCCCTACGTGAAAGTGTTCGAGGAAGAACGCGAACTCACCGTGGTGCTGCTGGTGGACGTGAGCCGCAGCGGCCTCTTCGGAACGGCGGTGCGCAGCAAGCGCGAACTTCTTACGGAGATAGCGGCGGTGCTTTCTTTCAGCGCAATACTCAACAACGACAAGGTCGGCGCCCTCTTCTTCAGCGACAGGGTGGAGAAGTTCATCCCTCCTAAGAAGGGCAGGAGCCATCTGCTTCACATCATCCGCGAACTCATAGAGCTCGAGCCTCAGTCGGACGGAACGGACGTGGGCGCGGCGCTGCAGTTCCTTGCCGGCGCGATCAAGAAGAAGTGCACGGCATTCCTTCTCAGCGACCTGCTGGATGTCACTCCCGAAGGCCAGCCGGCCTACGAAGACGCCCTCAAGGTGGCGGCGGGCAGGCACGACCTCTCGGTGATCAAGATCCACGACCCTCGCGAAAGGGTGCTTCCCCCTGTTGGAATTATCAACGTGAAGGACAGCGAAACCGGACGCACGGCCTGGGTGAACACCGACAGCACCGCGGTCCGCAGGGCCTATGCCAAATGGTACAGCGACCTTGCGGCGGCCGAAAAGCGCATCTTCAACAAATACAACATCGACTCCGTGGACATCTCCACCGACGCCGACTATGTGAAAGGACTTCTTGAACTCTTCAACGGACGATGAAACTCGCTGCGATCATACTTGCAACCCTGCTGGACATCGTGCCGATGGGAAAAGCCTTCCTGCAGCCGCTGCAGAAGCGCGACTCCATCGTCATAGCCGACCAGGTGGAATACTGCTTCGAGCTGGATGCGGCCGCGGCGGGCAAATCCCTCGCGCTTCCGACCTGGGAAAAGCTCTCCGGCGACACCCTCGCGGTGGTTCGCGACTGGAAGCTCGACACGCTCAAGGCGGGCAAGAAGGCTCCGGCCAGGTACCGCGGCAGCGTGGTGATTGCACCGTTCGAGGAGGGCACCTACAATCTTCCCGACGTGTATGTGCTCCGCAGCGACGGCAAGACGATAGACACGCTCAAGTTCGACGCCTGCACCCTCGAGGTAAAGGACGTGCTGGCGGACACGACTGGCTTCAAGGTGCGCGACATAAAGGCGCAGATGCGCTATCCCGTCACCTTCAGGGAGGCGCTGCCCTACATCCTCGGAGGACTTCTGGCGGCTGGTGTCATCGCCCTCGGCGTTCTCCTTATAATAAGATACCGCAGGCGCAAGGCGGGGCTTCTCGCTCCGAAGGATCCTCCGCACATCGTGGCGCTCCGCGAACTCGACCGCTACCGCAGCGACAAATACTGGGCGCCCGAAAAGCAGAAGGCCTTCTATTCCGGGGTTACCGACACCCTCAAGGCCTACATCGACGCCCGTTTCGGGGTGGACGCCCCCGAGATGACCACCGCCGAACTCTTCGCGGCCCTAGCCGATATCCGGGACATTTCGCCCGAACTCAAGGCGGACCTGCAGGAGATGTTCGAGCGCGCGGATTTCGTGAAATTCGCAAAATACATCGCGCCGGACGGCGACAACGCAAAGGTTCTGCCGCTGTCGGTGCGCTTCGTTACAGATACTTACCAGGCGACGCTTGAGGAGGAGCGCAAGGACGATGCAGTTTGAGTACCCGATGCTTCTCTGGCTGCTGGCGATTCCGGCGCTGCTGCTTCTGCACCACATCCTGCAGGAGCTCAGGGGCCGCAACCCCCATATGCGCGTTTCGGGCCTGCCCGCCTGGAAGCCTTCGCCCGTGATCGCGGCGCTGCATCATCTGCCCGCGCTGCTTCGCGTGGCGGCTCTCGCCCTCATCGTAATCGCAATCGCACGCCCGCGCTCGTCCACTGAAATTGAAAAGGTCGACACGGAGGGCATCGACATAGTGTTCGCGATGGACGTTTCGACCAGCATGCTCGCCCGCGACTTCACGCCCGACCGCATCAGCGCCGCCAAGGACATTGCGATAGAATTCATCGCCGAAAGGCCTTCGGACCGTATGGGAATAGTGGTTTTCGCGGGGGAGAGCTACACGCAGTGCCCCCTCACTTCCGACCGCGCGGCGCTCATCAACATGATGAAGGAAGTGCAGACGGACCTCATCGAGGACGGTACGGCGATAGGCAACGGCCTTGCGACCGCGGTGGCGCGAATGAAGGATTCCGACGCCAAGAGCCGCGTGGTGATACTGCTTACCGACGGCGTGAACAACCTCGGCGAGATATCGCCCGAAACGGCCGCCGAGATAGCCAAGACCTTCGGGGTGAGAGTGTATACCATAGGCGTCGGAGCGAACGGCGAGGCGCCCTACCCGGTAATGACGCCCTGGGGAGTGGAGATGCGCAAGGTGCCCGTCGAGATAGACGAGGACCTGCTCAAGAAGATAGCCGACGGCACGGGAGGACGCTACTTCCGCGCCACCGACAATACCAAGCTTTCCGAGATCTACGCGGAAATCAACAAGATGGAGAAGGTGCGCACCACGGTGGACAGCTTCCCGGTGTACAAGGAACTTTTCGGACGCTTCGGGCTGGCGGCGCTGATTTGCCTGCTGCTCGAACTTGCACTGCGTCTGTTTATAAGGAGGATGCCGTAAGATGCTGATATTCGCTAACATAGACTATCTCGTCCTGCTGTATCTGGTACCCTTGATACCGCTGCTTTACGGCCTTATGCGGCACCTTCGCCGAAAGCGGATGAGGGAGTTCGGTGACGAAGCGCTGGTGCGCGAACTTATGCCGTCGTGGTCGCGTTCCAAGGGCTGGGTGAGGCTGGTGCTCTTCGACCTGGCGCTGTTCTTCTTCGCCATCGGAATGGCAAGGCCCCAGATAGGAGCGAAGCTCAGCGAGAAGGAAACCAAGGGCGCGGAGATAATAATCTGCCTGGACGTCTCCAACTCGATGCTGGCGCAGGATTATTCCCCCAACCGCCTTGAAAGGGCCAAACTCGCGATAGCGAGGATAGTGGACAAGCTCCAGGGCGACCGCATAGGGCTGGTGATATTCGCCGGCACTTCCTTCGTGCAGCTGCCCGTCACCACCGACTACATCTCCGCGAAGATGTTCCTTTCGTCCATCAACACGGGCTCGGTACCGGTGCAGGGAACAGCGATAGGCGACGCCATTCTCACCGCCGCGCGCAGTTTCAGCATCCAGAGCGAAAAGAGCCGCGCGATAATAGTGATAACCGACGGCGAGAACCACGAAGACGATGCCGTGGCGGCGGCCAAACAGGCCTCCGATGCGGGCATCCGCGTGTATACCGTGGGCGTGGGTTCCGCGCAGGGCCAGCCGATTCCCGTGGACGGCGAACTGCTCAAGGACAAGGACGGCGGAATCGTGGTGACCAGGCTCGACGAGAAGATGCTGCGGGACGTCGCGCAGGCGGGCGGCGGGGCATACGTGCACGCCGGCAACGAGGAATTCGGACTCAACCCCATCATCGACGACCTTCGCAGGCTCGAGGCCGAGAAGTTCAAGTCGGTGGTGTTCGAGGAATACGACGAGCAGTATATGTATTTCTTCGCCATAGCCCTCGCGCTGCTGGCGATAGAACCGCTGATCGGAGCCAGGCGCTCGAAAAGGAGACTCTTCGAATGAGAAAGATACTGTGCATACTGATGGCTCTTCTGATGGCTGCCCAGGCGTTCGCCCAGGCCGACAGGCACGAGGTGCGCGCGGGCAACCGCAAGTTCCGCAAGGGGTCCTACAAGGAGGCCGAAATAGACTACCGCAAGGCCCTTCTGAAGGATTCGCTGTCGCTGGCGGGCAACTACAACCTCGCGGGCGACCTCTACCGGATGGAGCGCTACGACGAGGCCGGCAAGGCCCTCGAAACCATAAAGGAGATTGCTTCGGAGTCGGAGAACGCCGCCGATTA
This sequence comes from Bacteroidales bacterium, assembly GCA_017614795.1. Next base: position 4,677 of record JAGABD010000103.1, read on the forward strand.
CTGGTACAACAAGGGAGCCGCAGAGCTGCAGAAGAAGAACTGGTCCGAGGCGAAGAAGTCTTTCCGCGAAAGCCTGCTGCTGCGTCCCGACGATATGGACGCGAAGGAGAACTATTCCTACGCAAAGAAGAAGGAAGAGGAGCAGCAACAGCAGCAGAACCAGGATCAGGACCAAAACAACCAAAACAAGGACCAGCAGAATCAGGACAATCAGCAGGACCGGAACAAGGACCAACAGCAGAACCAAGACCAAAATCAGGATAAGCAGGACCAGCAGCAACAGCCCCAACAACAGCCTCAGCAGGACAAACAGGAGCTTTCGGCCCAGCAGGCCCAGCAGATGCTGAAGGCGGTGCAGGCCAAGGAGAAGGAAACTCAGGACAAGGTGAACGAGAAGAAGGCGGCCCTGCTCGAATCGCGCAAGAAAGACAAGAACTGGTAAGATGAAAAGACTACTCGCCATACTCGCGGCGGCCATAGCGCCGGCGATGCTTGCAGCCCAGACGATCAAGGTGCAGGCGCCCAACCTCGTGGCCTCCGACGAACAGTTCAACCTCTCATTCACCGTGGAGGGCGAAAACTCCCCGTCCGACTTCCAGTGGAGCCCGGGCGACGATTTCCAGCTCGTGTGGGGCCCGCAGAAGAGCTCCTCCACATCGATCAACATGGTCAACGGCAAGGTAAGCAAGTCCGCGCAGACTACTTACACCTACGTGCTTATGCCCAAAAAGACGGGTTCGTTCATCCTTCCCGCAGCGGTGGCGACGGTAAAGGGACGCCAGGTACGCTCATCCCAGCCCCGTATCGAGGTTGCGTCTTCGGGGCAAAGCTCCCAGAGCGGAGGGCAGGCGCAGGCACCCGACGCGGCCAGGCCCCAGAGCGGCGCGTCTCCGTCCGAGGACATCTTCATGCGCCTTACGGTCAGCAAGACCTCAGCGGTGGTGGGGGAGAGCATCAACGCTGTGCTCAAACTCTACCAGCGGGTGAACATAGCGGGCTTCGAAGATGCCAAATTCCCGGGCTTCAACGGCTTCTGGAGCACTGTCACCCAGAGCCCTTCCAACATAGAGTTCCGCCGCGAAAGTCTCGGCGGAGAAATCTACAACACCGCCGTGCTCCGCGCCTGGACGCTGATTCCGCAGAAGCAGGGCGATATGGTCATAGAGCCCGCCGAACTGGTGTGCCTCGTGAACGTGCGCAAGCCTTCGGGCTCGTCGGGCAGCATCTTCGACAGCTTCTTCCAGGACAACTACAGCACGGTGCGCAAGCGCGTCTCCACCAAACCCCTGACGATCCGGGTGAAGGCTCTTCCCGCAGGGGCTCCGGCCTCTTTCGGAGGGGGAGTGGGCAGCTTCAAGATGAGCGCTTCGCTCAGCAAGGACTCGCTCTCGACCCACGACGCGGCTTCGCTCAAGGTCACCATCACCGGCACCGGCAACATCTCGCTCCTGGAGGCCCCCAAGATTTCCTTCCCGCCCGATTTCGAGCTCTACGACATAAAGACCTCGGACGCTTCGGGCAGCAAGACCTTCGAATATCCCTTCATCCCCCGCAGCGGCGGCGACTTCGTCATAGGGCCGGTGGAATACAGCTTCTACAATGCCTCCACGGGCAGATATGAGACTCTCCGCTCGGAACCCCTGCCCATCAAGGTGAGCCGTTCCGGCTCGGCTCCGGCGGCCGACGGCAGCGCTCCCGGAGTCATCTCCGCAGTTGCACGGCGCGACGTCCGCGATCTCGGCAGCGACATCCGTTACATCAAGACCGCGCTGCCTTCGCTGGCGGCCCCCGGAGCGTTCTTCTTCGGTTCGGGCGCCTTCTGGGGCATAGCGCTCCTGCTGGTGCTCGCGGCGGTGGCGTTCTACCTGGTTGCGAGGGTGCGCGCCGGACTCAGGGCCGATGTGGCCGGAACCCGCGGAAGGGCGGCGGTCAAGGTGGCGAAAAAGCGTCTTGCCTATGCCGACATGTTCCTGAAGAAGGACCTCTACGGAGCGTTCTACGAAGAATTGCACAAGGCCCTCGCGGGCTTCGTCGCCGACAAGCTCAATATGGTAATTGCGGATATGAGCCGCGAGAACATTGTGGAACGCCTGTCGGAGAGCGGAGTGCCGGATGACGTGGTCGCGGAATACTGCGCCCTGTTGGACGCGTGCGACTACGCCCGCTACGCCCCTTCGGCCGGGCACGAGGCTATGAATACCCATTACGAACAGGCCGTGGAGGTCATTTCAGCTATGGTTTCGAGTATGAAGAAAGCAGGTCGCGGCGCAACCGGAGCGGCGCTCGCGATAGTCCTGATGCTGGCGCTGCCGACGCTTTCCCGCGCGGCGGAATCCTACCCCGATTCGCTTTGGAACGCCGGCGTGGCTTCCTATGCCGAAGGGCGCTGGAGCGATGCCTCGGCGCAGTGGAACTCGCTCGCTTCGCTCGGTCTGGCATCTCCCGAACTCTATTGCAACCTTGGAGATGCGGCATTCAAGGACGGCGACGTTCCCCGCGCGATCCTGTGGTACGAGCGCTGCCTCAAGCTCGATCCTTCGTACGAAGACGCGCGCTACAACCTGGAACTGGCCTCGGGGCTGGTGCAGGACAAGATAGACGTGGTGCCCGAGTTCTTCCTCGTGAGCTGGGTGCGCAGGCTCTGCTGGCTTCTGCCTTCGGACGCCTGGGCGGCTGCCGCTCTTGTGCTTCTGGCTCTGATGCTCGCGGCGCTGCTGGCGTTCCTGCTCGCAGGCGGTACGGGGTGGAGAAAGACCGGTTTCTTCTCGGCCCTGGCGCTGCTGGTGCTGCTGGGGTTCGCGGTTTCCTTCGCGGCGTGGCAGAAGGCCGACTTCGGCAAGGCCGACGCGGCCATAGTGATGAAGGCGGTGGTGCCCGTAAAGAGCTCTCCTTCAGGCTCCGACGGCAAGGATCTGTTCATTCTGCACGAGGGTACGAAAGTGAAGATTCTGGACTCCGTGGGCGAGTGGCTGAACGTGTCGCTGAGCGACGGAAGACAGGGCTGGATGCCCGCCAATACGGTGGAAATCATCTGAAAAAAGCGTCTTTTGCCGCGAAAGTTTGTTTATTTATGAAATAAATAGTACCTTTGGGGCTCGTTGAAACTTATTTTATTTTTAACAATACAATGAAAAAGTTTTTTGCAATCTGTGTTGCCCTTGTGCTTTGCGTAGCCGCATTCGCACAGGAGCCCGAGAAGTCCGATGACATTATCCGCGGTCCTTACGAGAAGAACGCTCTGCTGGATAACTGCTTCCTCGGCGGCGGTCTGGGATTCAACTTCCCTCTCAACAATGTCCTCAGCGGAAATCTTGACTTCGGTTTCGGTTTCCCTGCCGGTTATGTGTACGGCGGCAAATGGCTGCACCCTACCTATGGTGCCCGCATTGGTCTGCTTGCAGGTAACGGTGGACATTTCAACGGCGGAAAGAACTTTACTTACTTCGCTCTCCCCGTCGACTTCCTTCTTAACGCCTCCAACCTTTTCTGGGGCTATAAGTATGGAAGGCTTTACAACTTCATCCCTTATGTCTCCCTGGCACCCCTCTTCGGTGGCAACGGAGTTTCCTTCGGTTTTGGCGGCGGTGTCCAGAACACTTTCCGTCTTAACGACTACTGGAACGCTGTCGTAGACCTCAGGTCCATTCTCGGCGGCGGCAAGGTTGGTTACGACGAGGGAGGTTTCCTCTTCTACAACACCCTGACTTTCGGTGTGCAGTTCAACTTCCCCAAGAACACCTTCACCCGCGCAGCTGACGCTTCCGCAGCGGATGCAGCAGCTGCTACCGCAGCCGCCACTCCCGACACCGTGGTCGTCACCAAGGTCGACACCGTCGTCGTGAAGGCTGCCCCTGATACCGTGGTCGTGAAGGCCGCTCCCGACACCGTCGTGGTCGAGGCTCCCAAGGACACCGTGGTCGTGACCAAGGTCGACACCGTGGTCGTGAAGGAACCCGTCAGCGCAGTCGACGTGGCTCCCGAGGAAGTTTCCAAGGCTATTGCCGAACTGAGGCACATCCGCTTCCCTTCAGGCAAACCCGTTCTCGACGCCAATGCCAAGGCTAACCTCGACATCGTGGCCGAGTGGCTCAAGGGCGATCCTTCCGTGAAACTCGAGATCGCAGGCCATACCGACAGTTCGGGCAACCCCAACTACAACATGAAGCTCTCCGAGCGTCGCGCCGCCGTTGTGGTCGACTACCTCAAGAGCCGTGGCGTCAGCGATTCCCAGCTTTATGCAAAGGGATACGGCCCCAACAAGCCCATCGCCGACAACAGCACCGAGGAAGGCCGCGAAGCCAACCGTCGCGTGGAGTTCATGGTTCTCTAAGAGAGTTCTCCGAACTTATATGAAAAGCCCGCCGCTCCGGTGGGCTTTTTCTATTGTTTATTTTGCTATCTTTGCAGAGATAGACTATAGCCAATATGAAGAAATTCGCTTTTGCGCTCTGCCTCGCGGCAACGCTTTTCACGGTATATTCCTGCGGCAAGGCAGAAGAAGGTAAATCCTCCGGTGGCGGCAACGAACAGCAGAAAGTTCCCGCCGACTGGAAGGATCATATTTTCGACGACGACATTTTCGACCGTTTCGTGGATCCCGAGAGCGGAGTGGTTTCCTATCTGCTCAAGCACGACATCCTGGGCCCGAACCTGGACAACTCCCAGTCCACCTATTTCGTGACCAAGGAAATGACGGACGACGAGCGGTTCCTTTATTTCTACTCTTCCACGAACGAGTGGCACGGCTCGGCGACAAAGTATAAATCGGGCGGCGTCATAGACCTCGCGCTTCGCAAGATATACGAGATTCCATTGATTCTCGGCGGCGGTTATCCTTATATCGATCCCGTGAACGACGTGCTGTACTGGTGCGAGAGGCAGTCGAATAAAAAGAATGCGAGGTTCTACAAGATGGACCTTCTCAACGCTCCCGGCAAGAAAGAGGGACTGGCATACTTCCCCAAGAACCTCAGGCCTACAACGGGCGTAATCAACCGCGTCTGTTCCCATCTTACACTTACTCAGGACAAGAAGAAAGTGCTTATCGATGCGTGGGTGGGGGACAATTTCTACCAGGGGTTGCTCGACCTCTATACGGGAGAATATACAAAATGGGCCAGCAACAATAACCAATGCCATTACACCCACGGCCAGCTGAATCCCCATAACGATAACGAGGCCCTGTTTGCAATCGACTCTTGGACTGCAACCGATGGAAACCACACTTTTGCAAGTGTAGGGTGGGACGCCGAGACGGGAATGTGCAAGAGAATGCAGATTGCTACGTACGCGAACGGCGGAGCTACTTTCAGAACGGTCGAAACCCAGAAAGAAAACGGCGAGTACCAGGGCGCGACCCACGATATGTGGACCGCCGACGGCAACTCCGTCACCTGGAGTTCCGGAGGCTTCTGGAGACGCAATATCCGCACGAATGCCCTCACGCACCTTTTTAGTTTGAGGGAGGGCCGGAACTGGTGGGAAGACAGGTGCACCCACGGCAATCTGTCGTCGGACCAGAAGTATCTCACCTGCGACGCGGAAGCCAACCGCAAGGACCTGGAGACCCCTTACCGCGGCAATGCCTGGTCGGTCCTCTTCTCCAACACCCAAAACTACAAGGAAGTCTACATCTTCACCCGCAGGCCCCAGATCACGGACGCGCAGCACGAGTCAAGCATCCACCCCGACCCGCACCCGCACTTTGTCTGCAACGACAAATACATCATCTGCACGGTGGCTGACGACCCCTATGAGCACGCCGACGGCGATACCTACAACGACGTCCACCTCGCCATCACTCCGGTCGCCCAGCTGATAGAGATGACGAAGTAGACAATGCCTGTTTTAGGATACTTTCTTGGCTTCGCGATATTCATCGCGGGGATACCGGCTCTTATGTGGTGGGTGGCAGGGATGCCTTGTCTTTGCATCGTGCCCGTCTGGAGACTCTGCTTGGCGGCACTGATTGCGTTTGTGGGGCTCGGTCTCAGCATCTGGAGCATCGTGCATATGAAGAGGGTGGGGAAGGGAAATCCTTTCGATGCGATGGGACACGAGGTGGCGCCCCGCACAAAGCATCTGATGACCGACGGCCCATATCACCTCAGCCGCAACCCCATGCTCTCCGGTACATACCTATATTATATAGGAGTGATGATTGCCCTCTGGGCCTGGCAGCCCCTTCTGGTCTTTGCTGTCGTCTTCGCCCTTATGACTCTTCAGGTCCTCTCCGAAGAAAAGCGCCTCGCCGCCGACTTCGGGCAGGAGTACCTCGACTACAAGGCCCGAACACCCCGTTATTGGGCGAGGTCTGCTAAAAGAGCCGGGACCTCGCCCGGTCAATCGGGCCTGTAGGTATTTCTGAGGCATTTTCGATGGGCGAGGTCCCCACTGAAAAAACAGACCTCGCCCAAGCTGCCCCGATTCCTGTAGAGGCGTCAAGCGAAGAAGGCACCC
>JAGABD010000104.1 GCA_017614795.1 Bacteroidales bacterium
AGGCGGCGGCCCTCAAACCGGGCGAAGCCCTTCTGCTCGAAAACCTCCGCTTCTATGCCGAGGAAGAAGGCAAGCCCCGCGGACTCGCAGAGGATGCTTCCGACGAGGAGAAGGCTGCGGCCAAGAAGGTCGTGAAGGAAAGCCAGAAGGCATTTACCGCCAAGCTCGCTTCCTACGCAGACTGCTACATCAACGACGCATTCGGCACGGCCCACCGTGCACACGCCTCCACCGCGCTCATCGCGGCATACTTCCCGAACGACAAGATGTTCGGCTACCTGATGGAAGGCGAAATCAATGCCATCGACAACGTGCTCAAGAACGCAAAGCACCCCTTCACCGCAATCATAGGCGGCAGCAAGGTGTCCAGCAAGCTCGCAGTGCTCGAGAACCTCGTCGGCAAGGTGGACAACCTCATCATCGGCGGCGGCATGGGCTACACCTTCATCAAGGCCGAAGGCGGCAAGATCGGCAACTCCCTCCACGAGGACGAGCTTATGCCTCAGGCGCTCGAAATCGAAAAGAAAGCAAAGGAACTCGGCGTGAACCTCTCGCTCTCCAAGCAGACGGTTGTGGCCGATGAATTCAGCAACGAAGCCCACACCAAGGTGGTTCCTTCCCACGACATCCCCGAGGGATGGGAAGGCATGGACGCCGGCGAGGAAAGCCTCGCAACCTGGCGCGAAATCATCCTTAACAGCAAGACCGTCCTTTGGAACGGCCCCGTCGGCGTGTTCGAGATGCCCGCTTTCGCGAAGGGAACCCTGCAGATCGCTCAGGATCTGGCAGATGCCACCGCCGCAGGCGCTTACACCCTCGTGGGCGGCGGCGACTCCGTCGCTGCGGTTACCCAGATGGGCTTCGCCGACAAGGTGAGCTACGTTTCCACCGGCGGCGGCGCGATGCTCGAGGCCATCGAAGGCAAGGACCTTCCCGGCATCGCCGCGATCCGCGACTAAAACGAAATGTTCGACATTCTGGCCATACATTGGAATGTCAATCCTGTGATATTCCAGCTGGGAAGCCTGGGGATAAGGTGGTATTCTCTCCTCTTTGTCTCCGGCTTCATCATCGGCTGGTACATCTTCCGGGGCTTCTTCCGTCGCGAAGGCGTCCCTGAAACCCTGCTCGACCCGCTGCTGTTCACCCTGCTCATAGCGACCATCGTGGGCGCCCGGCTCGGGCACTGCTGCTTCTACCAGCCGGCCGATTATTTCGGCTCCTGGGAAGGATTCCTCGAGATATTCCAGCCCTGGAAAGGCGGCCTCGCATCGCACGGCGGCGCAATTGCCCTGCTGCTTGCGATGTGGTGGTTCGTGCACAAATACGGCAGACAGCACGGTTTCGACTTCATCTGGATGCTGGACCGCCTCTGCATAGCGGTGGCTTTCGCCGGATGCCTGATAAGGCTCGGCAACCTCTTCAATTCCGAGATTTACGGCGACGTCACCACCCTTCCCTGGGGCATTGTCTTCGACCGCAACGGCGAGACCCAGCCCAAGCACCCCACGCAGATCTACGAGGCGCTTTCGTATCTGGTCCTCGGCTTCACCCTCCTCTGGTTCTACTGGAAGAGGGCGGGCCGCACCTGGAGAGGCTTCCATTTCGGCTGGTTCCTCATCGGTTGCTTCGGCGCGCGCTTCCTTATAGAATATATAAAGGAACCGCAGGTGGAATTCGAGAGGGCGATGGCGCTCGATATGGGGCAGCTCCTCAGCATCCCCTTCATCGTCGCGGGCGTCTGCATCCTGATCTGGTCCTATAAGGCCAAGGTGCCGATGCTGGCGGAACCTCCCGCGCCTCACAAGCCTTCGAAGAAGGAACCCACGCATTACGCCAAGCCTCTGAACAAGTAATTCCGTGCTTCGCCGCATCCCAACGCTCCTGCTTGCACTGCTGCTGACGTGGCAGGCCGGCGTCGCGGCGCCGTTCGGGGGCAATCCCGTAAAGAAGGTGCAGGAGGCGATAGATTCTTCCGAAACCATTTCAAAACTAAGCCACACCTGGAAGGTGGTGAACGGTTCGGGCGTCAAGGACCCCGAGTATCTGCGTTCGCCGGACTATACCTGGAAGATAAAGTCGACTTCCGGAATCGCGTATTCCGACCTTTTCGACCGCGGCGTGTACGACGGCGGGCGTTTCCGCGCGGCGCTATGGAGCGAACCCCGCATCCGCCAGAGTTTTTCCCTCACCTGGAACTTCCTTTCGGTGAGTTGGGGTTTCAGTCCGTTCCGTTTCCGCGGCAAGGACAAGGACAACCAGCTGTCGTTCAGCTACTACTGCAACCGCTTCGGCCTGGAATTCTCCGCCCAGGAGGCCAAGACCTATCACGGACGGGTGCTGATGAGTCCCGATACGGTGAGCGTGCCTTCCGGGAAAGTGCGCAGCAGGCTCATCAACCTTGACGGATACTATGTGCTGAATTTCAAGCGTTACTCCCTACCTACCGCGCTCAGTCAGTCGTTCATCCAGAAGAAGAGCGCGGGCAGCGTCATACTGAGCCTTTCGGGCCAGCTTGCCGACATCAGCTGCGGCTCTCTCGAGGGCCTCGGCAACCGCCCGTTCGACATCAAGTCCGCGGTGATCGGCTGCGGCGCCGGCTACGGTTACAACTGGGTGCCGGTCCCGCGTATCGTGGTGAGCGCCGCGGCGGTCGGCAATGCGATGCTATTCAGCAGAAACTATATAACGGTGGACGGCGAACGAAGCAGTACCGGCCGCCGCTTCCCGGATTACAGCCTCACGGGATACTTCGCCCTGGCGTATCAGAGCGGGGCCTGGCATTACGGCCTCAGGGGTACCGTACACGACTGTTGCGTGGGCAACGGCCGCAGCCAGGTATACGACAACGTAGCCCTTTACGGAGCTTTTTTCATCGGCGTCCGGATCAAATGATTTCAGTTTGGCACGGTTTTGTATAGTATGTATTTCGGTTAGTTAACATACTATTGTACGATTTGTAAAAAGTTTTCATTGGTTGTGATTCGGCCGGGCTGTGAAGTCCGGTCGTTTTCATTATGAAAATTCTTAAAAAAATCGAAAAAAGATTTGCAGGTATCGAAAAAGTGTGTATCTTTGCAGCCCCTTTCGGAATAACGATAGGGACAGATCTTTGATAATACTGAAAGACACAAGAGGTAAAGAAAAAGAAGATTAGTCTGATTTTTAATTAATTCGAGTTTTTTCGGATAGTTGAAAAGGGACTGCAATTTCAAAATTATAGGCAATATTCATTAGAGGAGAAAGAGAAGAAGAGCGAACGGAGGATGCCTAGGCTTCCGGAACCGAAGAAGGACGTGGTAAGCTGCGATAAGCCCCGGGGATCTGCAAA
>JAGABD010000013.1 GCA_017614795.1 Bacteroidales bacterium
ACCTTCGACAGCTGTGCCGCATACATGTGCGACACCAGCGGCTGCGGGGAATTCAGGCGGTCGTCCGGGGTTCGGGGCGAAGTCCAGGAAAGGGAGATGCCGGCCGTGCGGGAGCTGTTGTTCTCGGTGTGGATGAAGGCCGGGCCTTCGGCCGGATTCCAGCTGTATTCCTTTTTGGAAGCGCTTGAGCGCCTGGGCGTGATGGTGAGTGAGAAAAGGTTCAGCTTCGACTCGATCTGAGCCTGGTTGAAGTCGCCCGCAATCACTATGGCCTGATCGCCCTGGAACGAGCGCACCAGGTCGAAGATAAGCAGTATGGTGCTGTCGGTTACGCTCTTGTCGAAGGTGGGAACCTCACGGAAATTGTATACCGTATTGCCGTCGGGATAGGACACGTAGCCCTCCGGGCCGTAGCCTATGCCTTTCGACGCCAGGAACTCGTAGGGGGCCTTTTTTGTGAAGTGCTCCAGCTTCAGGAGATTGCCCCTGGCGGCGTCGGCCGAGGCTATCCCTTTCTGCACCAGCACAAAGTTGGCATAACCTTTGGAAGTAGTACCCGGGGCAAGGTAATAACGGACATTGCTCGGAAGCGTTCCGGTGGTCACGGCGGCAGCCGCTCCGAACACCGAAGCCGCGAGCAGAATGAGAGCCGATATGAGAAGCCTGACCCGACGCATACTTTAACCTGCCGCAAAATTACGAAAATTAAACTAATTTATTATTTTTGCATTTTGCAAAAGGAAACCAAAGAGTAAGATTATGAAAAAGTTGTTCATCACTATTGCAGCCATCCTTCTTGGAGCGGCATTCGCTTCCGCTCAGGATCTCGCTTCAGTAACTGAAACCTTCAACAATGGGGCCATAGCTCTTCAGGCCGACAACAAGACCGAAGCCCTCCAGGCCTTCCGCGAAGCTCTCGCAGGAGCAGAACTCATCGGGGCCGAAGGAGAAGAGATCGCCGCCAAGTGCAAGTCATATATCCCGGTGCTGGAGTTCTCCATCGCCAAGGAAATGGTCAATAACCAGGACTACGACAACGCCATCGCCGCCCTCAAGGCCACGGTAGCCATTGCAAAGGAGTATGGCGAAGCCGAAACCGCTGAATCTGCAGCCGACCTCATCCCGCAGGTGCTCATGCAGAAGGCCAACGCCTTCCTGTCCGCCAAGGACTTTGAGGCCGCAGTAGCAGGCTATCAGGCCGTTCTCGATGCAGATCCCACCAACGGTGTGGCAGCACTCCGCATGGGTTCCGCTCTCAACTCCGCCGGCAAGAAGGACGAGGCAATCGAGGCCTTCAAGCGCGCAGCCGCTAACGGTCAGGAAAAGCAGGCAGAAAAGCAGATTTCCAACATCTACCTCAAGGCAGCGGCCAACTTCCTCAAGAATAAGGACTATGCAAGCGCAGTGTCCGAGGCCCTCAAGGTGAACGAGTACGGCGAGAACGCAAAGGCCTATCAGATTGCCGCCCAGGCATCCCAGAGCCTCAAGAAGAATAACGAAGCCATTCACTATTTCGAGAAGTATCTCGAACTTGCCCCCAATGCCGGCAACGCCACCCAGATTGCATACACCGTGGCAGCTCTCTATCAGCAGCAGGGCAACAAGGCAAAGGCCATAGAGTTCTACCAGAAGGCCATCACCGATCCTAAGTTCGGTGCAGAGGCCCAGAAGCAGATCAACGCTCTCAAGTAGTGTATCTAGAGCTCTTATCCCCCGCCAGAAATCTGGATATCGGCATCGCGGCCATCGACAGCGGTGCCGATGCCGTTTATATAGGCGGCCCGTTCTTCGGCGCCCGAAAGGATGCCGGAAATTCGGTGGAGGATATAGCTGCCCTGTGCTCCTACGCGCACCGTTTCGGGGCCAGGGTGTTCGTCACTTTCAATATCAGCGTTTCGGAGGAGGAAATCCCTGAAATGCACTCCATGATGCTGGCCTGCCAGGACGCCGGGGCCGACGCGTTCATCGTCCGCGACGAGCGTATCTTCGGCTGGAAAGACATCACCGTGCCGCTCCATGCCTCAACCCAGTGTGCCATTCGCACCGTAGAAGACGCCCGCCGCTACGAGGCCCTCGGGGCCGCCCGCCTGGTGCTGGAAAGGGAGCTTTCCCTGGCCGATATCAAGGCTATCCGGGAGGCGGTGTCTTGCGAACTTGAGTGCTTCGTGCACGGGGCGCTGTGCGTGTGCTACAGCGGCGACTGCCGGCTCTCGGAGTATCTCGACGGCCGTTCAGCGGACAGGGGTGAATGTATTCAAGCCTGCCGGTCTTTGTACGATCTGGTCGATGCCTCCGGCCGTGTGCTGGTGCACGACAAGGCCCTGCTGTCGCTTCGCGACTTCAACCTGCTTGCCCGCTTGCAGGAACTGGCCGATGCCGGCGTTTGTTCGTTCAAAATTGAGGGACGCCTCAAGAACGCCGCTTACGTGCGCAATGTAACGCGGGCGTACTCCCTGGCGGTTGATGGTTTGTGCGAAGAATCCGATTTCACGCGGGCGTCGTTCGGGCGGGTGTCGGGCGGCTTCACCCCCGACCTTTCGAAGACCTTCAACCGCGGGTATACCGAGCTGTACTTCGACGGCAAGCGTTCCCACGACTGGTCGTCGATGGACGCCCCGGCCAACCTCGGCACCCTTGTTGGCACGGTCCGACGTCTGCGCCGCGACCGTTCCGGGCTGGAAATAACCCTCTCGGGTCCGATCCCGGAACTCCACAACGGCGACGGTTTCACCTTCCTCAAGGGCGCCTCGATAGTGGGCTTCCGCGGCGACGTCTGCGAAGGCAATACCATCCGCTGCCAGAGCGCCGACGGCCTCCGCGAAGGCATGCGTCTCTATCGCAATATCGACGCAGTGTTCACCCGCGAACTCGAAAAGAACCTCCCGAAGCGCGAGATTCCCGTGTCTCTGGAGGTTTCGGTTAGCGGAGGCGGTTCCGGCAAATGGGACATAGTGCTGCGCGCCTCTTCGCAGGACGGCCGCATCGTGGAAAGTTCCTTCAAGGCCGACGTGGACACCGCCGAAAACCGTGCCCGCGCCGCCGCAATGTTCCACGAACAGCTCGGCAAACGCAGCGGCCACTATATTTTCTCGCTGGACCGCCTCGACGCCCGCGAACTGCCGCTGCTGGCCACCGGAACGCTCAACTCCATGCGTCGCCTTCTGGCTGAAGACCTCGACGCACAGCCTTGCGGCCGCGTACCGATGGCCGCGGGAAACCCCGCCGGAGAGACCATAGTTGGGGAGCCCTGTCAAAAAGGGCCGAAAACGTCAGACCCCCCAGAAAAAAACGCGGGGGGTCCGTCAAAATCGGCCGAAAACGCAAGGGCCGCCGAACCCTTGATGCGCACCCGCTACTGCATCCGCTACGAACTCGGCCTCTGCCCGGTTCACCAGGGTGCCAAAGATACCGGCCCCCTGTTCCTTCTGAACAACGGCCGCCGTCTTGCCCTCGGCTTCGACTGCTCCCGCTGCGAGATGACAGTCTCCGCCGCCCGTTAGTCGCAGAATTAGCAAATATAAATCATAATAAAACTTGTACAAGTTAAAAAATGATTATATTTGCATTATGAAGTTTGATGAGATAACTCAAGACGGCCGGTTGTGGGCCGCCAGATATGATGGAATGCAAGACAATATTCTGTTTTGCACCTTTAACAATTGGTTAGACCTTGATTGGCTGCTGGATTTCTTCACGGAACACTCTGCGGACTTGTTGAAATATTTCAACATTATCGATCTGGACAAAGCTATATTTGACACTTTTTCAGATGCAATCAGGCTTCAAAGTGTGATTCTTGACTTGTCTCCTGAAGCGGATTTAGATGCTCTTTTCAAGCCGTTGGATAACAATCGTACTGCAGAAATGTTATTAGGCAAAGAAAAGGCTAAGGGATTCAAAATGTCAGGACATCCATCGTGGCTTAGGTTATATGCGCTTAAATTGGAACCTCAGTCATATGTGATAACAGGAGGGGCTATTAAACTAACCCATACAATGAATGAAAGGCAACACACTATAGAAGAGTTGCAAAAGATGGAACGTGTTCGCAACTTTTTGATTGAAAACGGAGTTGTGGATCTGGAAGGAATAAAGGATTATAACAACGAAATAAATGGCAAAGGCAATTGAAGTTTTAAGGGCTCACCAAAGCGAGGAGAAATCTATGTGGAAGGAGCAGGCACAGTGGCACGTTGACAACTGGGGCTGGCTGATGCATTCCACCCAAATCGCTCTTTCAGCAAAAAGCAGAATGGTCACATTGGGAATGACCCAGAAAGAACTGGCTCAACGAATGGGGTGCTCGCAGCAATATGTCTCCCTTATTCTGAAAGGAAAGGAGAATCTAACGTTGGAGACCATTTCAAAAATAGAGAAAGAGCTTGATTGTGAGCTTATTATTCACAAGAATAACATCTTCAGCGGGTACGGTACTTCCAGGTCTTCTGCCCAAAGGTATCTGAATGATTCCTCCGGGGAGGATTACGAACCTGAACTCAAGCCAAGTACCCTTGTAGACGGTTATAAACCTCTCAAGAAAAAGACATCAAAAAAAGGCGGCCAATAAAGCTGCCTTTTTCGTGCCCGAGGTGGGAATCGAACCCACACGTCTTTAAGGGACACAGGATTTTGAGTCCAGCGCGTCTACCATTCCGCCACTCGGGCCCGAACCCCGGTCCGAATTCCTGCTCGAGCTCGGCCTCCTGCAGGTAGTGGCCTGGTGGTTCTGGTGTTCCGGTCCCGTCAACGCCGACGGGGAGGTATCCCTCACATTTGTCTAGATTTGTCTATACCATAAGAAAGCGCGAAGGCGTACATTTGTCCCAAACGACAAAAAACGAACGCCATGAAACACGCCTTCAGATTATTGGTATCGGCATTAATGGTTCTTTTTACCTTCGCATGCGGCGAGGAAATAACTCCTGAACCCACTCCGGAAAAGCCCAATCCCGGTCCTGGTCCCGGCCCGAGCGCCCAGACCTGGTCGGTCGCCGGCAGCGTGCAGAAGGGCCCGTTCACCCAGGGTACCACCATCACCATCCAGGCGCTGGACGAGAAGCTCGACCCCACTGGCAAGAACTACTCGACCAAGACCACGGACGACGCCGGTCTGTTCGCCATCGGCAGCCAGATCGAGAGCCGCTATGTGGAGATAATCGCGACAGGATACTACTTCAATGAGATAGAAGGCAAGGTCTCGTCTTCGACCTTGACATTAAGGTCACTGTCAGATTTGAACGAAGAGGGCAAGACCAACGTTAACCTGCTCACCACCCTTGAATCCGACCGCATGCGCGAGCTGGTGAGGGGCGGAAAGACGGTAGCGGAGGCGCGCAAGCAGGCGGAGGAAGAGATTTTCGGCGTCTTCAACATCCCCAATGCCGTGGGCGATGCCGGCTTCGACAAGATGGACATCACCAGCGGCACCGACGCCGACGCCATCCTGCTGGCCATTTCGGCCTCCCTGCAGGCCGGTCGATCGGTGGGCGAGCTCTCCGAACTCATCAGCAAGATAGCGGGCGAGGTTGCGAACACCGGCTCGCTCACGAGCGAACTTCTCCGCGGGCAGATAACGGAAAGCTGCATGTTGGTCGACGCCGACGCGGTGCGGGCGAACCTGACCCGTCGCTACCAGGCCCTCGGCAAGGCCGACTTCGTGATTCCGCCGTTCGAGGACTATCTGGACGTGAACGGCAACGGCGTCATCGACAAGAAAGACAGCTGGATCATCCTCGGTCAGGACGATTTTGTGGTGTCGGACAAGGGCGGCTCCTTCGAGCTTACCCTTCAGTCGAACGTGGAATTCGAAGTGAGTGTCGAAGGAGGAAACTGGCTCACATGGCAGCCGGTCACAAGGGCGTACCTGGCCGACGCCACCATCGTCTTCACGGCCGAGCCGAATGAAGAAGCCGACGCTCGCTATGCAGTGATTTCCATAAAGGACAAAGCCACAGCGCATGTGGAGAAGGCGACCGTGACTCAGAAGCAGAAAGACGCTCTCACGGTCTCGGCCGAAAGCGTGGAGCTCGAGAAGGCCGGCGGGACCTTTGACATCACCGTGGCCCATAACGCAGACGTGCAGGTGAATTATGACGACACCCCCTGGCTCTCGCTGGTGCAGACCCGCGCCATGACGACCAACATACTCACCTTCAGCGCCACGGCTAATCCGGAAGTGGCGACCCGCGTGGGCCATATCGTGCTGACTCTCGGCGAACTTTCCGAAACAGTAACCGTCTACCAGAAAGGTGGACGGACGCTGGTGCTGAGCGCAAGCGAAATAACGGTTGGCTTCGCAGGCGGCACGGTGAGCGTGCAGGCAACGGCCAACATCGACTATGAGGTCTTCGGGCCGAACGTGGCGTGGATGACCCTTCAGGACGGCGCCGGCACCCAGGCAGCCGTTACGGACAGCTACACCTGGACGGTGCAGGCCAATACTACCGGTGAAGCGAGGCAGGCCGTCATCGTCTTCAAGGACAAGGAGAGCGACCTCAGCCAGACGGTGACAGTGACGCAGGAGCAGAACCCGCTTATCGAGGGCTCCACGGAGTACAAGATAGGATGGGAAGGCGGCTCGTTCGACGTGGAGTTGGAGACAAACTTCGACTACACAGCCAGCATCGAGCAGGAGGGCAACTGGCTGTCCATCGTCTCCACGAGGGCCATGCACTCTTCGGTCATTACGCTCATGGCTCAGGAGAATCCGAACATTGAGCCGCGTACCGCATATCTCTGGATCAGTGCTGCTGGCCAGTCATGGGGTATCACAATCACTCAGCGGGCCAACGCCCAGCAGGTGACGGTCCACGTGCCCACTCCGGGAACACTGAGCCAGGTAATCGACCAGGACGAACTGCACAAGATTGTGAACCTGAAGATTACGGGCGAACTGAATGAGGATGACCTGGAGCTACTCAAAGGTGGCGGTTACAATGCCGGAGGCCCGTTCGTTGGGCAGGAGGGCGGTATTGAATGCGACTGGCGGGTTGAGGAACTTGACCTCTCGGAAATGAGGACTACGACAGATGCTACAGGCGAGATTTTCCAGTATGTTCCTTCGTTGGTTAAGGTGAAAATGCCACTGCACGTGGAAAAAGTAAGTCCAGGTGCCTTCCGCTGCTGCCAGTCTCTGGAGACAATAGATTTCGGAACGGATTCGGATATTCTGATTATCGGAGCGAGTTTAACGGTTACCATGCTTGGCCGGCAGATTATTACCGGTGCATTTACTGAATGTACCGCTCTCAAGTCAGTTACCCTTCCGGATAATCTGGAAGAGTTCTGGGCCGGAGCGTTCAATGACTGCACCTCGCTGCAGGAAATCATCTTCCCGGAGACCTGTAATGTCCGAACCCTCAGGAGTACCACCACTCA
>JAGABD010000105.1 GCA_017614795.1 Bacteroidales bacterium
AGACCGAGAATCGCATAGAATTCCGGAAGAGCGGCGTAGATGAAGGTATTGGTCTGGACGTCGTGTCCCTGACTGATGCCTATGATGCCGTTTGCGCATACCTGGCCCTGGCGGATTGCCGAGAACAGGCAGACGAGTCCCATCGCCAGGCCCATGCCGAAGAGCAGGGGACCGTTGGCGGCGAAATCGAATTTGAATACGAGCAGCCACATGAAGAAGCCCACGAAGCCGTAGATGCCCTGGGTGGCGGGCAGCGCGGACAGGATCATATAGCTGGTGGATTTTTCGGGAGCCTTCTTGAGGGCGCCCTCGGCGGCATTGCCGGCAATGGTCGTGCCGTAAGCGCTGCCGATACCGGACAGGCCGAGCATAAGTCCGAGACCAAGATAACCGAGAATTTCGTTCATAGCTGTTAATTTTTATCGATTGATTTTTTGATCGGGTTGTAGTTGCGGCCCTTTCCGTCGTAGCCTGCGTTCTTGAAGAACTCCAGGAAGTTGAGTCGCAGAGGGTGCACGAAGGCGCCGAGGCAGCACATCGCTATATTGAGCGCGTGCCCTATTATTATAATAAGGAGGAAGGCAATCCAGCCGACAGGCGAAGAACCGTCCCCCAGAGGCATCGAGGCGATGTCGTTGAAGGCCTTTCCAAGCATGCTTCCTGCGAGGCCCAGCGCATAGAGACGCAGGTAGCTGAGCACGTCGCCGAGAAGCCCCGTGACCGTATTGTATGTCTCCCACAGCCCCGCGCCGATATTGGCGAGAGGATTGCGGTGGATGTCGTTCAGAAGGAAGATGCCCAGTCCGGAAAGCACGCCGAGCGCGATCACGATCCATTTTGTGAGCTGAGCGTCGATGACTCCGGCAAGCGAAATGGCTCCCACGGCCACGCCTCCCACGATGAGCAGAGTCCAGCCCCATATACCGAGGGAACCGAGGAATCCGCGGTTGCGGGTGGCGTAGATGGTCTTGAGTATCATCGCGAGGCTCAGGTGCACTATGCCCACGCCCAGCGCTATCACCATCTGCGCTTCGAATCCCGCGATGGTGCCGGTAACCATCACGGCCTTCATCCATCCGGGAATCCACGGCAGGGCGGAGATGTCCACGCCGAAGAAGGTGTGCATCACGATGCCCGCGACGAAGGTGCCGATTCCGAGGGTGGTCACGAGGGGCGCGATGTCCGCAAGTCCCTTGTTCCTGCGAAGGACGATGCCGAGGACCGCCAGCACAAGGCCGTAACCAGCGTCTCCCATGCACATCGCAAAGAAAAGCAGGAAGAATATGGAGATGTAGGGCGTGGGATCGAACTCGTTGTAGTCCGGTCGGCCGTACATATCGGTAATCACCTCGAACATCCGCACGAAACGGTTGTTCTTCAGGCGGATGGGAGGATTGTCCTCCACTGAGGCCTTTTCGCGGAACCATACCACGGGCAGCTTGTCGAATTCCCCGGCGAGCGCCTCGTCGTTTTCCTGCGGCGCGAAGCCTTCGAACAGCGTCAGGGTATTCTCGGCCGCTGTTTCGGCCGAAGCGGACGCGAAAGCGAGGGCAAGTTCCTCCTCGTCGGATTCAAGCTGCGCGCGAAGTCCGGGAAGTTCGCCCTTGCGCGCTTCGAGCGAAGCCGCATATTTGTCCAGGGTGGCCTGGAGTTCCTTGATATCTTTCTTGAGCGCTTCCAGCGGGCGCAGGGGAGCGGGGAGTTCCTTGAGAGGGAAGCCCTCGTTGTCGCCCGCTATCACGAACCATACGCTCTGCTTGTCCTCCGCCACTTTCTGGATGGCCCAGGACTCCTCCCAAAGCGCGTCGTAGAGCTTTGCCGTCGTCATATAGAAATGCAGGGAGATGCCCGTCGATGCGAGTTTCTCCACGTCCCAGCTGCCCCATATGCTCTGGGCGGCTTCTTCCTTGCGCAGGGCGGCGAGGCTCTCGCGGTACAGCTTAAGCGTGTCGTCGCTGCCGGCCTCTATCTCCGCGATGAGCTTTTTCTGCTCCGCGATGCCGCCGAGAAGCTTCGAACTGCGCTCGTCGATGGCCTTTTCGCTGCGGGTGATGTCCACTACGCCGAGACTCTGGATCTCGCGCAGGAATCCTTCCTTGCCCGAGGAAAGAAGGACGAAGGAGTATTTGCTCATCCTGTCTATCATAGGGCGTCCTCCTCTTCTTCCGCCTCGTGGCGGGTCTTGACTATCTTGCTGGCGGCCTTGCTCAGATTCTCCTCGTCCTCCATATATCGCTTGATCTTGCGGATGGCCTCATGGTATCCGGGAATCTGCACCTTCTCGTACAGGTTCACCTTCTGGGTGGTCTTCTTGCGCTGGAAGTCGAGGATGCGGCGCTTCTGCTCGTAGACCTCGCTCTCGAGGCCGAGGCGGGTGAGTTCCTGGAGAATCCGCACTCCGTCGGCGTACCAGGCGGGCTTGACGAAAGCGTTGAAAGGCTGCAGCTCGTATTTGATGTCGTCTATCTGCGGGCATTTCACTCCGGCCACCTTGACGGTGCGCAGCTCCACGTCCGCGATACGTATGAGTCCCGGCTCGAATTCGTTCCAAAGGGCCGCGAGATAATCGTAGCCAGCCATCGCCTTCTCCAGTTCGGCCGCAAGCCTTTCGCTTTCGCGCTTGGCCTCCTGCACGCTGGCGCGCAACGCCGACTCCTTGTTCTTCAGCGTAGGCAGGGCGTTCTGCCGCACCTTCAGCTGCTTCCCGAGGTTGGTGAGGGATGTCTTGTTATATTGGAACTTGATCGCCATTTATTTCGGCCAGTATTTGTCTATCAGCGTCTGTTTTATTCCGGTCTCTTCCGGCTTGAAATACTTCGCGAACAGCTCCCAGGCCGTGTCGAGCATTTCGTCTATCTTGATGTTCACGTCGATGCTGAGCAAGCGCACCGCGTAGTCCTTGGCGTAGTCCAGGCAGCGGAGGTCGTAGTCGCTCAGGTCGAAACCGTTCTCAAGCTTGGTCTTGGCGTTCTGGGCGTCGGCATACAGGCGCACGCCGGCGTTCATCACCTGGCTGTGGTCCTCGCGGGTCTTCTTGCCCTGCACGAGCTGTTTGAGTCGGCTCAGCGAACGGAACGGATCCACTATCACCTTGCCCGTGTCGGAATCCGCGCGAAGGAAGAGCTGCCCTTCGGTGATGTATCCCGTATTGTCCGGGATGGCGTGGGTGATGTCGCCGTCGTTGAGGGTGGTCACCGCGATAATGGTGATGGAGCCTCCGGTCGGCAGCTGCACGGCCTTCTCGTATATTTTAGCGAGGTCCGAATAGAGAGAACCGGGCATCGAGTCCTTGGAAGGAATCTGGTCCATACGGTTGCTCACGATGGAAAGGGCGTCGGCGTAGAGCGTCATATCGGTTAGCAGCACCAGCACTTTCTCGTTTTTGTCGACAGCGAAATACTCCGCCGCCGCAAGCGCCATATCGGGGATGAGAAGCCTCTCCACGGGCGGTTCCTCGGTTGTGTTCACGAAGGATACTATCTTGTCGAGGGCTCCCGCGTTCTCGAACGCGTGACGGAAGAAGAGGTAGTCGTCATTGCTCAGGCCCATTCCTCCCAGTATTATCTTGTCCACGTCTGCTCGCAGCGCCACATCCGCCATGACCTGGTTGTAAGGCTGGTCGGGGTCGGCGAAGAAAGGAATCTTCTGGCCCGAGACCAGGGTGTTGTTGAGGTCGATGCCGGCGATGCCGGTGGGGATGAGCTCGGAGGGCTGGCGGCGCTTGTAAGGGTTGACGGAAGGTCCGCCCACCTCGCGAAGCTCGCCTTCGGGCTGGGGGCCTCCGTCGATGGCTTCGCCGTAGGCGTTGAAGAAGCGTCCGGAAAGCTGTTCTCCCACCCTGAGGGTCGGAGGAGCGCCGTGGAAGCATACCTCGGCGTTGGTGGGAATGCCTTCGGTGCCTGCGAATACCTGCAGGGTGACGAGGTCTCCGCGGGTCTTGACCACCTGGGCAAGACGCCCTTCGACGGTGGCGAGCTCGTCGTTCGACACGCCGTCCGCGTGGAGCGAAACCGTAGCCTTGGTTATGGCTTCGAGCCTGGTGTATATCTTCTGGAAAGCTTTCATAACATCTCCTCCACCGCTTTATGGTACTTGTTGAACTCCGCTCCCTTGAACTCGTTGTAGTTCATCTGCTTGAGCAGGTTTATCATCTTCTTGAAGAATTCCCGGCACTGCTCGTAGTCCTCGAACTCGAAGTGCCTGTCGCAGATGTCGAGGATGAGGTCGAGCATGAATTTCTGCCTTTCGACGGGGCAGAGGCAGTCGATAGGGTCGAAACCGTCCTGCTGGAGGAAGGCGAAGTCGATGAGTTCGCTCTTCCAGAAGGTCTCGTGGTAGCTCATAGGCACTCCGTCGTCGCCGAGGATGTTGATCTGGTCGGCGGTCTCCTTGCCGCGGCGCACCAGCGTCTTGGCTTTCAGCACCTTTTCCACCCAGCCTTTCTCGACGGTCTTTTCGAGATATTCGATTATCTCGGGATATTCCAGATATTTCGAATAGGAATCTATGGGGTTGATGGCGGGGTAGCGCTTCTGGTCGGCGCGGTTCTGTTCCAGCGCATAGAAGCATCTGGCCGCCTTCTTGGTGCTCTCGGTGACCGGTTCCTTGAGGTTGCCGCCGGCGGGGGAGACGGTGCCGATGAATGTCACCGCGCCCGTCTGTCCGTTGTTCAGCACCACCATTCCCGCGCGGGAGTAGAAGTTGGAGATGATGGCGGAAAGGTCCACGGGGAAGGCGTCGGCGCCGGGGAGTTCCTCCATACGATTGGACATCTCCCTAAGTGCCTGGGCCCAGCGCGAAGTGGAATCGGCGAGCAGCAGGCAGCGCAGTCCCATCGCCCTGTAGTATTCGCAGATGGTCATAGCCGTGTAAACGGATGCTTCGCGGGCGGCCACGGGCATATTCGAGGTGTTGCAGATGATGGTGGTGCGTTCCATCAGCTTACGCCCCGTATGCGGGTCGACGAGTTCGGGGAACTCGGTGAAGATTTCCACCACCTCGTTGGCGCGTTCGCCGCAGGCGGCCATCACGATGACGTCAGCTTCGCCCTGCTTCGCGATGGCGTGCTGGAGAACCGTCTTGCCGCAGCCGAAAGGCCCGGGGATGAAGCCCGTGCCGCCTTCCGCGATGGGGTTGAAGCTGTCGATGACGCGGAGTCCGGTCTCCATTATCTTCTGGGGGCGCGGTTTCTCGCGGTAGCATTTGACGGCCACTTTGACGGGCCATTTCTGCGTCATGGTCACATCGACGGGGGAGCCTTCGGCATCTTCCAGGACCGCGATCACGTGGTCCACGTTATACTGCCCCGCGGGAGCGACTTCCTTGACGGTGTATTCGCCCTTGAAACTGAACGGCACCATAATCTTGTGGGGCAGCCAGCCTTCCTTGACCTCTCCCAGCCAGTCGGCCGCGACCACCTTGTCGCCGGGCTTCGCGAGTGGAGTGAAATCCCAGAGCTTCTCGCGGTCGAGCGGGTCGGTGTATTCTCCTCGCTGCAGGAAAACTTCCTTCATAGTGGTGAGGTCGTTCTGCAGACCGTCGTAGACGCTGGAAAGAAGTCCCGGGCCGAGAGTCGCCTCGAGCATCCTGCCGAGGAACTCCACCCTGTCGCCGCCGCGCAGTCCGCGGGTGCTTTCGAACACCTGCACGGACGCCCTGTCGCCATTCACCTTGATGACTTCGGCGAGCAGCGCCTGGCCGGCCAGATAGATGTGGCAGAGTTCGTTCTCGGCCACCGGTCCGTCCCCCTGCACTGTAACGAGGTTGGAAACTATGCCTGTTACCTTACCTGTCGTATTCATATCCTGTCTTTTGTTTTTGTTTCTTTTATTTCGGCGAGAAGCCTGCGGAACAGCGCGCGTCCGGTCTCTTCATCGAGCCTGAGCCACCTGTCCACGATCTGGAGTTTGGCCACGAACGAGAGTATGAGGTCCAGCGTGAACACGTCCATAAGGCAGATCTCGTCCGCCTTGTTCCACATCAGGGCGTCCAGCCCTTTCTCGCGTTCGAGGATGTCGCCACCCTCCAGCACCGCGTTCGCTTCCGCTTCGAGGGGAAAATCCCCGGGTTCTTCCCCGAGGACGAGGATGTCCTGCTCCGGAGCCCTTCCGAGCGTGCGGTTCAGCCATCGCACCTTCGTGTTGCGAAGCCCCAGATCGAAAGCGAAGTACTCGCGGATGAAGCGGTGGGGGCTTGCAGCCGCCTTCGCATAATACTCCGCGCCGAGCTTTTCGGAATCGAAGCCGTCCAGAAGGAAATCGAGGGTCCCGCAGTCCTTTTCGGAGAGTTGCGAGCGGATTTCCTCCAGCAGGGCCGCGGCGTCGGGCTTGGACCCGTCGCCCCGAGCCAGAACCGGGAGGCTTGCGATTATGTACTCGTAATTATTCACCGAACAGAAGCTTCTTTGTCACGGGGCGCAGATATTCGGCTATGAGGGCGTCGAAGCTCTCCTGCGTGAAACTCACGAACCAGCCTCCTTCCGCGGGGGCGATGGTGAATCCTCCCGCTATCTTCTTGGAGAAGCTGGCCTTCAGGCCACCCTTGAGGGCCTTCGCGAGTTCGCCGCTCACCCAGGGCTCGAGTTCCGCGCGAAGCTTTTCGGGCAGTTCGAGCGCGATGCCTTCGCCGGCGCCGAACTTCTCCGCCACGCTGCGGATTATCTCCTTTATGAAAGCGACGTCGTTCAGGGCCTCGGACACCTTCTCGCCGGACAGCTTTGCCACCACGAGGTTCTCGATGTCCTTCTTGGTCGCCTGGAGGCTCTGGGCGGATGCCATCCTGATGTCGGATTCCGCCTTGGCGCGCAGGGCCTGCGCATCCTTTTCCGCCTTCGCGACTATTGCGGCGGCCTCCGCCTTCGCCTTTTCGAGCGTGGCGGCCGCTTCTTCATTCGCCTGTATCAGGATGAGTTCGCCTTCTTCCTTGCCTTTTGCGAGACCCTCGTTGTAGAGTTTCTCGGTAAGTTCCTGCAATTTGTTCTGCATAAATAATAGTTTGCCTTGTCTATCCTACAAATTTAACAAAATTTGCAGGAAAACACAAGAACTGCTATTAAATAGGAAATTCGGCTAGCCGAGGAATCCGAGCAGGAGACCCGCCGCCACCGCGCTGCCGATGACGCCCGCCACGTTGGGGGCCATCGCGTGCATCAGGAGGTGGTTGCCGGGATCGGCTTCAAGGCCGACGGTCTCGCTCACGCGGGCGCTGTCGGGCACCGCGCTCACACCGGCATTTCCGATGAGAGGGTTGATCTTGCGTCCTTCCTTGCAGAAGAGGTTCATGAACTTCACGAACAGCACGCCGCTGAAGGTCGCGATCACGAACGACAGAAGGCCGAGGCCGAAGATCATTATGCTGCGTCCGTTGAGGAAAACGTCCGCCTGGGTGGATGCGCCCACGGTGAGACCGATGAGGGTTGTCACAACGTCGATGAGCGGTCCGCGCGCGGTCTCGGCAAGACGCCTGGTGACGCCGCTTTCCTTGAGCAGGTTGCCGAAGAAGAGCATACCCAGCAGCGGCAGGCCCGAAGGCACTATGAAAGCGGTGCAGATGAAGCCCACGATAGGGAAGACTATCTTTTCCTTGCGGCTTACCACGCGGGGCTACTCCATACGGATGAGGCGCTCCTTCTTCGTGGTGAGAAGCAGCATTATGGGTTTCTGGATGACGGGCACGAGGGCCATATAGGAATATGCCGAGACGGCTATCGCGCCCATAAGTTCGGGCGCCAGCTTTCCGCTCAGGAAGATCGCGGTGGGGCCGTCGGCTCCGCCGATGATGCCGATAGCTCCCGCTTCACTGGGGGAGAAGCCCAGAAGGAGGGCCAGCAGGAAGGCTCCGAAGATGCCGACCTGAGCCGCCGCGCCTATGAGTACGAGACGCGGTTGGGAAATCAGCGCGCTGAAATCGGTCATTGCGCCGATTCCGAGGAAGATGAGCGGGGGATACCAGCCCTGGCGTACGCCCTGGTAGAGGATGTTGAGCACCGAGTTCTGCTCGTAGATGCTGACCTGAAGGCCTGCCAGCACGGGAATGTTGCCTATCACCATTCCGAATCCGATGGGCACGAGGAGCAGGGGCTCCCAATGTTTCTTGATTCCGAGGTATACGAATACGATACCCAGGAATATCATCACCAGATGCTGCCACGTTGCATTGGCGAATCCGGTGAACGACCAGAATTGGCTGAGGCTTTCGACGATATCCATCCGCTTGAGTTTATGCTATGCTTGCGATGTCGGCTCCCTCCAGCACGGAGTCGCCTTTCTTTACGAATACTTCGGCAATCCTGCCGGTGGCTTCGGCGAGGATGTCGTTTTCCATCTTCATTGCTTCGATCACCGCGATGCGCTGGCCTTTCTTGACCACTTCGCCGGGACCTACGCACACTTCGATGATGACTCCCGGCAGGGGAGAGACCACCTTGCAGCCTGCGCCTGCTTCCTTTGTCGCGGGCGCGGGAGCCGTCCCCCCTCTTACGGCTTCGGGGCCCCCGGAAATCTCCTGATTTTTGGGGTGACTTACGAGGGTGGCACGTTCCTCCGAGGTGTCCCCGCTGACCGCTGTCGCTGCAGACGCGTCATCGAGCTCTACCTTGTAGTCAACGCCGTTGACATTTACGCTGGCGATTCCGTCTTCAATTCCGTTCACGGCAACCTCATAACTCTTGCCGTTGATTTTGAATTTATACTGACTCATAGTTTATCTTTTAGGTAATCTTCTGAATGTCAATGTCTTGTCCGACCAGGGAGATGTCTGGCGGGGGATTGTCACGATGCCGGACTCCTCGTCGTGGACGCTGTGCCCGAGATGAAGCGCAAGGGCTGTCGCGATCGCGACTTCGGTCTCTCCGCCGAGTTCGGCTTCGAGCGCCATCGAAATGGCGGCCGCTGTTTCTGCGTCGGCGTTCTTCTGCCCCTTGAGCGCCTTGCGCATCGCCCTGCGGACCTTACGCGGCACCCATTCCCCGACGGCCTTGAGGTCGGCCTGCTGGGATACGGCGCCGATTATGGTATACACGCAGAACAGCACGAGCAGCGCTGTGAAGACCACGCAGATGCAGATCAGGGCGATATAGAGGTTGTGCGTCATAACGGCAGGTTGTCGTGTTTCTTCGCGGGAATCTCCTGGCGCTTGTTCTGGAGCGATTCAAGGGCGCGGATGATGCGGAAACGGGTGTTCCTGGGCTCTATCACGTCCTCGATGTAGCCCTTCTGGGCGGCCTGGTAGGGGTTGTTGAAGAGTTCTTCGTATTCGGCCTTCTTCGCATCGCGCACTTCGGCCTGCTTCGCAGGGTCGGTCTCGGCCTTGATTTCCTTGCCGTAGAGCACGTTGACGGCTCCGTCGGCTCCCATCACCGCGATCTGCGCGCTGGGCCAGGCGTAGTTGAGGTCGCCGCGAAGCTGCTTGCAGCTCATCACGATATGGGCTCCGCCGTAGGCCTTGCGAAGGGTGACAGTAACCTTGGGAACGGTGGCTTCGCCGTATGCGTAGAGAAGTTTCGCGCCGTTGGTGATCACTGCGCCATATTCCTGCTGGGTGCCGGGGAGGAAGCCCGGAACGTCAACGAGGGTGACAAGGGGAATGTTGAACGCGTCGCAGAAGCGAACGAAACGCGCGGCCTTGCGGCTGGCGTTGATGTCGAGCACTCCGGCAAGATGCATGGGCTGGTTCGCCACGATGCCGACGCTGCGGCCGGCGAAGTGGGCGAATCCGACGATTATGTTCTTCGCGAAGTCGCGGTGGACCTCGAAGAAGTCGCCGTCATCGACAATCTCCCTTATGACCTCGTACATGTCGTAGGCCTTGTTGGGATTGTCGGGGATAATATCGTTGAGCTTGTCGGAAACGCGTGCCAGGGGGTCTTGGGTGGGACGCTCGGGAGCGGTTTCCATATTGTTCTGGGGAATGTAGGAGAGCAGTTTCTTGATGGTGTCGATGCCGTCCTGCTCGTTCTCGGCGGCGAAGTCGGCGACGCCGCTCTTGGAGGCGTGCACTGCGGCTCCGCCAAGGGTCTCCTGGTCCACGTCTTCTCCTGTGACGCTCTTCACGACCGCCGGGCCGGTGAGGAACATATAGGAGGACTTCTTGACCATTAGGGTGAAGTCGGTGAGGGCGGGGGAGTAGACCGCTCCGCCTGCGCAGGGACCGAAAATGCCCGAAATCTGTGGAACCACGCCGCTGGCGAGGATGTTGTGCTCGAAGATGTCGCCGTACCCGGCGAGGGCGTCGATGCCTTCCTGGATGCGTGCTCCGCCGGAATCGTTGAGTCCGACGACCGGAGCTCCGGCGCGCATCGCCATATCCATCACCTTGCAGATCTTCTCGCTCATCGTCTTGCTGAGAGAACCTCCGCTGACTGTGAAGTCCTGCGCGTAGACGAAAACGGGGCGTCCCGCTATGGTGCCCTGTCCCGTCACGACGCCGTCCCCGTCGGGATGCGAAGCGTCCATTCCGAAGTTCGTGCAGCGGTGCTGGACGAACATGTCGAACTCCTCGAAACTGCCTTCGTCGAGCAGAAGGGCGAGGCGTTCGCGTGCGGTGAGCTTGCCTTTGGCGTGCTGGGCCTCGATCCTGGCCGGACCTCCTCCCAGTTTGGCGGCTTCCCGCCTCTGCACCAGAGATTTGATTTTTTCCTGCTGAATACTCATACTGCGCTATTGTATTACAATTCGCAAAGATAGCGAATTTTTTATTACTTTTGTAGGATTGACAAGCTGCCATGGCGATACTGAACAAGATAGTGGTCCAGAATTTCCGCAACATCGAGTTGCAGGAACTCGAATTCTGCGCCAACGTCAACTGCCTCTCCGGAGGCAACGGCGAGGGCAAGACGAATCTGCTGGATGCAATCTGGTATCTTTCGATGACCAAAAGCGCCACCGGTTCCGCCGACTCCTTCAACCTGCGTTACGGCGCTCCCTTCTTCGCGATAGCGGGCACCTACACGCTGCCCTCGGGGCAGGAAACCCGCGTCTCGGTGCAGGTCCAGGGAGGGGAGAAGCAGATGCGCCGCGACGACAAGCCGTACACCCGCCTGGCGTCCCATATCGGGCTGCTTCCCGTGGTTATGGTGAGCCCTTCGGACATCTCGCTGGTCAGCGACTCCGGCGAGGAGCGCCGCCGCTTCGTCAATTCCGTGCTTTCGCAGATGGACGTCCAGTACCTGGGCAACGTCCAGCAGTACGTAAGGCTTCTGCAGCAGCGCAACCGCCTCCTCAAGGAGGGCAACATAGATTTCGGTTATATGGAGGCCCTCGACGGGAAGATGGACGCCGTCGCCCAGCCCATCTTCGAGCGCCGTCGCGACTTTGTCGCCGGCATCGCGCCGGTGGTACAGGAGTACTACTCCCGCATCTCCGGAGGACGCGAAATGGTTTCCATCTCCTACCGTTCCGACCTGCAGAAGGGCGACCTCAAGGACGTGCTCAAGGCGCATCGCGACCGCGACCTGCTGATGCATTACACCACGGCCGGAATGCAGAGGGACGATTTCATCTTCGAGATGGGAGGCCATCCGATACGCAAATGCGGCTCCCAGGGCCAGCAGAAGTCGTTTCTCGTGGCACTCAAGTTCGCGCAGTACGAACTTATGAAGCAGGCTTCGGGATACCCTCCGATGCTTCTGCTCGACGACCTTTTCGACAAGCTCGACCTGGGCCGCGTGCAGAACCTGCTCTCGATGGTTTCGGGCAACGAGTTCGGACAGATTTTCCTGAGCGATTCCAACAAGGTCCGCCTCCGCGGCATAGTGGACGGACTTACTTCGGAACGCACATATTACGAGGCGAAAGGGGGCGTCTTCACCAGGAATGGCTGACAATATCGCACCCAAGCGCGCCCTGCCCATCAGCGACGTGCTGAAACTTATGATAGTCCGCGGCGGAGCCCGGGCCACCCACAATGCCCAGAGAATCTATCTCGCCTGGAACGAAGCGTCCGGGGCGGGGGAGGACACTATCCGCAGATACTACCGCGACGGCCGTCTGGTCATCACCCTGAACTCTTCCGTGGTGCGCAGCGCGCTCTCTTTCCAGAAGGACACCCTGATAAAGAAAATAAACGCCATAATAGCGCAGGACAGCCTCTACATCGGCGACGGCGAAGAAGCGGTGAAAGAACTGGTACTCAAATGAAACTTGTAATAGACTCCGCGATTCCTTTCATCCAGGGCGTTTTCGAACCCTGGTGCAGCGTGTTGTACAAGGAGGGTGGAAGCATCACCCGCGAAGACCTTGCAGATGCGGACGGAATGATAATCCGATCCCGCACGAAGTGCGACGCGGAGCTGCTCGAAGGCACTCCCGTCAAGATCATCTCAACCGCTACCATAAGCACCGACAACGTGGATCTCGCATATTGCCGCAGCAAGGGCATCTTCGTGCAGAACGCTCCCGGCAGCAACGCCGGCGGCGTGATGAACTATGTCTTCTCCGCTCTTTACGGCGCAGCTTCCCGCAAGAGCATCCCCCTGATGGGAGCCACGATGGGAATCGTCGGAGTGGGGCAGGTAGGCAGGCGCGTCGAGACTATGGCCCGCCACCTCGGCTTCAAGGTGCTCCTCTGCGACCCTCCGAGGGCCGAATACGAAGGCCCGGGCCAGTTCTGCACCCTCGACTATCTGCTTCAGAATTCGGACATAGTCACTCTGCACGCGTCGCTCAACGCTTCCACAAAGGGAATGGCGAACGCGGACTTCTTCGACAAGATGAAGTTCGGCGCCCTCTTCGTGAACACCGCCTGCGGCGAACTGGTGGACGACGACGCGCTGATTGCCGCCATTCCGAAGCTCGGCCCCGTCATCATCGACGCCTGGAACAACGAGCCCGACATCAACGAAACCCTGCTTGCGATGGTGGACATCGCCACTCCGCACATAGCAGGATACTCCTACCAGGGAAAGCAGCGCAGCACGGCTGCCGCAGTGAGGGCTGTCGCGCGCTATTTCGACATCCCCCAGCTCTTCGAGTTCTTCCCTCCGACCGACATCAAGGAACTGGAGGCCGTGAAGCTCGATTTCACCGGAATGACGCAGGGCGAAATAACGTCGAAGATCCAGTACAACTACCCGATTTTTACGGACGATTTCATGTTCCGCATCAACCCCTCGGGCTTCGAGAAACTGCGTGCCGACTATAGTTACAGGCGCGAGTTCTTCATTTGAATAATATTTATTATTTTTGCACCCTCAAAAGTAAACTAGACAGATTTAGATATGGCCAACAAACCCAACCCCAAGGAACTGGAGCGCAAGGAGCAGATCGAGAATACCGTCTCCAGGACCGAACAGTTTTTCAACGAAAACAAGAACCTTATTTACGGCATCCTCCTCGGCATCCTCGTAGTGGGACTCGCCGTTCTGGGATATCACAAGTACATCTACCGTCCCAAGTGCCAGGAAGCGCAGTACCAGGCAGTGGCGGCCGAGAACGCTTTCCAGCAGGGTGAATTCGAAATCGCCCTGAACGGCGACGGCAATTCCCTCGGCTTCGCCCAGGTCATCGAGGACTACGGTGCCAAGGCCGGCAAGGCCGTTTATCTCTACGCCGGCGTCTGCGAGCTCCAGCTCGGCAACAACGACAGCGCTATCGCGTATCTTCGCAAGTACAACGGCAAGGAGCCCATCCTCGCCGCCCGTGCTAAGGCCTGCCTCGGCGACGCTTATGTGAATCTCGAGGATTACAAGGCGGCCGTTTCCAGCTACAAGCACGCGATCAAGCTCGCCGACAACGACTTCGCTGCAGGTTATCTGCGCAAGCTCGGCGGCGTCTATGAGCATCTCGGCGACAAGGCAGCCGCCCTGGAGTGCTACAAGACCATCAAGGACAAGTATCCCGCCAGCGTCGAGGCATACGACATCGACAGTTTCATCGTCGCAGTGGAGGACTAGTCTATGGGAAGAGCATTTGAATTCCGCAAGGAGCGCAAGATGAAGAGGTGGGGACATATGGCCCGCACCTTCACCAAACTCGGAAAGGAAATCACCATCGCGGTGAAGCAGGGCGGTCCCGATGTGACCGGCAACCCCCGTCTCCGCGCCCTTAT